>CAZIAX010000001.1:0-75943 GCA_964537745.1 uncultured Sangeribacter sp.
TCGGAGTAGAGCAATTGGCAGACGCAGTGGGACTCAGCAGAGTGCATCTGCATCGAAAGATGAAGACGCTGGTAGGATTGGCTCCCCGAGATTTCCTAAAAAGCGTCAGGCTTAAACGAGCTGCCGAAATGCTGCTGAAGAAAAACACCAACATATCGCAGGTGGGATACTCAGTAGGATTCTCGAGCCCCGGCCAATTCTCAGAGTCATTTAAGAAATATTTCGGTTATTCTCCCAGCGAATACATCGCCAAGCAAGGAGAAAATCCGGATGCTCAAGAAGAAGCTGAGTAAGTATAGATAAGGGTAGATAGCGACTATCCAGCCCTCACAAATCGCCTCTCCGAGGCTACTGATTATTTAGCGAAACCCCAGGCTTCAGCCTGGGGTTTCGACACAATAACAGCTCTCCGAGCTGAGTATTTATCACAAGAATAGGATTAAATCACTGACCACCAAACACTTTATAACCTTATTTAAATTGCCAGTAGTCGAAGTTGAAGAGCTCAGGACCCTTGCGACCTGTAAAGACGAAGTAGAGGTCGTGGACACCTGGCACTTCTATCTTGGCGGGAGTCTCGACGTAGGCAAAATTTTCCCAACTTCCAGTGCCAGGCACTTTCAAATCTGCTACTACGGGACCATCTATTGAGTCCATATGTACTTCTATTTTGCCTCCACGCAACCCGCTTGCAGCTGAGGCACAGAATGTCTTTGGTCCTCCACTCATAAAGTTGACATTAGCCACTTTCAGATAGTCTCCATTGTGGATGTCTGAGACATAGACACCCTCCTTTACATTCTGACGGGTGGTAAGGCCCTCTGACCATGCCATAGTCTCCGCCTCTACCCTCTTGTAAGGGTCAAGATAACCTACTGCCGGAGCCCCTTCCTTAGTAGGAAGAATGGTCGGGATAGTGCCGTCGGCGTTATATTCAAAGGGCTCGACACAGAAACTGCGGCCAAAGCCACCTCCTCCGGGGAGATTGCCGGTGTGATAGAAGAAGTAGGATTTCCCTTTATAATCCATCACTCCGCAATGATTGGTGAAAGAGCCTGTCTCGTCTTTCTGCGGCATGATAGTGCCCATATACTTCCAAGGACCGGTCGGATTGTCACTCATTGAGTAAGCTATATGCTCGGGAATACCACCTGCGGCATAAAGCATGTAGTACTTACCGTCACGTTTGAAAAACCATGGGCCTTCGGTATAAGAGCTTCTGTAGTGCTTACCAGGCTCCATCGGGACCTCCTTGCCTTGACCAAAACCAGCCTCATCAGGAACGAGCTTCTGGACTTCTCCATCAAAGGATATCATGTCGTCGTTGAGCTTGACATAATAGATAGTAGGATTGCCCCAATACAGATAGGCCTGACCATCATCGTCGATGAAACACGTAGGGTCAATATAGTCCCAGCTTCCGTCGGCAAGAGGTTTTCCGATCGCATCCTTGAATGGACCAGTAGGTGAATCGCCGACAGCAACTCCTATCGCCATAGTTCCACTCAGATTTGAATGCAGAGGCACGTAGAAATAGAATTTTCCGTTGCGCTCCACGCATTGAGGAGCCCATGCACGGTCGTCGCCCCAAGAAAAATCTTCGATCGCGAGAGGACTGCCATGGTCGGTCCAGTTAACCATGTCGTCGGTAGAATACACTCGCCACTCCTGCATCCAGAAGAAGTCTGCTTTGTTTTCGTCATGACCTGTGTAGACGTAGAGGCGGTCGCCATGCACCATGGGAGCCGGGTCGGTCGTGAAGCATGTCTGCACACAGGGATTGTCAGCAACGGCTAAAGCCGATGCAAGTAAAAGAGAGCTTGAAAATATAAGTTTCTTCATAATTTGATTTTTGTTTTCCTTCCTTTGTATGTAATGGATTTGGTCTTGCCATCCTTACGGATAGTCATTATCCTTTCTTTCGGAGCTGTGGGATAAGTGCCCTCGCATTCTGCAATTGTCAAGACATTTTTTGCATCGTTCCAATCCATTCTTATGCGTGCGAACTCCCCTTTCTCAAAATCATAGGAGTCTCCGGCATCATCATAGAGAGTGAATTCTGCGTCTTTGCCTGGATAGATGTCAATTGTCAAGGGCTTTCCTACTGATGCGCCACTGTATTCAACAGTTTCGGTTGTCGGGATGATGCTTCCTGCCTTTACGAAGAGAGGAATGCGATTGAGCGGGGCTTCTGAAGCCAATGTTTCACCTCCAGCAAACCTCTTGCCGGTCCAAAAGTCGTACCAATCTGTTCCCGCAGGGAGATACACTTCTCTTGAGTCTACTCCCGGGTCAGTGACAGGGCAGGCCATAATATCGCCAAACATATATTGGTCTTTGATGTCGAAAACTTTCCTGTCTTTAGGGAAATCGAAAGCAAGGGGACGAGCCATACTGTAGCCGCTATGAGTCTGAGCATCTGCCATGCTGTAGATGTATGGGAGCATGGAATATCTCAGATTTATCATATCAAGGATGGCGTCGTAGTAGGGGGTGCCGGGCTCTCCAAAATGCCAGATCTCACGCGGAGTCTCAGTGCCATGACTTCTAAGAATGGGAAGGAACGCGCCCCACTGGAACATACGGGTATAAAACTCCTTGTAGCCATCATCTTTCACGCCTTCAGGGAACTCTCCTTTCTGAAACCATCTTGGACTGCTCTTGACAAAGAAGCATCCTATATCAGTGGTCCAATACGGGCTTCCGGTTGCAAAATAGTTGATGCTGCCGGGAATCTGCTTCTTGAATGAATCCCAAGACGCGTAGGTGTCACCATTCCAAGAAGCTGTAGCATATCTCTGCTGCCCTGCGTAAGAGGATCGGGTAAGATTGACCACACGCTTCCTGTCGGAAGCAGCACGTTGATGCTCATAGATGCCTTTTGCATGATTGAGCGAATAGAGGCAGGCACGCTCAGCACCCAAAGCCTCAGAAAGGACTGCATCGTTCAGACGCCAGCGACGCTCATGGTTATCCCATGAATAAGGGACACCATTCTCGGGTTCAGGCAGTTGATTCCAATCGCCATCGAGCGGTTCGCTGCTATCACACCACCAACAGTCGAAACCATTGGAGAAGAACTCATCGTCAGCATATTTCCAATATAGGTCGCGTCCTTCAGGACTGAACGCATCATAGACAGAATGCTCAAGCATAAGCCCTTTGCTTCTGAAATCCTCCTCTTCAGGACAATACTGAGGATTTGCCCAGATGCTTACCATCAGTTTGCCGTTTTGGGCATGCACGGAATCAGCAAGGGCCTTAGGATCCGGATAGTAATCGCGGTTCATCTTCATGTAGCCCCATCCCTGAGGCCAGTAGTTCCAGTCCTGCACAATCACATCAATCGGCACATGACGGCGGCGATACTCCTTAAGCGTATTTACAATATCATCGGAGGAAACATAGCGTTCTTTCGACTGCACATATCCAAACATGTAGCGCGGCATCATAGCCACATTGCCTGTGAGATAGCGGTATCCTTCCACGACATTCTCCGGCATCGCACCTTTGATGAAGTAATAGTCTACGGTCTTGGCCGCTTCCATCTCGAGAGTGGTCTCAACACCGGAAGAGGTCTCCCCTATCTTCATTCCGAGGCCTTTGTCCTTGCTGTCGAACTTCATGGAGCATCCTGCATCAAAAAGGAGACCGTAGCCGGCTGTAGACACCATCATCGGGATGAATATCTTCAGATTATGCTGAGTCAGATAAAGAGTCTTACCCAGAAGATTGACATAATCTTCCATCTGCTGGCCAAGTCCGTAGAGGGCCTCATCAGACGACATATCAAACGTGATTGCAAACCGCTGTTTAAAGCCGACAGTATCTCTGCGGAGGATATCCTTCACTGTCACTTTTCCGTTGGCGGTCTCTTCCATATGTGCGGAAGACTCATCGTACGTGATTTTCTCCTGAGCTATTTTCTCAAATTTCCTTGGGACATTGACTGATTCCTTCAGCAAGATTCTCTTAGCCACCGGATCGGCAAATGTCACACCTCCTTTGCTGTCTACAGTCACTTGCAGAGAGTCGGTAGAGTAAATAGTCAGGTTGCCTTGCTTGGTCTCCTTGACTGTGACTTCGGTCGTTGGATAGACACATACACCGGTGGCATTGTCGGTGACAGTGCCATCGGGTGTCCATCTCACCCTGACTATGGATGGGGTAATGAAGTCGATGGTGGGAGGGGCGGAGAAGGCGGTGAGAGAGAGAAAGACGAGTAAGAATGATAGGAGATTTCGCATAACTAAGTTTTATCTGATATGACAATATCACGAATCGCCTCTCCGAGGCTACTGTGCTTATATTGTCTACCCCAGGCTGAAGCCTGGGGTTTCGTCACAATAACAGCTCTCCGAGCTGTGCTGTATTGGTCAGTCTTGGCCGGAGATGGTCTGGATGCGGCCGTCGGCGTCGTAGGTGAGTTCGCATACCTTTAGGCTGCGGAGCCATGACTTGCCACCTGAAGGAACGCTGTCGTGGTGGAAAAGATACCACTTGCCGTCATACTCGATGATGCTGTGGTGAGTGGTCCAGCCGACAACCGGAGTCAATATCTCACCCTGATATACGAACGGTCCATATGGATTGTCGCCAACTGCATAGCAGAGAAGATGGCTGTCGCCTGTGGAGTAGGAGAAATAGTACTTTCCATTATGTTTATGCACCCATGATGCCTCGAAGAAACGATGCGGATCATTAGCCTTCAAGGGCTCGCCGTTTTCGTCTACCACCTGCACGGGACGTGGCTCTTCTGCAAACTGAAGCATATCCTTGCTCAGACGCACACAACGGCTGGGAAGGGATGGCTCGTCACCCTCCGGAAGATAAGGTATTTCAAGAGCCTTGTTGTCTTTATAGCGTTGGAGCTGACCTCCCCACAGGCCTCCGAAATACATATAGTATTCGTCTCCATCTTTCAATACACACATGTCGATAGAATAGCTGCCACGTATGGGGTCGGGCTGAGGGATGAACGGACCTTCTGGTTTGTCACCAATTGCCACACCGACACGGAAGATGTCGTTCTTGTCTTTCAGTGGGAAATAGAGGTAATACTTTCCATCTTTCTCAGCAATATCACAGTCCCAGAGCTGACGTCCTGCCCATGGTATGTCGGCTATGTCAAGAGCCTTGCCATGGTCGGTCACTTTGCCGGTCATAGGATCGCCGTCGATAGAAAGGACGTGCATGTCTTTCATGACGTACTGGTCACCGTTGTCGTTCTCCACGTTCTCGCACTCCCAGTCGTGGGAAGGATAGATGTAGATCTTGCCGTTGAAGATGTGTACGCTTGGGTCTGCCATGTAGTCGGCAGGGAAGAGATATCTTTTTTCAGGATGTAACATAATTAGTCTAAATTAATGATAAATAACTCACAAATCGCCTCTCCGAGGCTACTGTGCCTTTTGCACGGCCCCAGGCTGAAGCCTGGGGTTTCGTCACAATAACAGCTCTCCGAGCTGAGAACTATACCAAATTATGAATTCTCAGTTCAAACTAATTCTAAATTAAAACTTATTCTCAATTCTTTGTTTCTAATTCTGAAACCATGAAGGGTTTCATGTTGTAGTTGCGGTCGAAGAGGAGTGGATAGTCTGTGCGTCCAGGAATCGGGAAACCGTTTTTCCAGGACATCCCGTCTGTAGTGCCCCACCATGTCACGCGCGAGATTTTATCAGCGTGTTTCTTGTAGAGGGCTACTACCTGAGCCATCCTGTCGTTCCATTCCTTGCTTACCTCTTCAGGAAGTCCGTTGGGATAAACGTTGAATTTCTTCATGGCCTCACGACGTTCTTCCGGCTTCATTCTGAATATGGAGCCCACATCCGCACTCATCTGCACCGTAGGAAGAGCCGACATATCGAGTTCAGTGATCATGACATTGCATCCTGTAGCTGCAAAATCAACAATACTCTTCTCGTATTCATCCATTTCAGGATAATCCATTCCGATATGGCTCTGCATGCCAATGGCATCGATTCGAAGTCCTCTCTTCTTAAGATCATTGACAATCTTCACGTATGCCTCACGCTTTGCAGGCTTAAACATTGAGAAGTCGTTGATATAGAGTTCTGCGTCGGGGTCTGCCTCATGAGCGTATTGGAATGCCAATGGAATGTATTCCTCGCCGAGAATGCGATAGAAGGGAGACTGCCGATAGCTTCCGTCGTCTTCGATAGCTTCATTTACAACGTCCCACCCTTTTATTTTTCCTTTATATCGGCCCATAACAGCGTAGATATGGTCTTTCATACGCTGTTTGAGCACTTCAGGGCTAACATCATTGCCATCCTTGTCTTTCGGGAACCATGGAGCCAGTTGGGAGTGCCACACAAGCGCATGTCCGATGATTGCCATATTCCGGTCTTCCCCGTACTTGACGAATTTATCGGCATCCTCCCAAAAGAACTCACCCTCCTTAGGCTGAATCTTTTCATTTTTCATGCAGTTTTCGGCCACTATGGAGTTGAAGTGCAAGCTAACGATGGAGTCAGCTCTCGGGTCATCCCCATTTACATGCCAAACAGGGATAGCCGCTCCTATAAGGAAGTCATTCTTGAAATGGTCTTTGACTGTCTTTATGTCGCTTTGTGCAAAAGCCGTCAAAGAGAACATCAATGAAGTTATTATTATGGATTTTCTCATATATTTATCAATTATTCTCAATTATCTCTTGCATAAAAGGTTTCAGTTTGTAGTCGCGGTCAAATGGAAGAGGATAGTCCGTGCGTCCGTTGATGGGCCAATCATTGCGCCAGGACATACCGTCGTGGGTTCCCCACCATGTGACGCGATCTATCTTATCAGCATTCTTCCTATAGAAGGCCATTACATCAGCTGCTCTCCTATTCCATTCCTTCGCACGCTCCTCCGAAAGGCCCTGCGTGAATGGATTGAGTTCATCGGTCAATTCAAAGTTTGCGTCAGTGTTGGCACCTTGCATCACGAAGGGAAGCGCGGAGATGTCGAGTTCAGTAATCATCAACTTTACGCCAGTTTCCGACAGGGCATCTATCGTCTTCTGATATTCAGCGAAATCTGGGTCATTCTGCTCGTAACCGATATGACTTTGTAGCCCCATACCGTCAATTCGGATACCTCGTGCCTTCAGATCATTGATAATCTGCACGTATTTCTCACGCTTCGGGGCTTTGAACATGGAATAGTCGTTGAGATAAAGCTCTGCATCCGGATCAGCCTCAT
Source organism: uncultured Sangeribacter sp. (assembly GCA_964537745.1). Taxonomy (GTDB): domain Bacteria; phylum Bacteroidota; class Bacteroidia; order Bacteroidales; family Muribaculaceae; genus Lepagella. The sequence continues at coordinate 7,210 of CAZIAX010000001.1, forward strand.
GTGCATATTCGAATGCCAAGGGAAGGAATTCTTCACCGAGGATATCATAGAATGGCGTATGACGCCAGCTGCCGTCGTCTTCTATACATTCATTGACTACGTCCCAACCTTTTATCTTGCCTTTGTAGCGGCCTACGACTGTCTGGATATGATCTTTCATACGAGTCTTCATCTCCTCCTTGTCAACGTAATTGCCGTTATCATCATATGGGAACCATGGAGAAAGCTGGGCATGCCACACAAGACAATGGCCTATGATAGCCATGTCATGGTCCTGGCCATATTTCACATAGGCATCAGCCTCATCCCAGAAATAACGGTCCTTTTCAGGATGTATCTCCATGCTCTTCATACAGTTCTCAGGCACAATTGAATTGTAGTGGAGAGCCACAATAGAGTCAGCCTTTGGGTCTTCCCCCATAAGGAGCGGGACGTTGATAGCTGCTCCAATCAGGAATTCGTCTTTGAAAGCATCCTTCATAGTCGCCGGGGTCTGCTCCTCTTTTGTGGATGAGCAGGAAGCGGCTAAAATGGCAGCTGCAAAATAGTGTAATAAGTGTATTTTCATGTTATCCTATTGGGTATTAATCACAAATCGCCTCTCCGAGGCTACTGAGACTTTAGCTACACCCCAGGCTGAAGCCTGGGGTTTTGACACAATCATCAGGTCTCCGACCTGATAATCAATTTATTTGTTGTGGCGGGATTCGATGGCGCGGTTGATCTCGTCGATGCGTTCGTCGGTGAGCTCATAGCGTGAAATTATGAACATCGCGAGGATAAGCAAGAGAGCGGGAATGATAGCTACCAACCAAAGTATACCCTGCTGAGCAAACACGGTCTGTTCTGCTGCCTCGCTATTGAAACCTACAAACGCAAGTACGAGACCCGGAACTACACCGCCGAGTGCCATGCCGGCCTTGTAGAAGATACCGGTGAGCGCGTTTACAATACCTGAGATACGGCGTCCGTGGGTGTATTCACCATAAGAAATCACCTCTGGCACAAGCGCCCACATGTAGCCAGTAGCTACAATCACGCCTGTAGACTTTACGAACTGTGCGATATAGACCAGCCACATATGCTTCAGGAAGGGCACTACAGTCACTATGTAGAGGAGTGTCATACCTACGATTGCAGTCACAAGGAATATATTGAACATACCTTTCTTTCCTACCTTCTTCTTGATGGCAGGAATCATAGGCATGAAGATGAAAGCCGGTATCGAACCAAGACCCATGAAGATGGAGAGTTCACCTGCATTGCCGTGCATATTGTAGTTGATATAATAAGCACCTGCTGAGTTGGCAATAGCCATCATTCCAAATGCTGTGATGAAGAAGAAGGCAAGAATGCGGAGCGGACGGTTGTGTACGAATTCCATCCAAAGGTCAGAAACTTTTACATTTTCAGTCTCTGCCTTATCCATCACCACTTTCTCCTTGCACTGGAAGAAACAGAAGAAGAGAAGTGCAAGTCCAATGAGGCCATAGATTGTCATTGTCGCAAGCCATGCAGAGTCGTGGGTAGACATATCCTCGGTCTCAGCGGGATCGAACAGCTTCAGCACGATAGGAATACCCATACCTACTGCGAGACCTCCGACGTTAGCCATGAACATACGCACGGAAGTCAGTTTTGTGATTTCTGCTGTGTCACGGGTCAGAGATGCGTTCAACGCACCATAGGGTACATTTACAAGTGTATAGCACATGGAGAGTCCCACATAAGTGATATAGGCGTAAAGGAGCGAACCGGAGAAACCATTCCAGAAGCAAAGGATGGCAAAACCAGTCAATGGGATACCACCCAAGATGAGATATGAACGATATTTACCCAGTTTGGGCTCATGCTTGTCGACAAATGTACCTACCAATGGGTCCCATATAACGTCTATGATTCTGACAATCAGAAACATCACAGCGGCTACAGCCGGGTCAAGGCCGTAGACGTTGGTATAGAAGAATAGCAGATACATGCTGATGGTCTGATAGATAAGGTTCTGGGCGAGGTCGCCGGAACCGAATCCGATGCATTTGAGCATCGAGACCTTGTAGAATCCTTTGGATTCGAGATTATTTGAGGGTTCCATGGGTTATTTTGTTAGTTTATTATTGTTGGGTCTGAACCACAAATCGCCTCTCCGAGGCTACTGTGCTTTTGTTGGCTGCCCCAGGCTGAAGCCTGGGGTTTCGTCACGATAACAGCTCTCCGAGCTGAGAAAGGCACCTTATATGCTCTACGATAACAGAACTCCGAGCTGAGAAAGAGGTCTGCAATAGCAGAGCTTCTGGTGTTTAGTTACCATTGGTCGGCTCGGGGCGGTTACAAACCGCCCTCCCATTGAATATGTCAATACCTTAACAGTGTGGCGCCGTTTTTGGGGATGTTGACTTTAACTTTTCCTTTCTTGTCAGCCTTCACTGTCTTTAGGGAGCCGTTGAGGTCTTTATCGTCGGAGTAAAGAGAGATTTCTTGGCCGGCTATGTAGCCAGGGAGTTCTATCTCTGCTTTAAGAGGAGCCTCCTCGGCATTGATGGCTGCTACATACCAGTCGTTGCCACTTTTGCGGGCAAGAATGATATATTTGCCCGGATAGCCGTCGATAAATTTCACCTCATCCCAAGTAGTGGGCACATTCTTCATAAAGTCGACTGCCCATGACGGAGCATCCTCCAAGTTGTTGGGAGCCATAGCGAAGTGCTGCACTGGGCTTTGGAAAAGAACGGCAGTGGCAAGAGCAAATACGTCGCTTGTCATTCGTTTGGAGCCACGCTTGTTGTCGGCAGAATAATACTTGTTGAGCGTGCTTCCACCAAAATCCATGCTTCCTACTGTATTGCGGACGAATGGATGAGTACAAGCGTTCTTTGCTTCGGCATCACACATACCCTGTGAGAAGTGAAGATTCTCGCTTGCAAGCACTGCCTCGGCTGCAGCAAAGTTGGGATACATACGGTCCCAGCCACGGGGAAGCGTACAACCATGGAAAATGACGAGTATTCCGTAATCATTGGCATCCGCAAGGATGTCGTGATAGAGACGCATCGTCTCCTGCTTGTCGCCACCGAAGAAATCGACCTTGATACCACGGATGCCTTTTTCCTTCATCCACTTCATGTCTTTACGACGCTTGACTATATCGTTCATCACACCACGCGGACCCTGAGGGGCATCATTCCATGATCCATTGGAGTTATACCAAAGATAAAGGTCCACACCCTTCTCCTTGCCATAGGCCGCAAGTTTCTCGATTCCTTCGTATCCAATCTGGCTATCCCATAGAGCATCAACGAGCACTGTATCCCAACCCATAGCTGCTGAGAAATCAATGTATTTCTTCTGCTCATCGAAGTTGCAGCTTGGATCCATCTTGATAATCCAGCTCCAGCTTCCTTTTCCGTAATCGTAATCTTTTGATGGCTCATATAGTGGCTGGACGACATCGAAAGGTATTGTAGTCTCAACTATAGGTGCGAGATTCTCTCCTATAGTGATGGTGCGCCACGGTGTCCCACCAGGAAGAGATATAGCTGCACCAGTGGAGCCATATCCATTCTGCTCATTAGGCAGTGCGTAGGCAATTTCATATGCGTTGGCTTCCTTATTAGCAAGATGGGCAGCGACATAATCTCCGGCCAGACCAGTTTCTGAAATGAGGGTCCATCCATTATCTCCATTCTTAAAGAGGCAGGGGAATGTATATCCGTTGCCCCATCCATTCTTGCCCATCTCGGCGTCAAGGTCGTAGTTGGTCTCATAACTGGGAGCTGTACGGGCAAATCCGCTAAGAGGTTGCATCTGCGGACAAAGGAAAGTCGTTGTTCCATCCGGCATTACAAAACCTGTGGCCTCACTTTCCACTACGCAGCAAAGAGTCTCCTTCTGAGGCAACAGATTATATCGGAATGCCACGTTGTTGTCGCTGACCTCCATCTGGAGTTCGAATACCGGAGTTCCATCCTCGCGACAGAAAGTGAAATCTGAAGTGTTGGCTTCGTAATCAACCTTGCTCGACTTTATATTTTTCAGAGAATAGGAATCACTACGCTTGGAAGGGCGTACCTTACTAATATTAAGTCCTGATGTAAAGTCTCCGATATTGGTGACAAGCCCAAGTGGAGATGGAAGGAGGAAATCCTTGCCATTGTATTTTATGGAATATGTTGGCATAAGTCCTTCGTCAGAGACTGTCACCACAGTCTTTCCGTCGGGGCTCTTTACATCGTAAGAGTCGGCTGAAGCCGAAATGGCTGTTATAGCTATAAGGGGGAGGATGATTTGTCTTTTCATGTTTTGCTTATAAATATTTGTGATGTGGAGACGGCTGGGAAGCCGGTGGTCCATGGAGTCGGCTGGGAAACCGGTGGTCCTTATTATCGTATTGCAATCTTGCGGCCGCCGGTAAAGTAGATGCCGGGGCAAAGGTTGGCCTCAAGCAGACTGTCGGCTACTTTCAGGCCTGTCATGTCATACACTGTGGTATTATTGGCATCCATGGCCGTGCTTTTGACGCCAGTGTCGTAGGGATTATTGTTGGTGGCAAACACCTGCTTGATTTGGGTCGGATTATTGCCATAGCACCAGAAACCGACACGGTATACGTTAGAAGTATCGAGAGGTTTGATCGACCCGTCAGGAAGATTCTTCATCATTCCGTTCAGTTCCGCAACTATTAGCTTTCCACCATTGAACTTGGAAGTGTAAGGAGTTTCCCAATAACTTTGAGTATCAAAGACACGGAATTCCACACCATCCTTTTCTTCTTCCTTGAGTTCCGCTACAATGTAATTATAGCCTGATAGGTCGATTGGTTTGGTATATTCCCAACCTCCGAAACCCCATTGTCCACCTTTGAAAGTGCCGGTCTGAGCATCGAAAGAGCCATCTGCAAAGATTTGGGGATTGAAATACTGGAAGTCGAACGTAAAGTCACCTTCGGAGGGCTCGGGTGTGGGAACAAAGGGAATTTCTTCCGAATATTCCACCTTCGGATCTGAGATACCCATTGTAGCGAGCATCTCTGTAGCATAACGGCATCCAAGCACACGGTAACCGTGGGCAGTGAAATGAAGGCCATCTCCCTTTTGCGGAAGCTGGGCAGCCGAAACAGAATGAGCCATCGGGAAATCCTTGGGAACATTGCTGATTATTGCATTCATGGCTCCACATACTCCTCCCATTTCCGAAGTGACGACTTCGCCTGCCAAGAGAGGGATGGAATTAGGCTCGAGATTGAGATCGGAAAGGAGGTCATTGTAGACTTTACGGACTTTGTTCCACCATTGGGGGTCGCCGGTATTGGACTCACCCTGATGCAAAAGTATACCTTTGATCACGCCAGCATTCTGAGCTTTCTTAGCGCACTCTACAAGTCTCGCATAAGGAGCGTTGTCATACGCCTTCATGAAATTCTGAAACCAGTCAGCCTCGCTTGAGAGAGTAGCGGGATTGAAGTCTTTGTCGAGATGCTCTATCTTGCACCCGCCGATAGCTACTGCCACAACTCCGACTTTGACATCTTCAGGCAGATTGTCGACCATGGTGCGACCAAAGTAATCCATAGGGGTCAATCCGGTGTATTCCCTCACCAATGGAGGAGTAGCCACATACCACTCCCCTTTCGTGCGTTTGGGATTATTGAAGTCGACCGCAGCCATCATCTGGAAGCGTTCAGGTACATTCTGGCGGTCGATTGGCTCGATAGATGCGTTACCTTCCATATTCGACTGCCCGAGGCAGAGATAAATATGAAAGTTGGGATCTTGCGCGTCGGCACTCATTGCAGTTGCAAGAAGAGCGGAGCCTAATATTAGAGATTTCAATCCTTTCATGATATTAATGAAGTTTTTTTAGATTCACAAATCGATGCGTAAAATTACGAAATGTTCTATAAAAGCTCTTTTTGATATGTATCTTTTATGTTACGTTTCGTATCTTTTCCTTGAGAATCTAACGTTTGATGATTTTTTTACCGTTTTGAATGTAAATTCCGGGTGTTGAGACTTCCGAAAGTGAGGAAGCCACACGTATACCCTGAAGGTTATAGATAGCGCCATCAGTGAAATTATCCGTAGAGATAGCTTCAACAGCAGTGGCATTTGAATCGTTGGAGGGGAAGATATTCTTCACCTTAAACTTATGGCCACCCAAAGTCCAGAACCCGACAATGTAGATATGGGAAGGATCCACTGTCCTGTTCTCGTTAGATTTCATATTCTTTAGATCTACGACAACTCTTGAACTGCCATTGAAATCTTTAATGTATGGATCGGTCCAATAATTATCCTTATCAAACAGTCGTATTGAAAGACCGCCTCCGGGATTCTCCACTTCGCATATCAGGTAATTATAGTCGGAAAGGTCAAGGCCACTTCCATATTTCCAACCGGCAAACCCATACTGGCCTGTTGTAATCTCGCCCGTCTGCTCGTTGAATGTGCCAGTCTCCCATATCGATGGGTTAAAGTAGCCATTAAGCAGAGGGAACGGTGTGGAGGTAAAATGCAGATTCTTCGTGTGCTGCTTTCCATCTATAGTATAGTTGAATTCGCATGTCGCCTCACCAGGACGCATGGCAGTAAATGAACTTCCATCCCATTTCAAGACGTCAGGATGGGAAATCGACACCTCAATGTCACCGCTGATATTGAAATCAACGCCTATCCCACGATCTGCTATCAAAGCAGCACCTTTTGAACTTCCGGTAAGTATCACCGTCTCATCCGAAGTGTGGATACCTCGTGGTGAGAAATAAATATCCACATTCTGGACAGGTGGCATCTCCAGACCGGCATATTCCTCAAACCAATGATAGGCTGGCCACATGCAGGCATCCGGGTCATTATACATCGTATAGCTTCCCTCCTTGCCCGCTTTTCCATCATATTTTGCAAGGAGTTCCGGGCCTGTAAAGAGCATCCAGCCTACGTTGCCCGTGCGGTCGGCAAGAAGCTTGAAGTTTGCTCCAAAACCAGCTCCGAGCATCTGGCCAGTGATACTCTTTCCCCAGGATGCCTGATATTTGGAGGGCATCCAGTCCATTTCAGTGACGAGAATCGGAGCAATCGCTGCACATGGCTCTATCTGATTTTTCCAGCCTGCTGCAAAGGCATCATATCCTCCTCCGTAGCTACCGCCAAGCTCATGGCTTGGCTCGATGGCGTCGCTGCCATACCATCCAGGGTATACGTGGATAGCATAGCCAATATTTTCTCCTTTTACAGGATATTTAGCAAAGCCGGCATACTGCGACTGATAGGAAGTGCCTGGCACCCACAGAATATTCTTGCAGCCTTCCTCCCGCATGATGTCTACAATCTCCTGGAAGAACTGGGTAAGGGCTTTGTTGCAAGCATCTGAGCCGGAACCATACTGACCATCAGTGCCTTTGATTTGCACCGGCTCATTAGCGAGCTCAAACATTATGTAAGGATTGTCAGTGAGGCGCTTATTAGAAGCTATGTATCCCCATACAGATTTAAGATAGTTATGGTAGTTTCCACCAACCTCAATCTTTTCAGGACAGACACCCGGCGGACGCATCACCACGTAAAGGCCCTTGGAAATTGCATACTCCGCCATGGGAATGAATACAGACTCAAGATAACGCGTAAATCTCTCGAAACTGAATGCAGATATATCATTCTCTCCAGTAGTCTGAACGCCAGGAGTATTGCTCCAATAGGGATCCATGTGCATACGAAGATATGTCATCTTCCATCCGGCACGGTCCATGACACCGTCGAGAATATCCTTATTGTATTTTAGACATGCTTGAACGTCATAATTATTCCACTTCGAGCCCATTTCATTAAACCATGGGCTATACGTCTGGCCAAAGCCATGGAGGTTGACTTTGTTGCCGTTCTCATCCATCAGCCAGCGCCCCTCCACATGAAGCTTAGGCATCGGCATACCGGGCCAAGCCAATCCCAATAAAGGGGAAAATAAAGAAAGTATAAGTAAAAAAATGCTATATCGCTTCATAACTTAAAGTATAAAAAACCGAGTAATAAAACCCTCACATCCATTCTCAATTCTCAATTCTCAATTCTGAAAGAGAAGGGGTATGAACTCATTGAGAGAGCGACGCCAAGTCAGCCACTCGTGGTGGGTACCTGGAGACTCGTAGTAGACGTTGTTGATGCCGGCATCAGTGAGTGCTTGGCTGATTTTCGGAGCTCCGAAGTTTTCTTCTGAACCCATACTGAGGAAGAGTACTTTCACCTTGTCGTTGAATGCTTTTGCATCTTTGAAAACTCCTCCATAGGCATTTTCAAGACCTTCATTCAAGAAAAAGAGGGCACCACTGAAGCTACCGATATGTGAAAATTTATCGAGGTTTGAGAGAGTTATGTCGAGTGTCTCTTTGCCACCCCACGAAAGACCCGCCATAGCACGGTTTTCGCGGTCGGTCTTGACACGAAATGTATTCTCAATATAGGGGATCAGATCATTGAGCAAGACAGGAGTGAAACCTGCCCCGAAGGTAGCATGTGTTTCTCCAGGTTTTGCACCGAAGATATAGTCACAGTTGCCATTGTCCATCACGACAATCATTGGGACAGCCTTTCCCGATGCGATGGCATTGTCCATGATATTTGCCATCATGCCTTGCTTCGACCATCCTGTTTCGTTTTCACCCATGCCATGCTGAAGGTATAGCACCGGGTATTTGGCATTGGGATTCTTTTCATATTCAGCAGGAGTATAGACAAAGCAACGACGTTGCCGTCCTTCCGTATCGGAATAATATTTACATTCCCTCACCTGCCCATGAGGAATGTCTTTATTGAATGAAGAATAAGCAGCAGCCTCTTGAGTCTCCGGAATCTCAATGCCGGAACACTCTTTGCCGCATCCATAGAATGTCTCAGATGCCGGGTCAATTACCGACACTCCGTCGACAATTAGAAAATAATAATGAAAGCCCTCTACAAGGGGGTCGGTGGTCGCAGTCCAAACACCGGTTTCATCTTTTACCATGTCATATTTCTTACCACATATATCCACCTTTACATCCTTTGCGTCCGGGGCATGGAGTTTGAAAGTTGCCCTTGAGTCAGAAGCCACACAAGGATATGCTGCTTCCGGGATGTTGGTAGAAGCCACTTTTCCTTCTTTAGGATTATCTACAGCAAAAAGAGAAAAGGCGGAGAGAGAGACAACAGCGGTAACAATAAGTTTTTTCATGGTCGTTTAAGTGATTATGGAATGTCTTTAAAGAATGACGCCCCGGGGAACCGGATGGCAGCCCCGGAGCGTGATTTATCGGATGAAGTAAATAGTGGATTATCTTACTACTTTCTTGCCATTGACGATATAGATGCCCTTTGGAAGAGCATTGAGGTCGTCAGCATTGTTGAGCACCTTTACGCCCTGAAGGTTGTAGACACCATTCGTGACAGCCTTTGCGGGAGCAATAGTCTCAACTGCTGTTGCCTTTTCAGTATAAAGCTCAACATTAGAGATATAGAAAGTACCGATGTAGCTACCGATGCTTGCAACCCAACGGTTGGGGAGCTTGCCATCCACTTCCTTAGCCTCGCCGCTGATTATGACTTTGGTCCAATCTGATGTGATGGCAAAAGATGTACAATCGCCACAACCTACATAGCCGTCAGTGCACTGGAAACCTGAACCGACAGTTCCGTTAGGCTCACCCTTTACTTCGAATGAGAAGAAGTATTTAGTGCCCGGCACATAGTCATAGTCATAAGCGAACTGCACGCCCCAGGGATCCTTGCCTTCAGCAGTCTGGGCAAACTTGGCGGCTACGCGACCGTCGATTTCAAAGTTCTGGGTCAGAAGATCGTCACAACCCCAAGCGATGAACTGAGCGTTGCCAGGATACATTGTAGCGATGACTTCCTTCTCAACATCTACGGGATCATCATTTCCGCCTTCACCATTATCATATGTAATCTTTACATTGGCTATGGTGTATGAGCCAACGAACTCTCCAGACTGAAGAAGAAGATGCACACCCTCGGCTACATCAGCAGAAGCAGTTCCTCCGAAAGTAATGGTCTGCCAATCATCTTTTGCCTCAACTTGAGCTGCACCTGTGAACACATCAGTTCCCCAAGCGCCAAATACATAGTGTAGAGGACCTGAGAATCCCTTAAGCTTTATGGATACAGTGTATTCAGTACCTGCTGTCACTGCCATATTGTCGGCAACGATATACTGGAGGTTCCAGAAATTTTCGGTTGCAGCATCGTTTGTGATAGTCAGTCCACCGTTTTCTATTGTAGGTTCAGTACCCTGAGCCCAGAAATAATAGGCAGAGGAAGAAGCGAAGTCTGACTCAGCGAGCACGACTTCTGCAGCTGAAGCGCCGGCAGCGATGAGAGCTGCGGCAGAAAAAAGTAAAAATTTCTTCATAAAAAGAGGGAAAAATGATTTTGGGTTATTGAAATGTATTTATCCGCCCCGGAATCCGGAATCAGGATTCCGGAGCGGATTTAAAAGCGCTTTTTATTTGCCACTCAGACCATCAGCAACGCCGCCATAAGCAGGCTTACGCTGGAGGTTCAGGTTCCAGAGACCAACTGGCTCACCACCACGCCAACCTGAATCTTCAGGAGCGTCAGTCTGACACCATTGGCATATACCGAACTGCTGAGCCTGCGGAATGATCTCGAAATATTTCTGGACAATCCACTTGTAGTGCTCACCCATCTGCTTGTGCTGCTCTATAGTTAGGTCAGCAGCCTTGACAGAATTTCCGTTGGCATCCACAAGACCCATATCAAGCTCAGTGATGCGGCAGAGCTTACCAGTCTTAGCCATAAGCTCAAACATCTTGACGATGTGGTCTTCCTTGCTCTTCTGAGTCTGAGGATTCTCATAGTAGCTGATGTGCATCTGGGTGCCGATACCGTCGATGACGGTCTCACCGTCGCTCTCCCACTGCTCAATCCATGAGATTAGGCTCTTGAGCTTCTGGTTGTCGTCCCAGTCGCTCTCAAGGTTGTAGTCATTGATGAAAAGCTTAAGTTCGTCGGGGTTGCCACCGTTCTCAGCGAAATACTGACGTGCAAACTTCACGGGCACACGAACGAAGTCATCTCCAAGATAATCCTGCCAGAAGAAGTCGTTGGGCGTGTCACCAGCATGCTGCAGATCGTAGCGCTGTCCCCAAGGACCGCCGGAAATAGCCTCGTTGACTACATCCCATGCTTTGACATAGCCGTCAGTAGCTTCCATCATGCCCTTCACCCAACGTTCCATCTCTGCTGTGAGCACTTCTTTCTTCTCTTCAGGTGTGAGTGGTAGGGTATTGGCTGATATCACCTTTTCAAAGACAACATCGTCGATATAGAATGTACCTGCTGACGCTGCCGAGCAAAGGTTGAATGCGATTGAGGAGCAACCTTCCGATCCTGCCTGATCGCTTGAAATTGATCCGTTATATTCAAAATCCTTCCAATCGGTTGTTGCATTAAGAGTACCGATAAACTGCCAGTGGTGGTAGTTGCCGGGAGCTCCATGAGCCTGAGTGTCAATGTTACGCTCGTCGGTAGCACGATAACGGAATTTCACGTGAATCTTAGTGCCAGCCTCAAGAGGCTCATTGGATGTGATGAAGAACTGAGAATCCCATGGATCGGTAGGATTGTCATTGTACTTACATTCATACACCTTGCCAGTACCAGCGGGATCATCAACAATTCGAGCAGGGATGTCTGCATTGCCCTTCTCTCGTGCGATAAGGTTAGCACATTCTCCATTATCAGCATCACCGCCTGCCATCAGAGAGACACCTATTTCCATAGCAGGCGCCTCAAGATGGGAGATTTTGATAGACTTATACCAGATTGTACCTACGAGGTCGCCAGTCTGGAAAAGACCATGGGTTGTTCCATCAGTGGCAGAGACGAAGGTGATGGTTTTTTCCTCCCAATCTGTAGAATAGGGGATACGAATACCTGCATTGTCACCCCAATCACCCACATTACCTTGAATGGCACCATCAGCAGTAGCTTTGACTTCAACTGTAAGCTGATATTCTACGCCTTTCTGGAGATTAACGTTATCGAAGGTAAAATACTGAACCTCCCAGAAGTTTACAGCCGCGGGGTTTTCAATTTTCAGGCAACCGTCTTCGATAGAGAATACAGCAGGGCCATCTTCAGGCTGGTGCCAGAAGTTGTATTCACTCATAGAGGAGAAGTCAAGCTTGAAGTCAACTACTTCGTTCTTTGCATTCGGGTCCACTTCAAGTTCCTTATCGGCCAAAAGACCGTTAAGATACTTGGTGTTCTGCTGAGAATGCCAGCAAAGAGTGTGACCATAGATCTGCATGTTGACAGCCTTAGCAGCAGCGACGAAGCTACGGACTTTGTCGAAATTCATGGTGCCGTCGTCGGCTACGCATGAACCATACTTCATGGCATTGCCAGCTGTCATCATGTCGAAGTTAGAGTTGGTCAGAAGATAGACACTTCCTTGCTTGAGGTAGTCGTCGACTCCCACCCCGGTTCCAAGAGTGAAACCGGGATGAGCACTGCGGTCGATATATTCCTTAAGTGGCTTATAGTCGTTGAGGTACTCAAACTCCGCAATGGAAGCGGGTTTCTCCACGATGTAGTTGTTTGTGTCGAGATAGTCGGCACAGCTGGCAAGCATCGGAAGAAGGGCGAGTCCCAAATAATATCTATTGAATTTCATGGTGATAATCATTTATTATAAACGGGATTGAAAGAGAACTCCGGAACAATCTCGCGAGAGCGAACCACCAGAGTATCCTTTGTATTGAACTGACGGTTTCCGAAGTTAACCTGATAGTCAAGATAAATCACGTCATGTGCGCTTTCTCCACCCCAGTAGTTCTTGTCGCCACGCTTCACGAACTTACCGCTGCCCGTCGCAGTCATGCCTTCAGTATTGGTAGAGATAGTGCAGTCGTCACCGTTGAACTTGAGTACCATATCGCAAGTGAGAGTTTTCACTGACTCACCGTCAGGAACCACAGTGGAAAGTGGGAATACTACCTCGCTCATAGACTTTGTGGAGAGACGTACCACTTCATTCTTCTCAATATATTGCTCATGGCGAACGTTGGTGCTGTTGCCGGCAACTGCATCACTCACTTGGTCGACACCGCGACGGATGTAGCTTGCATCCCAAGGATTGACAAATCTTACACAATAGAGCACGAAGTCCTGGGGCTGTACGTCCCATGCTGAAGCGTCAGTGCGGGCTGGATTTCCTTCAGGATTGGCAGGAGTGCCAGACAGAATCTGATCTGCTCCAGTAACTTTCAACATACGGATAGGAATCACGTAAGTGTTCTTGATAGCATCCGGATCAGCAAAGAAAGCATCACTGAAAGTCACTTCACTTCCGAAGAGATAATCTTTCTTCTTAGTGAATGTTGTAGACTCAAGAGTGTAGTAATTCTCCGGCATCACCTTGACCGGTGTTCCATCTTCGAAGGTAAGGTTGTCCACCAGTGTAGGGTCTACCATCACATCAATCTTGATGTTGTCTTTGGAGGAATACGCACCACCTTGAGTAGCCAGGATCATGCACTTATGCTGATTGTCGAGAGAGTTGTCGCCATCAGGCCATTCGCCGAGCACGAGAGGACGCCCCACATACTGATTGGCGAAAAATACAGTCACGCCGCCGTCATAGTCGGGAAACTCATTATTGCCGTTCTTACAGGAAGCCACGGAGAGCGAGAGGAGGATGCCTAAGCCCCCGATAAGGCCGTTCTTAAAATTAGTCATGTCGTTTCAGTTAAATTAAATGTATTACCAACCCGCATTCTGCTCGAGAGCGCTGAACTTCAGCACGTCGCTATACGGGAGAGGACCATAAATCATATATTCCTTGTAGTTGCGTGGCTCTACATCGATCTTCTTGTAGGTAGTGCCTGTGATCTCAATACCCTGTGCAGTGGCATTGAGTTCGCTGAGGTTGGAGTTCCAACGACGGAGGTCCCAGAAGCGCTTGTTTTCGAAGCAGAGCTCAAGACGACGCTCGTTGCGGATAAGCTTGCGCATCTCATCCTTGTTGCTCTTGATCGACTCGAGATATGGGTCATCGCCGATTGCATCACCCATGGCACGCTTGCGGATAGCCTTGATTACGTCGTAGGCTGAGAATCCGTAGCTGCCTCCGCTTGTCGGTCCCCAAGCCTCATTGGCAGCCTCTGCGTAAGCGAGGAAGATTTCAGTGAAGCGGATGCGGGTAGTGTAGTGATATTTCTTCACCTCGTTGGTTCCATTAGGATTCACATCGCTACGCAGGAGCTTACGCAGGTAGTAACCTGTACGGGTGGAATATTCACTTTCCTTGTTGATACCATCGTTGTTACCGGCATCTGTACCGGTGTGAATAACGGCGTCATTTACACCAAAGGTGCTTCCGTTTACAACTACGTATGCCTCAAGACGCGGGTCACGGCCTGCATAAGGATCATTGGCATTGTATTCAGAGCGAGCATCAGTGATAGGATACCCGTTTGCCATTGGGAACGCGTCCACAAGGTTTTGGGTAGGATTAACACGACCCTTTCCGTAAAGTGTCGGAGGGAAGTTGTCTGCCTCACGATCGCAGCTTTCAGTAGCTCCGTCGCGCCAGATGACCTCAGGATGGTTGACCGATGCTGTCACGCTATTGCCGATTTCTTCAGCAGAATACCAAAGGTGTCCTTTCTGTGGCATTCCTGCCACTCCACCGATACGCTTCAGGACGTCGCCGGCACGGTTGGCTGCCTCAGCCCAATCAACACCTGACTGATCAGCGAAAGCTGGGCTTGCTGCAAGAAGTGCAGCCTGGCTTCCTATAGCCTCGGCGATACGTCCGGAAAGACGCAATGCTGTTGTAGCGCCATTCACTCGGTTGTAGACTGCTGCATTTACGCCTTTAGACTTGTACTTTTCAGGCACATCTGAGTCATTGATGTCTTTGTAGTCAAGAGGAAGCAGAGCTACAGCCTTATCAACGTCGTCAAGAAGTTGCGCCATACACTCTTTAAAAGAATTACGCGGCACATTAAGATCAGAGGTAGCGCTGAATGCTTCTGTCCAAATAGGCACACCCATCAGGTCGCCAGAAGCGGTCTTACCTGCATAGTTCTGAAGGAGGTAAAGCATATTCAGCGCACGAAGGCCATAAGCCTCACCCTTCAGTCTGTCTTGGAAGAGCTCGTTGATTTCAGGAGTAGTTGAGAAAATGATGTTGTCAACACGCTCAAGGAAAAGATTGCAATACTGTATAGAAGCGTTGCGGTCGCGCCAGTTGTTGACAGAAACCCCGGTCTGTGAATTCCATGCGCCACCAGCTATCTTAAGATAGTCGTTGCTGAGCTGGTTAGACACAGCATCGTCAGTTGCCACGTCATTCTCTGAGCTACCGGGATAAGGCATGAGAATATAAGCGCTGCCAAGGATAGCATCAGCATAGTTCGGCTCAGTGATCATCGAGTTCTCATCCTTGACGTTCTCGATGGCCGGATCGAAGAGGTCGTCGCAAGATGCGAGACCAAATACAATCGAAGCCGCAGCGAAATATTTAACTATATTTTTCATTTTGTCAGGTTGTTAGAAAGTTATTTGAGCACCGATGTTATAGAAACGAGACTGAGGAGCGGAGCCGACGTTCAAATCCATAATCTTGCGGTTCTTACCAAATCTCACGAGATCATCGCCACTAACGTAAACTTGGAGAGCCTTCACTACCTTACCATCGAACCAAGCCTTCGGGAAGTCGTAGGTCAGCTGGATTTTATCGATAGAGAAATAATCTGTGCTATACATCCAGAAGTCGGAGGTCACATAGTTGTTGGCGCCATTAGTAGTGGTCAGACGCGGAAGAGTTGCAGTCTCAGCAGTCTCAGGAGTCCAGCATTCACGAGCCATAGCAGAATACTTGTTCTCGCCATACATCTGATAGTAGCTATTGCCATTGAGAGTGCCATGGCCACCAAAGCCTCCGATACCATGAACAAAGAGAGTGAATCCCTTCCAAGCCATCTGCAGATTAGCACCCAAGAAGAATGGGCTGCCATACCATCCGCCCTTTCCGAGGAAAGTCTGGTCGTTCTGGTCTACCTTACCGTCGCCATTAAGGTCGGCATACTTGAGGTCGCCTGCCTTCAGGTTGGAGCTTCCGAGCGCTGACTGGTCCACAGCTGCTGCTTCTGCATCGCTCTGGAAGAAACCGAGGCACTTATAACCCCAGATACCGTCGATGATATGACCCTGACGATATTGATAGTCGTTTTCATAAATCTCATCACGCTTGGTTGCCTTCGTGTCATAGTATGTACCTGTCACGCCAACCTTGAGGTCAAACTCACCGAAATTCTTCTTGAAGTTGACAGCGAAGTCGAAGCCAGTACGCTTATTATCGTTCATATTTACATAAGGAACGAAAGAAGCCTCAGGATAGTATGTAGAGAAGTAAGTAGGATACTTGGTAGACTGGTTGCTGATGAGTCCTTCTGTCTTGTAGAGGAAATACATCGCATTGAAATCAATCATACGATTGGCGAGTTCGCCACGGAGACCTACAGTGAATTCTTTGCGCTTGATGAAAGTGAGATCCTCATTGCTACCACGCTTCGGGTAAGCAGCGGAAGTGCCACCGACTGCCCAGCTATACCAACCACCGTTGGTGTAATTGGCAGTATACATATAGTAGTCAGTGATGTCAATATCCTGATGGAGGATTGCACCGGAAGCAGAGAGCATCAACTCATTGATGGCGCTGTTGTCCTGAAGGAATTCCTCACCGGTGAGACGCCAGCCGATAGTAGCTGTAGGCGACCAAGCCTGACGATGTCCGGGAGCAAGTTTGGAAGAGTGAACGCCTGTCACAGCGAGGTCTACGTAGTAGCGGCGGTCATAGTTATAGTCAGCCTCGAAGCCAATGTTCGCGCTGCTGGTGCGGTGGTAGGTGCCTGAGAGTGTACGCTGCCAGCCGGCAGCTACAGCAAGAGCGTGGAAGTTGTGAACGTCGTTGAAAGTACGTGTATAGTCGAACTGACCAGACCAATACATAGTCTGACGGCTTGAAGAGCTACCGATGTTCTGCACGCCAGAGTGCTCATCCTTGCCTTCAATAGCAACTGAGGTGATTTCCTCAACACCATTATACTGGCTCCATTCCGGGATGAAAACAGCGTAGGAGTTATCGTAGCTGGTAGTATAGGAGGTAGCGTAGTCTACTGCAAATTTGGTATTGAAAGTAAGACCTTTTGTCACCATTCCAAGATCAACATTCACACCAGTGTCAAACTGGAACTGACGGCTTGTAAACTTAGAGTAGCCAGCAGCCATATAGTCAGCGAAGATATTGGATTTGTCAATCTGAGTACCTCCAAGGAAGCAACCATTGAAAATATTGGTGGTTGAGCCAAGAAGATCCATTGAGTTGGTTGCTCCTGGATTTACAAGACTAACTGGGATAAACGGGGTAAAACGGTTAGGACGCAAAGATGCAGCTTGAGACCAGTAATCACCTTTAGCACTGCGTGCGCCATAGAAAGTAGCGCTTGCATTGACATATGCGCTGATGAAATCAGTGATGTCAACATCGATGTTACCACGCACACTGAAACGATCGGTAAAATTGTGCTTTGACTCTCCTACCTTCAGATAGTCGCCCTGGCGATAGTAGTTGATGTTGGTATAGTAGCGGGCACGTTCGTTACCACCGGAAATCTGAACAGATGCATCTGTGCGGTTGTAGGCCTTCTTCAAGTATTCATCTGAATACATGTTAAGGTTAGGATAACGGTAGGGATTAACTCCGCTCCCATAGTTGTAGATATCCTCTGCAGAATAGCGGGGATTCTGACCGTCGTTGATGAGAGCCTGGTTGTAAAGGGCCATGTATTCGGCCGAACCAAGATACTCAGGAGTGGACTTAGCCACGTGCCATCCTGTATTTACTCGTGCATTAATCGACAGAGGTGCATTCTCGCCACGCTTGGTCGTGATGTAGATCACACCCTTTGCAGCGCGTGCACCATAAAGCACAGTTGCAGCAGCACCCTTGATGAAGGTGATATCCTTCACCTCAGTAGAGATGACATTGTTCATGTCGCGTGCAACACCGTCGATGAGCACGAGGAAACCCTGATCGTTGTCGGCATCCATACCCCAGAGAGAGTTTCCGTTGAAACCGGAAACGTAGCCTGAGATGGTACCGTTGTTGATGTCGTTGATATAGTTGACCTCCATTAGCTTCTCCAGGTCGAGCACCTCAGCTCCGCCGAGCATGTCGCCGCTGTTGACAGTGCGGAAAGGAAGGTGTACCTGATATCCTGCCACTGAATCCACAGCCTCGTCATTGGCAGCCGCTGCCGGAGAGGCACAAAGTGCAGCTACAGTGACCATCGGGAGGATCTTATTGAATTTTGTTGTCATAAGTTTTCTTACAGTAAGGTTAGTTTATACTCCATTACCATCCCGGGTTCTGTTGGAAACCGGAGTAGATGTAAGTGTCTTCACGGAGAAGCGGGAACCAGTAGTGCTTCGTATCGAAGTTACGGGTAAGGATGACCTCCTCGTGGAATTCAGCCACTTCCGCTTCAGCAGGGTCATTTTCAGCAAAGAATTTCTCGTCGGTACCCGATACACGGATGAATTCCTGAGAGGTCTTCACGCAATATTTAGGCTCAGTGAGGAGAAGCCAGCGCTGAAGGTCGTTGAAACGGAAGCCCTCGAATGCGAGCTCGACTGCACGTTCGCGACGAACCTCGTCCATATAAGCATTACCTGTGAATTTCTCAGCCACATGTCCTGCCTTAACGCGATCGCGAAGTCTGTTGATGGCATCCACAGAAGTGAGAGAACATTTTGAAGACTTACCCTGTGGGCCACCAAGAACAGCAGTTGCCTCAGCATACATCAGATATACGTCAGCAAGACGCATGTAAGGAATGTAGCTGTGTGGGTTGGGACCATAGTCGTCGGCCTGACCGGAATCATATTTCTGGCAAGTATGGGGAACGAGTTTCTGATAGAAATATCCCGAACGGCTTGCGTTGGTGATGGCACGCATGGAGCCTCCAGTAGCTAACCCTGCATATTTCATTGGCTTATCTGCCGGATCTGGATCTGCATTGATGTATTTCACACCGTCGAATACGATGTCATGATAGAAGCGCGGGTCGCGATCCTTGAAGGGATGCTTGGGATCCCAACCTGACTCCGGATCATCAAGCGGCAGACCGTTGGCCATACCGTAGTTGGCAACGTAGTTAGCTGTCGGCTGGTGGATGTGGTTATCCTGGGCGCAAAGCTGATTAGGTCCGAAGGTACGAGTGAAGTTGTAACGGGTAAACGACCAACCTGCAGAAGGACCACGGAGAAGAGCCTCCTTGCCACCGGGCTGTTCCCAGCTTCTGCCAGTAGTAAAGAAGAGCTCGCTGTAGCTGTTTTCTACTCCCGATGCCTTCTTGTGGTCGTAGATATTCTCATAGTCGAAGGAAGCGAACTCATACTGAGTCTGGCCAGCCTCAACAAGAGCGATAATCTCGCCGAGGGCATCGGCAGCCTTACGTGCGTATTCCTGGCTATAGTTGTAGGTCTGGGCGCCACCTGTCTGAGCACCGTGCTGCATAAGCGGACTTGCTGCCCACAGATAGTTCTTGCCAAGATACGCAAGGGCAGTAATCTTGTTGATACGAAGCTCGTTCTTTCCGAGAGTATTCTTTCCTGCTGTAGTATTATCCCAATTGATGGGAAGCAGATCGGCGGCCTTTTGGAAGTCTTCGGCAGCCTTGTCGGCACATTCTACATAAGAAAGACGCTCGAGGCGAGGAGTCTCTGATGCAGAGAACACTTGGTCAATGTAGGGAAGACCACCGAGATATTCCATCATCTCGAAATGCCACCAAGCGCGGAAGAAGTAGAGCTGACCAAGTATCAGGTTCTTCTCTTCAGCTGTACCAGTGAAATAGTTGTCAATCTCCTGGATACCTTTATTTGCCTTTGCAATGCAATACCATGCATGCCCTGCAAGACGGTGATTGAACGGGTTGTTGGAAGTAGGATCGAGTCCATCTCTCTGAGCGGCAAACCAGAACTGGGCATTGTTCTGCCAAGCATAATAGTTGCCAAGGTCTATTTGGGTCTGGATAAGACGGTCGGATTCCGCCTGGGGGTTCATAACCTCGTCGTCGCCAAGGTTCCAGGAAGTGGTCCAATACGCCTTAGCCTTGTCAGGGATACAGTTGTAGATTTCCTCTACGTATCCCTGCATATTGGTGAAATTCTTGAAGGGGGTGTCGGAAGATACGTTTGAGTCCGGCTCCTTGTCGAGGTAATCCTCGCAGGAAGTCATTCCGGCCGTCAGCGTCATTCCCAACGCGATTGCTCCAAGACCTTTTATATATCTGTTCATGATTGGATAGTTGAAAATTAGAAGTTGAACTTAATACCTAAGTTGAAGCGACGCATAGTAGGATATGCACCTGAGCCTGCAGAGCCTGAGAAGTTAGATTCGCGGTCGTCAGGCATGCGCGACCAGAGCCAGAGGTTATTGCCGTTGAGGTAAACCTTAAGGTTGTTCATGCCAAGCTTCTTAATCCAGCCGCCGTTCCAAGTATAGGCGATCTCGACGTTCTTCAGACGTACGTAAGATGCATCATAAAGATACTGGGTACCGTTGCTGTAGGCACTTGACTGAGAATACCAACGGGGAAGCAGGACTTCGCCGTCAAGGTCGTAGCCATTCCACCAAGTTCCAAGATTGTAGACGTTGTCGGTATTGTGGCTGAAAGAAGTAAGGCCTACGTCGCGAGTCACGTTTGTAACGCCATAGAACTGAACGAAGCAGCTGAAGCCTTTCCATTCGTAACCAATAGTGGCATTGTAGGTATTCTGTGGAGTGCCGGTGTATCCATATGGAGCGGAGTCTTCCACATCTACCTTACCGTCGCCATTGAAATCGACGATATAATAGTCGCCGGGAAGACGGCTTCCGTTGTTGACGTCATGTATAGGAGCACCGTAGAGTTCGTCGAGTGAATTGAGATAACCACCGCTGATATGGGAGTGAGTCTGACCGATTGCAAACCCTGCCTGTTTCTGATAGTCGGGCTTGAGTTCCGGGTCGTCGCGGAAGGTAATCTTGTTGGCAGCGTGAGTCATGTTAAGGTTTGCCCAGATGCGCATGTCTCTACCGAGCTGCTTGTTGAAACGAAGTTCAAACTCATAACCAGAGACTGTAGCCTTACCAAGGTTGGCAGTCGGAGGAGTCTGACCAAAGTACGAAGGCATCGCACGGTCGCCACCGCTGATGAGGATATCGTCACGCTTATCCTTGAAGAGCTCTACTGTACCTGCAATCATGCTGTTGAGGAACGAGAAGTCGATACCAAGGTTCATCTTCTTTACCTTCTCCCAGTGAGCATCCGGATTGCCGAGAGCGCTCTGGCGATAATAAGAGTAGATTGAGCCATCGTCATATACACCGGGAGTACCTGTGCCACCGTATCCGGTAGTGACCATCTTAGTGTTGCCACCATAAGCCCATTGGTCCATATAGAGGAAGCGTGCGCCGGAGTCGTCACCAATCTCGCCGTAAGATGCACGTATCTTAAGTTCCTGCCACCAGTTGTCAAGGCCAGCAGCCTTCCAGAATTTCTCTTCTGACGGACGCCATCCGATAGCGCCTGAGTTGAAGAAACCGAAACGGAAGCCTTTGCCGAATTTCTCAGAGCCGTTGTAAGCACCGTTGTATTCGAAGAAGTAGCGGTCGTCGAAGTTATAAGTAACACGGAACACCCAGTCTTCACGACGGATAGGAATCATGCTGCCCCAGGCGTTTTCCTGACGGGTCCAAACGGCAGTGGCACCGATATTGTTTTTGCCAAATTCGCGTGCCCAGTTGAGCTGAACCTGGTAGTTCATATTGCGGACTGTATTCCAATCCTGCACGTTACCACCTTGAGTAGACCACTTATTACCCGGCATATAGTCAAAATTAGTGATTTTGTCATAGTTGGTCTCAGTCTGTACCATACCGGTCTCAGGATCGATCCACTTATGCTGAGGAGAATTGTAGAGGTCATTCACACCTCTTTGTGCCTCAACGAAACGGTTGTCCCAAGAAATCATACCCATAAGGTTAAGACCCGGGGTGATGAACTTAAGGTCCTGATTGAGGACGAAGTCAGTTGTGATAGCTGTGGTAGTGGTCTTGAACGCACCACCCATTGCCAACTGTTCTGCTGAGTTAGCTACTTGCGATTTAAATGCGGGATAGTAGCCGAAAGAGCCATCAGAATAGATTGGGATGAATACGTCGGGAGCGATGTTGTAGACACCTGCCCACACCTGCTGGTTGTTCCAGTTGCCCTGGTCGAAGGAGTTACCATCGTTTGGCCAAGTAGAACGCTTCTGACCCATTGAGCCGGCGAGGTTTACCTTAAGAGTAGTAGTCGGAGTCAGTGAGAAGTCAAGGTTAGAACGGGCGTTGATACGGTTGTAGCCGAAGCCTGTGTCGTAGCCACGACCATTGTCAATATTCTTAAACATGTCACCCTCGCTAACGAAGTCGATGACCGCGAAGTAACGAACGAATTTTGTACCACCGCTGATAGATACATTTCCGTTGTAAGACATCGCGTGGTCTTTGAAGAGGTAGTCTTTCCAATTTACATTGGGATAACGCTCAGCCTCCTCAAGGTTGGCAGGATTACGATATTTGTCTGCAACTGCAAGTGGAGTCATGTAAGCCCAAGACGAACCCATGATAGGAAGCTCGTGCATAACGGCCTTGTTTCTCCAAAGAAGAGCATCATAAGAGTCCATCTTATCAGGAAGTTTGGAGATAGTCTTCATTGTTGCAGTAAAACCAACGTCGATTTTTGCGCGACCTTCCTGACCACGCTTGGTAGTGATAAGGATTACACCGTTTGCACCCTTCACACCGTAGACGGCAGTTGCAGATGCGTCCTTAAGTACAGAGATTGACTTTACAGAGCTTACATCGACACTGCTCATCTCACGCTCGATACCATCGACGAGCACGAGAGGGTCGCTGTTGTTCCAAGATGATGCGCCACGGATAGTAATCTTTGCAGACTCATCACCAGGCATACCGGATGACTGAACAGTCACGACGCCCGGAAGGTTACCGGTAAGGGCTGCACTGATGTCGTGCACACCGGCAGCACGCTCGAGGACCTCGCCTGTAGTCTGAGTGATAGCACCGACCACAGAAGCTTTCTTCTGCTGGCCGTAGCCCACTACCACTACTTCGTCGAGAAGTTCGGAATCCTCCTTCATGACAACGTCTACGACTTTACGGCCGCTGACAGCAATCTTCTGATCTGCCATGCCTACGTAGCCGAAGAGAAGGTGGTCCTTCTTGATGTTAGGCACATTGATGGAGTAATTACCATCAATGTCGGTAGCCGTACCTATGGAGGTACCGTCTACTCGCACTGTCACGCCGATGAGGGGTTCGCCCGTCTCATCGGTCACGTTACCTTTGACTATATCCGCCCAGGCCGATAAGGAACCTGAAAGGAGCATCACCATCAGTAACGCAATGTAACGAAATGGTTTCTTTACATTTTTCATTGCTATTAAATATTAAAGTATAATGGAAAGTTTTCTATTTATTGGATTAAGGGGTTTAAGGGGTTTAAGATGTTTAAGGGATTTTTTTAGATGTTGTAGATGTTTATGTTTTTTTTATTTTGAACTTCTAAACAATTTAAACCTCATAAACCATTTAAACTATTTAAACCTTATAGATTAGTCGAGGGATTCGGCATTGGATGCGTAGAGACCTACTACTGTCCCGGTGAAGCCTCCGGCCTCTGCAGTCGATGTATATCCTGCGTCCACATTGTCGGCAAGAAGTTGCCATTTCTTTCCGCCATCTGTGGAATAATGGAATCCGTATTTCAATCCGTTGCCTGAAATCTTGAAGTCCACTTCCGAAAGATTGGCGTCGACCGGAATCTCCGCTATTGTGTGGCTTCCATCTTCGGCTATCTTGCGGACCTCAAGCTTGTGGGTGTCACCGCTCTTGGTGCGGGCAAGCAGATATTGATGGGTCTCATCCTTAAGTAGAAGCATTCCGGCGAGTTGACTGTCAGACTCAGGAACGAACGTCATGTGGGTAGTACAATTGAAATTGTGATGGCAGAGACGGCGGCACACATATGGAAGCACTGCCTTCTCACTTGATTTTACATCTGCACATTTGACTGTCAGATGTCCTGGATTCTGCGAAAGTGAATAATAGTTTGAAGCTGTTCCTCTCAGGGTCATCCATTCATGATCGAGAGTGGAATCGTTAAATTCGTCATGACGGGTATAGTTGCCGAAAGTCACTTTTTCAGCACGTTTCACATTTTGCTTGTTTCCCACCAAGGGAACCTCAGCTCCATTCTCCACAAAACGAGGCCAACCCTCTTCGTTCCATTTGACAGGCAGGAGGAATGTCTCGCGACCGAGATTCTCCTTATTGTCTTCTACCGGACGGCAAGCAAGGAATACTCCCCACCAGTCTCCTTCAGGTGTCTTCACCAAATCGGCATGGCCGGCGCAGGTCACCGGATTCTCACGCGATGGGTCGAGGGTACGCTGGGTGAGGATAGGATTTCCTTCCCACGGAGTGAACGGTCCAAAAGGGGTTGGGCCTTTGTAGATGACCTCACTATGGCCGATGCTTGTGCCTCCTTCTGCTGTCATGAGGTAGTAGTTGCCCCCCTCTTTATATATATGAGGACCTTCACACCATATGGGTTTCTCTTCCGGACGACATCCTTTGTTGACTACGATACGGCGTTCACCGACACACTTGTCGGTGGCCGGGTCAAACTCCACCACACGTACAGTGCGGTGGCCGTCATATTCAGGCTTACCATCAGGAGCGTCATCGTTGTTGACGATATATCCTTTTCCGTCTTCATCAAAGAAAAAGGCAGGGTCTATGCCAGCAACTTCGGGAAGCATGATCGGATCGCTCCACTCTCCGTAGGGATCCTGGGTCTTGACAAAGAAGTTGCCTGCTCCAACATTGGTCGTCACCATATAGTAAGTCTCATTGGCAGGATTGTAGGCGATGTCGGGGGCAAAGATACCACCGCTGACATGTTGCTTCTCCATGTTGACGAGCTGCGACTCTCGGGTGAGCACGTGGCCAATCTGCTCCCAATTCACCAAGTCACGGCTGTGGAAGATAGGGACTCCTGGGAAGAACGTGAAGGTCGAAGTCACCAGGAAGTAATCCCCTTTGCCGTTGGTGCAGAGCGAGGGATCAGAATACCATCCTGCGAGCACAGGATTGTAGTAGGAACTCTCGTCTGGCAGAGGATTGGCCTTGTAGTAATTGTCATCGCCCTCATAGTGGAAGGAATCAAAAATCGCCACCGAGCCTTGCGGTGCGATTCCTGCTTTCTTTGCTGAGCAGCCTGGCAGTAGCGCGAGGCAACCGAGACAGATTGCGATGTTGGTTAGTTTTGCCATATGTCTTTATGTTGTCGGTTGTTTGTTCTTGGTTGATTGTTGTTCGATTTGTGGTGCAAATTTAGTCAACTTCACCGATATCCCTCGCGCGTACGATTTCATATACGTCACTATTTGTCGCAAAACACCAAAACTGTGTATCATTTCCGTAACAATTCGTAACAAAATTTTCTATTATATTAAGGTACAGTTATTTATAATTGTTACAATTTGTGACAAAATTGCAATAAGGGTTGCGGCCGACATGCATCACGCATATCGGCCGCAACCACTACCTAATAACTAAACCTATAATCAATCTTTACTAATGTATATCTTTGTGTTTTTCCAATGCCTGTTTACAATCTTAACTGAGTGTCTCTTCATTTGCAAGTCAGTGGAAGAGCATACATAAACCTACCTATAATAAAATCAAATTAACCTATTAAAATATATCAATCATTTGCTATAATCAAATTATAACTACCGGCTTAGCCTGTGCCCCATCTGGACGAAACCGTACGAAGACGAAGAGGGCGAAGCGGCGTCTCCAATAGGAGACTCAAGCTTCGCCAAAGTCAAATATCGACAGGAAAATCACATGGGGATACATTGTCTATGTTGGGTCAGCTTTACGATTGCAAAATTACAAAGAATAGCTCAAACCCACATATCTCTATGTAAAAAGTGCATACCTTAGTGATACACCCGCATTCAAATTTGAATACGATGGATGCGAAATTGTAGAAAGGGCATTATGCAGAGATTTCTGCATCCGCGCCAGACAGGCATTTTGCCCTATATTCCGACGGTGAAAAGCCCGTATAACGCTTGAAATGAGATGAAAAATGCGGCTGCGATGTGAATCCAATCTTGTAGGCCACCTGTGTCACTTCTATATCCGGGCGCTTCAGCAACTCGCATGCCCTCTTCAGACGTATATTACGGATATAATCACTCGGAGTCATGCCTATGAGATCTTTCATCTTTCTATGAAGATGGGCTCGACTGACTCCAACTTCAGAGGCAAGACGCTCTACGTTTAGCTCAGGATCGTCGATGTGAGCATTGATTTCCTTCATGATTCGGTCGAGAAGCACCTCATCGTTGCCTTTCATCTCGGGAGCATCGATTTTTCCTTCAGTCTCCTGCGCGCCGGAGAATTTCCCCTTCATACGCAGTCGGTTTTCAATCAGCGTGTCCACAAGAGCCTCCAATTCGTCGGTATTGAAGGGCTTGGCGATGTAAGCATCCGCACCTTTCTCCCAGCCAGCCATGCGGTCTGCAACAGCCGTCTTTGAGCTGAGAAGCACGACGGGGATGTGATTGGTCTCCGCATTTGTCTTAAGACGCCTTAAAAGAGTCAGTCCATCCATACCAGGCATCACCACATCGCTAACCACGATATCCGGCTTCCAGTCAGCAATTACCTTCAGGGCTTCTGCTCCATCAGGGACCTCCTTCACCTTATAATACTTGCCCAACAGCGACCCCACGTAGCCACGCAGCTCTGCGTCATCGTCGACAATTAGAATCTTACGGCCTGCCGTCGCGGGCGTAGCACGCGACGGCAGGTCCCCTGCAGGGGACGCGCTTGCCATCATCAGATGCACGCCAGCGGGAGCTTCTTCAATTTCTCCTTGCAACAGCTCTTCTTGAGCATATCTGCTTTCATCCAAAGGTATCAGGACGGTGAAAACACTGCCTTTCACACCATCCTCACGATTGACGGCCGATATCTCACCGTGATGTAGCTCGACAAGACGGCGGCACAAATCAAGACCTATACCGAAACCCATTGTAGCAGGGGTATGGTTCTCCCGGACGCGATAGAATGGCTCAAAAAGCTTTGTGAGAGCCTTTGCATCAAGCCCTATACCGGTATCCGTCACACAGACGCGCATGCAACGCCCGAGTTTCTCTTCATCTACCTCTGCCAGTGAAACATCGATTTTGCCTCCTTTGGGGGTATATTTTATAGCATTAGAGATGAGGTTGACCATTATCTTATCAAAGTTGTCACGGTCAAGCCAGACGACACCAGGATGCCCGATCTCAGTAAATGTAATCTCCTGATTCTTATCTGCCGCTTGAGGCTTAAACAGACCTACAAGTTCTCCGACAAACGACGACACATCCGTCTTCCGACATGCAAGACGCATCTTGCCCTTGTCGAGCTTACGAATGTCGAGCAACTGATTCATCAGGCTCATGACACGCATTACGTTGCGATGCATCACATTAAGCTTACTATTGACATCCGGACCATGGTCTTCCTTCATCAGCGACTCAAGAGGGCTCACTATAAGAGTCATAAGCGACCGGATATCATGCGAGACATCCATGAAAAATTTTATCTTGTCTTCATTTATCCTCTCAGTGCGCCGCTTCTTCAAAAGCACATAGCCCAAAGTGATAAATGCCGCAAGAATGATGATGTATAATATCTTGGCAAGAGTGCTCCAATACCAAGGCAAAGCCACTTGGATGCTTATCGACGTCAAAGGGGATACGACATTGTTTTCTTCAGCACAAATCTGAAGGTCATAGTTTCCTGGATCAAGATGGGGAAGATAGAGCATATTCTCACCAGGTGTAGTCTCTATCCAATCATCATTCTTGTGAAGACGCCATTTATATCTGATATTTGACGCATCACGGAAATCCATGGTCGACATTCTCAGCGTCAGGGCATTATCCTTGTAGGGAAGATAAAGCTTCTCAGGACTCATCGGATTGCCAGAGATCATAACCCGGCTTCCGCTTTTCATGCTCGGTAGAAGCTTATGGCCGTTGAGATATATAGCCGAAACTTTCACCTCATGCTCAAATCCTGGAGCAGGCACAGAATCAGGCATAAAGGCAGTGATTCCCATATCACTACCAAGATACATGCCTTTTCTTGAAGGTGAGCACTTGACATTATGGAATGTGGTCTCTACAAGGCCGTTGCCTCCATAATAAGAAAGTATCTTGGTATTGTCGGGCGTGAGATAAGAGAGTCCTCGCATGGTTCCTATCCATTTTCCTCCGTTATTATCACGGGAAATACTGCGGATATCATTATCACTCAACCCATCTTCTGTGGTATATTTTTTCAACACACCCTTCTCAGGGTCAAGATGAATCAAGCCATGACTCGTGCCTACCCATACGGAGTTGTCGGTAAGACAAGGCACTATCTCAAAAGTAGCTCCTTTAAGGAACGGCTCTTGATCTATCTTTAACAATTTGTCAGTCTTGAGATCATAGCAAGCAATACCACTGAATAGGCCTATCCAGACTTTACCATCCGGTGTACGGCTCAATCTGGTGATGTAAGGATTTGTCAGTTCATTTCCATCAGGATCATACGGAATCCATTTCTTATCTCCAGTAGCAATATCATATCTCATTAATCCTATTCCATTTACACCTACAAACAATTCCCCGGGATTTCCAGTAGCCGAGACTATTGATGTAAACTTTCCAGGGACATCAAGAAACTTCCTAAGGCCACCGGAAGGCAACGACAATTCCCAAAGTCCATCGTCAGCTACCCCTACAAGAGCCTTGTCACCTTCTATGATTTGAATATCAGTGATATTGCCACCACCTGGAATTGAGGCTGACATGAGGACTTTTCCTCCGGAACCAAACATTGCCACACGCCCTTTGTCAAGAGCAACCACGGAATGTCCGTTCCATTCTGCCAACGCCCCGGAGCCGCCCCCGAAATCTGAGAAGGAGTCGGAGTACTTCCTATATAAGAAATGTATATGTCGTCCGGGAAAGAGCATGACTCCTTTATAATTACATCCAACCCAGAAGTCACCGTTAGGAGATGTGTAAGCAGCCCCTATTTTCGCATGGTCAATATTCATGAATGCGCAATAGAGATCAGTAGACTGGCGTACGATGTCTGATTTTGTGGCAACTTCCCATAATCCCTCTCCCGCTGTAGCGACAGAAACTTTGCCCCGAGCAGAATTGGACAGGTTGAGTATAGAGATATTCCCTTCAATATTGAGCTTTGAAACTTCTCCAGTCTTGCTGTCGATTCTATATACCTCATCGAGAGTGCAGGCAATCACATTGTCATCTTCCTCTAATGCCAGAGCCTGGATATAGGCGCCATCGCTGACGCGCAAGGTCGTAATCTTTCCATTGGGGGCCATGCAAAAGATACTGCCGTCGCGCGATCCCAAATATATCTTTCCATTGCGACAGCACGCAATGGAGTTATACTCCTTTTCCTTTACTCCACCTTGGAACATCATCACGGCCACTGGACTTCCAGAGGAATCATCTACAACATAGAATCCTACTCCGGAGACGACAAACGACACTGTGCCATCTTTCTGCTCCGCAAGCCCTATTATGTACCCATAAAGGTCTTTTGATGGCAGTTGCATCACTTGGAAGGAGTCACTTTCCGGCAGATAAAGATTAAGTCCATTGGCAGTGCCTGCCCAAATACGCCCTTTCGAATCGCACAAGACATTAAGAATGCGGCTATCAGAAATTGACCCGGCATCTGCATCATCATGGCGATAGAGATCATAGCTATTCCCGTCAAATCTTATTAGACCACGGTTGGATGCTATCCAAACGAAGCCATCCTTATCTTGGCAGAAACCTTTGTATTCGCCTGCCACAACAACAGGATTATCAAAAAGTCGCCCTGTACGCGACCGCGCACCATTCGCATATAGGGATGGCAAGAGTGTCAACACTACTATAGTGACAGTGAGTAGGAAGTGTCTCATGAAATATTCACAAAATATGATGTTCCTTACGGAGAGGTTAGTTTCTGATGTTGATTTCGACTGCAAATATATATAAAATTGTCCAATTAACCCACAAATCAGATTAAAATTCGTAACATTTTACGAATTTTAATCCCAAAATCAAGAAAAAACCGGTTCAGTACACCTATTCCAACATGTTTGTAACATATTCAGTAAGTAACATATGAAGATTTTTCATAATTTTGCGACCATAAACAAATAATAATATCATGAAAAACTGTCAATCTATTTTTATAACTATTCTGAGTGGCATAGCCCTGCTCGCTCCATTCACTATGTCGGCTCTCGACAATCCGGGAATCGTCAGTGATACTCCTAAAGAGGGATATCTCCCTCTTATATCTATTAAGGAAGGCTCTTCCAATCCTATTGCTATCTTTATAGCAGAAAAAGATCTTCAAGGAATAGAAATAGCGGCCAAAAATCTTTCTGACGACTTTAGAAAAGTGTGTGGCACTCCCGCTTCTTTGACCAAGACTGACAAAATATCTCCAGAAATTGCTACATGTTCATGCATTGTTGTGGCAGGCTCGATTGAGAGTCCTCTTATAAAGCAACTTTTGAAGAACAAGAAGCTAAACGAGAAGGAACTCAAGGGTAAGTATGAGAAGTATGTCATGGCGACTGTAGATGACCCCTTCCCTGGAGTAGAGAAAGCTCTCGTAATCGCAGGAAGCGACCGAAGGGGCACTATTTATGGCATCTATGAGCTTTCAGAACAAATAGGAGTCTCTCCCTGGTATGATTGGGCTGACGTGCCACCTCTAAAACACAAAGAGCTTTACATAGAAGAAGGCTCTTACACAGCTGGAGAACCTGCTGTGAAATACCGTGGCATTTTTCTTAACGATGAGGCTCCTTGCCTGACAAGTTGGGTAAAGAACACTTACGGCACTGACTATGGCGACCATCGTTTCTACGCCCGCGTATTCGAGCTTCTGCTTCGACTCAGAGCAAATTTCATGTGGCCGGCTATGTGGGCTTGGGCTTTCTACGCTGATGACCCTGAAAACCTTAAGACAGCAGACGAGATGGGAATCATCATGGGCACGTCTCACCATGAGCCCATGGCACGCAACCATCAGGAATGGGCACGTCACCGCAAAGACTATGGAGCATGGAACTATGCATCAAATCAAGAGACCATTGATGGTTTCTTTACCGAGGGCATCCAAAGGATGAAAGGGACTGAGGATGTCGTTACAATCGGAATGCGTGGTGATGGCGACGAGGCCATGAGTGAGGAAGCGGACGTCGCTCTCCTTAAGAAAGTAATCGATAACCAAAGGAAAATCATCGCAAAGGAGACCGGCAAGAAGGCTAAGGAGACTCCTCAAGTATGGGCTCTCTATAAAGAGGTGCTTGATTATTATGATGCCGGCCTGCGTGCTCCCGACGACGTCATTTATCTGCTCTGCGATGACAACTGGGGTAATGTGCGCCGCTTACCCAATGCCGAGGAAAGAAAACATCCAGGCGGCTGGGGTATGTATTACCATGTAGACTACGTAGGAGCTCCCCGCAACAGCAAGCTGCTGAATTGCACCCCGATACAGAATATGTGGGAGCAACTCGAACTCACTTATGACTATGGAGTCGACAAGCTTTGGATACTCAACGTAGGCGATCTCAAACCTATGGAATATCCCATCACCCTTTTCCTTGACATGGCTTGGAATCCAAAGCAATTCACTGCTGAAAATCTTCTCGGTCATACACTCCGCTTCTTCGAGCAGCAGTTAGGCCCCGACCAAGCTAAGGAAGCAACGCGAATCTTCAATCTCCTCTGCAAATACAATGGCCGCGTGACTCCTGAGATGCTCGACCGCAACACATATAACCTTCAGACAGGTGAATGGAAGGAGGTAGCAGACAACTATATGCGTCTTGAGGCTGAGGCTTTGCGCCAATTCCTTACTCTTAGACCTGAACAATGCGATGCCTACAATGAGCTGATTCTGTTCCCTCTTCAGATTATGAGCAACCTTTACCAAATGTATTATGCCCAGGCTATGAACCAAAGCGCCTACAATAACGGTCTGCCAGAAGCCAACGATTGGGCTGCGGAAGTGAAACGCTGCTTCGACCGCGATGCCGAACTTATGAAAAGCTACAACAAGGAGATAGCAGGAGGCAAATGGGACGGCATGATGACACAGAAGCACATTGGCTACACAAGCTGGAATGATGCATTCCCGGCTGAAATACTACCTGAAACTTTCACTCTCGACACTCAAGCAGCCACCGACGGAGGATATGTATTCCTGCCAACCAATGAGGCTATAGTCATTGAGGCTGAACACTTCAACAATGCAGTAAATGCTCTCAGCGGTGCCAAATGGGAGATACTGCCTTACGTCGGCCGCACACTCAGCGGAGTTGCGGTTCGCCCTTATACCGAGAGCCCTGAAGGAGCAACGCTCAAATATGCAGTCACTATACCAGAAGGTGTAGACAGTGTCATGGTGCATGTAGTCACCAAATCCACACTTGCGTTCCAGCGGAAAGATGGCCATCGCTATACCGTGGGTTTTGAGGGAGCAGAACCTGTGGAAGTCAACTTCAACGCAAACCTCAACGAGGAGCCGCAGAATATCTACAGTGTATTCTACCCTACCGTAGCCCGTAGGATTGTAGAAAAATCAGTTCCTGTCAAAACGGCAAAGGCCGGAGAAACGATTCTCGAAATTTCCCCTCTTGACCCGGGAATCGTGTTTGAGAAGATTGTCATCGACCTTGGTGGGTACTCTCCTTCCTATCTTTTCGGGAAAGAATCACAAAATAGGAGGAAAATTTATTAAAAATACGCGATAAAACGATTTCCGTTGCTGTGGTTTCGTGATTTTTGCTTATATTTGCAAGAAATTTTATTCCTGCTAACCCCAAGACATCGAAACTACATGATAAAACTCACGAAATTATTCGCTCTATTGCTCACTTTCCTTGCCACGATGCCTGTAGCTTTCGCAAGCAAAAACGATGATGCTCAGAAAGTAAGGGATATAATCAAGAAAGTCAACGACCATTGGCAGAAGACCAATCCGGCCCAAGCCACGCCATTCTGGCACGTGGCGGCATACCATACGGGCAATATGGAAGCCTACAAGCTCACAGGAAATCCCGATTGGCTCAAATATTCCGAAGATTGGGCAGAGCACAATGAGTGGAAAGGAGCTAAAGGCAACGATAAAAGCAAATGGAAATATGCCAGCTATGGCGAGTCGCAAGATCATGTTCTCTTCGGCGACTGGCAGATATGCTTCCAGACATATGCCGACCTCTACAATATCCTTCCAGACGACAAGCGCCTGCGCCGTGCCCGCGAAGTGATGGAGTATCAGATGTCCACTCCGCAGGATGACTACTGGTGGTGGGCCGACGGCCTCTATATGGTGATGCCCGTCATGACCAAATTATATAATGCCACAGGCAATCAGAAATATCTCGACAAGCTCTACGACTACTTCGTGTATGCCGACAGCATCATGTATGACAATGATGAGCATCTCTACTACAGGGACGCAAAATACGTCTATCCAAAGCATGAGAGTGCCAACGGCAAGAAAGATTTCTGGGCGCGTGGCGACGGATGGGTGCTTGCAGGATTGGCCAAGGTGCTTCAAGACCTTCCGAAAGATTATGCTCACCGTGATATTTTTGAACGCCGTTACCATGAGTTGGCCGACGCAGTGGTAGCCAGTCAGCAACCCGGCGGCTATTGGAGCCGTTCGATGCTCGACGAGGCGCATGCGCCCGGTCCGGAGACGAGCGGCACAGCATTCTTCACTTATGGTCTACTATGGGGCATCAACAACGGATACCTGACCGACCAAAAATACCTTGATGCAGCTCTCAAAGGCTGGGACTATCTGAGCAAGACCGCTCTCCAGAAAGATGGACGTGTAGGATACGTTCAACCTATCGGCGAGAAAGCCATACCGGGACAGGTGGTAGATAAAAACTCAACTTCCGATTTCGGCACAGGTGCTTTCCTTTTAGCAGCCTGCGAGTATGTGAAGCATCTGGAGAAAGACACCAATCCCGACCGTAAATACTGGACCGACCTTGCCTACAGCATAGCATATCCTGTGCTCAGCAATATGGCCGACGGAAAACTTCAGGAGAATATGATAGTGGAAGTGAGCCCAAATTGGGACGGAAGAAACAAGAAAGTGACCTATATGGAGACTTTCGGACGCCTTATGGCTGGAATTGCACCGTGGCTATCGCTCCCCGACGACGAAACTGATGAAGGGAAAATGAGAAGGGAACTCCGAGAAATGGCACTTAAAAGCTATGCCAACGCAGTAGACCCGAACTCACCCGACTGCCTCCTTTGGCAGGGAGAAGGGCAGATTATGGTCGATGCTGCCTATATAGCTGAGAGTTTCATACGTGCCTACGACGCTCTTTGGATGCCGCTCGACGACAAGACAAAAGAGAGATATCTTGAAAACTTCAGAAATATCCGCAAGATAGACCCGCCTTACACAAATTGGCTTCTTTTCTCTTCCATCCTTGAAAGTTTCTTGGCTAAAGCCGGAGGCGATCATGATGACTATCGCGTGAACTCAGCAATCAGGAAGATGGAAGAATGGTATGCTGGCGATGGCTGGTATGCAGATGGACCTGACTTTGCTTTCGACTACTACAGCAGCTACGTATTCCATCCTATGTATCTCGAGACGCTTCAGAATATGATCGATGCCAAGAGACGCACCAGGATTCACTATCCAAAATACTACGACCGAGCATTGAAACGCGCTCAGAAATACAGCATCGTGCTCGAACGAATGATTTCACCGGAGGGAACATTCCCAGTATTCGGACGTTCGATTCCCTATCGTATGGCCACAATGCAACCATTGGCTCTAATGGCATGGTATGATAAATTGCCTGCCGGACTTACAGAAGGACAAGTGCGCAATGCCTTGACATCGGTGATGCATTCGATGTTTGATGGGAAGGAGAACTTCAATGAGGGCGGATTCCTTACAATCGGATTTGCAGGCCGCCAACCAAATATTGCTGATTGGTATACTAACAACGGCAGCCTCTACATGACCTCCCTCTCATTCCTGCCGCTTGGATTGCCTGCCTCTCATCCATTCTGGACCGACGCTCCGCTTCCCACTACCAACCAAAAGGCATGGAACGGACTCCCCTTCCCTAAAGACCACCGATGGGACGACGGAACTAAAATCAAAGACCTTTATTAATTACCTAAAAACACAATAATCAATGAATTCAGACAACAACAATCAAGGCAGTAAAGCCTACCTCTTCGGCATAGTGCTCGTAGCGGTACTCGGCGGTCTGCTTTTCGGATACGACACAGCTGTCATATCCGGAGCTGAGAAAGGCCTTCAGGCCTTCTTCCTTGGCGCCAAGGATTTTGTCTACACGGACACCATCCACGGCATCACATCTTCAAGTGCCCTACTGGGCTGTATCCTCGGTGCTGCAGTATCCGGATTTATCGCCACCCGCTGGGGCCGTAAGGCCGCCCTCTTCATCGCTGGCGTTTTCTTCTTCATCTCAGCACTCGGTTCCTATTATCCCGAATTCCTGATACATGAATATGGCAAGCCCGGCTTCCACCTTCTTATCACTTTTAATGTCTACCGTATCATCGGTGGCTTCGGTGTAGGTCTTGCTTCCGCAATCTGCCCGATGTATATCGCCGAGGTTGCACCGTCTAACCTTCGTGGCACACTCGTCTCCTGGAACCAGTTTGCCATTATCTTCGGTCAGCTTGTAGTATACTTCGTCAACTTCCTTATCCTTGGCGAGCACACTCAGCCTATCATCGAGAAAATCGGCGAGACAGTCTACCAAGTTAGCTCAGCTTCCGACGAGTGGACCATCCAGACCGGCTGGCGCTATATGTTTGGCTCTGAAGGCATCGTGGCTGGTATCTTCACTCTGCTCGTATGCTTGGTTCCTGAGTCTCCACGCTACTTGGCTATGACAGGACGCGATGCCCAGTCGCTCAAGGTTCTGACCAAAATCAATGGTCGCGCGAAGGCAGAAGAGATTCTCAACGACATCAAGAACACCGTCTCTGTCAAGAGCGAGAAACTTTTCTCTTTCGGCATTATGGTGGTCTTCATTGGCGTCATGCTTTCAGTATTCCAGCAGGCAGTAGGTATCAATGCAGTGCTCTACTATGCTCCACGTATCTTCGAATCTATGAACATGGGCAACCCGATGGTACAGACAGTAATCATGGGTATCGTCAACATTGCGTTCACTCTCGTGGCAGTATTTACTGTGGAGAAACTTGGCCGCAAGCCGCTCCTCATATGGGGCTCAATCGGCATGGCAATCGGTGCGCTTGGCGTGGCACTTTCCAACGTCACCTCCCTCCCAGCCATCTTCCCGGTAGTCAGCATCATGGTCTACTCCGCTTCCTTCATGTTCTCTTGGGGTCCCATTTGCTGGGTGCTTATCTCCGAAATATTCCCGAACACAATCCGCTCGCAGGCTACAGCTATCGCAGTTGCATTCCAGTGGATATTCAACTTCATTGTCAGCAGTACGTTTGTGCCTATCTACAACATGAGCGCCGGCGACATGGGCGATCGTTTCGGTCACTTCTTCGCCTACGCCATGTATGGAGCCATCTGTATCATAGCCGCATGGTTTGTTGCGAAACTCGTGCCTGAGACCAAGGGCAAGACACTCGAAGACATGACCGCCCTCTGGAAAAAACGCAAATAATCCCCTACCTTATTCTAATATAAAATGAACCTCGGAAGCAAATGCTCCCGAGGTTTGCTTATTATTTTTCTACGAGCATGTAACCAATGCCTCTTTGGTTGATTATGGATAGGGATGGGTCATGGCGCAGATACTGCCGCAGTTTATGAATGTAGCCATGCAGAGAGTTTCGGCTGTAAGGATCATCGCGCTGCCATATCAAGACCATCAAGGCAGAGGCATCTATCGTTTTCCCTTTATTGATAATCAAATCCTTCAGCAACCGGGCTTCAATACTGGAAAGCTCTATTGGCGTCTGACCTTCCGATGTCAAAGTCTGGCTATCCATTCTGAGAGTATAGGAGCCTACTGAAAAGACATCGCTATCCGCAACTATATTCCTACGCAAAAGAGCCTTGATACGGACAATAAGCTCAAGCATCTTGAATGGTTTCTTCAAATAATCATTGCCGCCAAGCTCGAAACCTGTCACTATGTCATCAATCTCAGACTTGGCAGTAAGAAACAGAATAGGCACATTCACATCCACCTGCCTAATTCTTCTGGCCATTTCAAACCCATCAAGAAGCGGCATCATGACATCCGCTATCACCAGGTCTGGATGGTCTTTTGAGAATCGCAGAAGTCCCTTTTCCCCGTCGGGTGCGACTATCACTCTGAAACCGTCACGTTCAAGCGTATCCGAAATAATCATTGAAAGGGTGGCATCGTCTTCCACCAAAAGTATTGTATTGCTCATCTTTTAATCCAATTTTCTATTAAGATGTATTATCATGGTAGTCCCTTCGCCCAGCTTACTCTGAGCCTCTATGCTCCACCCATGCTTTTCAACTATTGACTTAACATAAAAGAGTCCTATTCCATAGCCTCTGACGTCTTGACGATTGCCTGACGGTACGCGATAGAACTTTGAGAATATATCCGGAAGGGACCTATGTGGAATACCAATTCCATCATCGGCAACTGAAATT
This sequence comes from uncultured Sangeribacter sp., assembly GCA_964537745.1. Lineage (GTDB taxonomy): Bacteria > Bacteroidota > Bacteroidia > Bacteroidales > Muribaculaceae > Lepagella. The sequence goes on from CAZIAX010000001.1 coordinate 45,133, forward strand.
GAATTCGAATTTGCCTTCAGGGTTATATTGACATGCGATCCGGAATATTTAATGCTATTGTCGATCAAATTACTTATTATATTTGAGAAATGAGAAGGGTCTGCACAGACCTTGATATCTGGCCCACACTCTACCCGAATAGTGCACTCTTTTTGAGCTTTCAGCTTCATCTGCTCTGCAATGGAGACAAGCATATCATGAAGAGGGATTTCTTCTTTAGAGAGTGTGAGATTTTTCCGCCGCTCCATACTCATGGCAAGAATATTCTCCACCAGACCTGTAAGTTTTGACAATTGGTCGAGGGCTGCAGTAAGGTATTTCTGGGTTCGCGTCTCATTCAGAGGGTCAGGAAACTGAAGAAGTGCATCATTGGCAGCATATGCAATGGCTATCGGTGTTTTCAACTCATGAGTCATATTGTTGGTGAAATCATCTTTCATCTCCTCGATGCTTCTCTGCTGCCTGATAACTCTCAACATATAGATAAGAGAGAAGACAAAAACGAGTGCAATGGCTATAGTGACGACAATGATACCGGTCATCTCATGAAGGATATTCTTTGTCAGAGGGGAAATGTAAGCCTTATATATAAGTTTACCATCCACTCTATGCTCCATCTCCCAAAGTCCATAATAACCCTTCATCGAGTCAGCTGCTTCGACAATGTGCACTTCAGAAGGATCAAATCCTGAAAATTTCAATTCACGCATAAACACCTTCTCAAGCAATGGAAGATTTGGTTTCCCTTGATCGTCATACTTATCATGAAGATGCCTCGTGATTGCCGCTATCCATTGGTGGTCGAGCCGCTTGTAACCTTGATTATAGTTTATGGCACTCAAATCTTATTCATTTCCTGCCGCACCGATATCTCCATCTTTAAGACCAGTCCATACAGGTATGACTCCATCATCATTGCCAAATCCAGCCTTCGTCAGTCTCTCAACGAGTTCCGACAGATCGGCACGACGCAGACATTGCTCTACGTCATCCATATATCTGCTTTTGATGGAAGAATAAAGGGATGACATAAATATCACATCTGTCACGAAAAGGACGAGAGTGACAGCTATTATTATTGTCGTAATCAGTTTAAAATGTTTCATCATTGCAAAATTACTAATAAAATCCCAAAAAAGTTACCCGCAAACAAAGAATTAAGACTAAATAAGGCAAAATAAGCATCAGTTAAGACAAAACTGCATAAATTTGCGAATCCATAGTAAAAAAAGGATGTTGCCTACGGGTCAAATGGTTTCAATCCGAAGGCTAATCAAACCAACGAGACCAACAATTTACATTATGAAGAAACTATTCAGGTGGATTTCGATTCCTGTGGCAATGCTGACTATGGCCACCATCTCTATGCCTGCTCACGCCACTGAAACGAGGAGTATCCAAAAGGATGCAACTTCTGGGACACGCGTGGTAAGAAAGACTAACTCTCAATTGGCAACTGAAAAGAAAGGAGCCGTTCTTGCCTCTAAGATGAACATGAGGAAAGCTCCCTCTCGCTCAAGTGAGATGCCGGCTATGTATGGATGCATCCTCTACAATGACTTGTTTGACTGGTACACTGACACCTATCTTGGCACAGTGCCCAATTCTGCTGATGCCCAGTCTTCCATGATATCCGATATGGTCAACGCAAGCTATGGCGGTGTGGAAGTGGATGGAATCTACTATGCCACAAATTATTATTATGAAGAATTCTGGGAAGAAGAAGAGTTCACGATTGAAGGTTACAGCCTTATCACTGGAGAGAGACTCTGCTCCTTTTATCCCAAAGACTATCGTCTCGCTTGTGTAGATGAGACTTATGACCCAACTACTAAATCTGTATATGGCATTACGTTTACGGAGAGTGGAAACGGCCTGCAGCTTTCTAAACTCTCTTACTCAACATCTAATGTATCAGCTGAGACAGTCAATGCCATCGAAGGCAACTGGACAAGCATCGTTTGTGATAATACCGGACAGCTTTACGGCATCCGCGTATATTCTACAGCTACTGCCGAACTATACAAAATCGACAAGACCAATGCAAAAATAGAATTAGTCGGCTCAACCGGCCTGATGCCCTATTACAGCTTATCTGGCAGCGTGATTGACCAAGAGACCAACCGTCTATATTGGCTTTACTGCGATCAGAATGAGTCATATATGACCGATGTAAATCTCAGCACTGGAGCAGCGACTATCCTATACAAGCTTAAAAACAACGACCAGATTGCAGGTATCGTCATACCAACTTCCGCAATGCAATCTACCGAACCGGCGGCGACCTCAGCATCTCTGACCTACCATGACGGAACAATGACGGTGACCTGGAATCCAGTGGAAAGCTCAATTACCGGAAGTCCACTTGAAGCTGACAAGATAACATACACTGTCACCCGTGCCGACGGAAGCGTTGCTGCTGAAGGCTTGACGGCCACTTCTTTCAGCGAGAAAGTCGACGATAATGGCTCTTATAAGATGCATTATTATGAAGTGACGGTGGTCTATGACAGCACTAATGCATCAAAGCCATCAAAGACCAATCTCATCTACACTGGAGCATACAATCCTCCATACACATCAGACTTTTACTTTGACAATCTCTCAGGATGGACAGTGATCGATGCCAATGGTGACGGAATCATGTGGGGAGTCTACGATGGAGAGGATGAAGCTTCTATTGGATACAATCCATATTCACAGATGAATGACTGGCTGATTTCTCCAGCACTCCGTCTTGAGAAAAACAAAGTTTATTACGTAAATTTCACAGCTCACTCTTCCGGGGCTGGATATCCGGAACGTTTCGAAGTGAAATGTGGAAAATCTGCCACTATAGAGGGAATGACAACCGTCCTTCTGAAATCAACACAAGTGGACAATGAAAACCCTGTACAGTTCACCGCAATCATAAATCCTGACGAGGATGGCATATGGTATATCGGATTCCACGGCATCTCATCCAGCAACATGGACCACTTATTCCTGGGCAACGTGACTGTAGAAAGCGGCTTGTCAAAAGGCACTCCTGACGCCGCAACCGATCTGAGAATTACAGACCTTAGAAAAGAAAAGCTTACAGTAGAGGTCTCTTTCAGAGCTCCTTCATTTACCATCTCAGGAAATCCTCTTGAAACTCTTACCAAGGTGGAAGTAAGCCGCAACGGAGATTTGGTTAAGACCTTTGAAAATCCCACTCCCGGTGAACTCCTTTCATTTGAAGACATGCCAAATAATGGCACAGTTGAGTACTCTGTGGTCGGCTACAACGAAGAAGGCAAGGGTCTCCCAGCTACCATCTCTGAATTTGTTGGCATCAACTTAGGAGCAGCCCCTGCTAATGTACAGATTGAAAGAACTGAATCCGTAGGAGAGGTAATTGTGACCTGGAATGCTGTCACCAAAGATATCGATGGCCGCACACTGACAGGACATGATGTAAGATATATCGTAGCTCAGTATGAAAACGGCCAGTGGAATCAAAAGAGTGAGCCCGTATCAGAACTTTCATATACTTACCAGGCAGTAAGCCCAGACAATCAGCAATTCGTGCAGTGCGCAGTATTCTCATTCGTCGACGGCCAGGTTGGTAAGGGCAAGGAATCTCAGATGATTCCAGTTGGCAAACCCTACGATGGCATTGAGGAATCATTTGCCAACGGTACTCCTAAATACCAGTGGGGTTCTGAGATCACAGGCAATTTCACTTATGTGGATATTTTCAGCGATGATTTCGGAGTTCCTGCCGCCGACGGCGACAACGGATATCTTGGTGTATGCTGCCCGACATTCGACGACGGTGCAAAAATATTCAGCGGACTGATCTCTCTGGTAGATATGAAAGAGCCAATTTTCAAATTCTCCACATGGAATTTCCGCAATTCAGACGGCGATATCGACGATAATATTGTCAAAGCTTACGTTAAGCCGGTAGATTCGTATGTCTATACAGAAATCTTCTCAGCAGAAGTCAACGACATCTGCAACAATATGGGTAAAACATGGGGAGAAGCAAGTCTCGACCTATCTCAATATGCGGGCCAAGTAGTGCAAGTACAGCTTGCAAGCATTACTGAGATGTATGTATATACCTTGTTTGATGCCATTAAGGTAACTGACAATATCGGACTGGGTGCTGAAGAACTCGAAGCTAAGTCAACTTCCATCTCAGCAGGCAGAGGTTGCATCACGGTAGAAAGTGCTAACGGAGAGAACCTCTCTGTAGTAGGAGCAGATGGCATTCGTCATTTCAATGGAATTTCTAAGGGCAATACCACTATCAATGTTCCAGCAGGAATGTATATAGTAAAAGCCGGCAATGTGACTAAGAAATTGCTTGTAAAATAAGATTATCCACCTATCGATTTACAAGGTCTGCATCTTCTGAGGGATGCAGGCCTTAATTATTGCTTAATTTTTGCGATGTTCATATTTCTTAATTGTCATTTTTTTTATTAACTTTGTAGTTCCATAATTCAAATTAGTTAATATGACAATGAAACGTTTTGACATTGCTCCTCATAAATCGATTCTTGCGATTTCCTTTATGGCTTCTTGCATGATTGCAGGCACATCTTTCTCGTCGTGTAATACCGACAAGGACGAGCCGAAGATGCCTACTCCAGATATACCAACCTTCCCAGTGGAGCCAACTCCAGATGTCTATGAAAAACCTTCCCACTATGAAGGTCTGGAGGAAGTGACTCTCCCTGCTGGATTGACTTCCCAAATAAAAGAGTATACCGGCTTCACTCTATCCTTCAATAAGGACAATCGCACACCCAACTATGTCGCATGGGAACTTCTTGGTACGGAAGTCAGCAATGAAGTAAGCCGCACTGACAATTTCTGGCAAGACAGTAACATCGAAGGCTGCACGAAGCACAGCGACTATACAGGCTCAGGATATGACCGCGGACATATGTGCCCCGCCGCTGACCAGAAATGGAGCATCGAGGCCATGAACGACTGCTTCGTGATGGCAAATATGTGTCCTCAACTCCACGATCTGAATGCCGGAGCATGGGAAACACTTGAAAGCAAAGAACGACTTTGGGCAAAAAGAGACTCAGCATTAGTGATAGTAGCAGGTCCTCTCTATATTGACGGGGAGAAATATATTGAGAAATCAAAAGTAAAAGTTCCTGATGCTTTCTTCAAAATTCTTATTGCCCCTTATCTTGACGAACCAAGAGGTATAGCGTTCGTATATCCACACATGAAATGCACCGGCAACATGCAGGATTATGCTACAACCATCGACGAAATAGAAAAAATCACTGGTTTTGACTTCTTCTCCGCCCTTCCCGACGACATTGAAAACAAGATAGAATCTACCTTCTCCTTTACAGAATGGAATAAATAAAGAAAAAGGGCTTCTGAACTGAGTCAGAAGCCCTTTTTCTTTATTAATGTTGATAATGCATTATGCACTATTGTGCTATAGATAGGGCTACGATTGACATTGGAGGCAGTGTTACCTGAAGTCCATCCTTAGTGACCTTGTATCCCTTGAAAGGAGCCACTTTGACCTTGTCAGGATTGTCGAAGTCATTGTAATCGTTGGGAGTGGCAGACGTGAGTATCTCGCCATTCACAGCATTCTTTCCAAGCTTTGAGAAGGGGATAGTAACCTCAGCCTTCTCCTTAAGATCGATATTAGTGAGAGTAACATTGACCATCCCATCTTTTTGCGATGCAGTAGCATTGACAGTAGGCACCTTGCGGCCATCGCGGACGTCGCGAATGGAAGTCTCCACTTCGAGAGGAATAAAAGTAGCATTCTGATGAGGAGCATACATCTTGAAGACGTAGTAAGTAGGAGTAAGCACCATCTTGTCGTCTTTAGTAAGAACCATCGACTGAAGCACATTGGCAATCTGCGCGATGTTTGCCATCTTGACGCGATCAGTGTGTCGGTTGAAGACGTTGAGACTGAGAGCCGCTACCATGGCGTCGCGCATAGTGTTCTGCTGATAGAGGTGTCCAGGGATTGTACCAGGTTCTTCATCCCACCATGTGCCCCATTCATCTACGAGAAGAGCGACTCTCTTCTTAGGGTCATAAACACTCATGATTGAGTCATGCTTCATGATGACGGGCTCGATTTCAAGACACTTGCCAAGAGTCCAGTAGTAGTCATCATTGTCAAAGTTTGTCGCCGAACCCTTGCTGCCGTTCCAACCTTTTACGGTATAATAGTGCAGTGAAAGACCCTTCATATGGTTTTTAGCCTTCTTCATGAGCACGTCGGTCCACTTGTAGTCATAGTCGCTTGCACCGGAAGCAATCTTATAGAGTTTGTTGCCGCTGATGTCACGACAATAAGTCTGATACCGGCGATATTCAGAAGCATAGTCCTCAGGGGTGAAGTTGCCACCGCAACCCCAGCTTTCATTGCCGACACCAAGGTATTTAAGTTTCCATGGTTTCTCACGGCCATTTGCTTTGCGTTTTTCGGCCATAGGACCATTTTCGGCCGTAATGTATTCAACCCACTTGGCGAGTTCCTCTACAGTGCCACTGCCTACGTTTCCACTGAGGTAAGGCTCGCACTCAAGAAGTTCGCAGAGATTGAAGAATTCATGCGTACCGAAAGAGTTATCCTCTACGGTGCCTCCCCAGTTATTGTTGATCATCACGGGGCGTTGGTCTTTTGGACCGATACCGTCTACCCAATGGTATTCGTCGGCAAAGCAACCACCGGGCCAACGCATCACAGGAACCTTAAGGTCTTTGAGAGCCTGCAGCACATCATTGCGATAGCCGTTGGTGTTAGGAATTGAGGAGTCCTCACCTACCCAGAGGCCTCCATAGATGCAAGTGCCAAGATGCTCGGCAAACTGTCCGTAGATTTCAGCAGGGATTGAGAGCTCTGGATTCACTTGATCCAGGTTCAGCTTGACTGTTGCCTTCTGATCTGCAAGCGCAGGGAAGACTGTCATTGCGAGTGCCGCCCCAGCGGCAAGGGATACAAATAATTTCATTTTTCGTTTTATGTTAGATTGGTTTTTTCATGAACTTTAGATTCTACGGCAAAGTTAATAAAAAATTTGCTATCATAAGAATATTTCGCTAATTTTGCAGTTAGAAATAGTCGCAAATGAATTCAGATTGGTCAATTAAAATGTATCAACCCGAGGAGGCGGCTCTTTGGGATGGTCTTGTCGCTGCCTCGCGTCAGGGCACGATGCTCCATATGCGGGGATATATGGACTATCATGCTGATAGATTTCATGATCACTCATTAATTGCTTATAGAAAAGGGAAACCGACAGCTTTATTGCCAGCAAACCTCCGTAAAGACAATACACTTTGCTCCCACGGAGGACTTACCTATGGAGGTTGGCTCACTCCTACTTCTCACTTCAACGGATCTGACATGCTTGAACTTTTTGAAGCGTGGATAGAATGGTGCAAAGAAAAAGAAATCAAGGATATAGTCTACAAACCTGTGCCTCATATCTATCACCGAATACCTGCCGAAGAGGATCTTTATGCCCTATTCCGATTTGAAGCCGAGATAAAGACCATAAACCTTTCTTCGGTTATTGACATGAGAGATAACCCAGGTCTCAACACCCTGCAAAAACGTCATCTTAAGAAAGCTTCCGCCCTCAATCCTTGGATTCGGGAGACATCGAATGTTTCTGAATTTATGCCACTACTCCAAGAATGCCTCCGAAGTCGCCATGAGGCAGACCCAGTCCATTCTGATTCAGAACTTCAGACACTCAAGAACCGTTTCCCAGAAGGAATACGTCTATTCTTAGCAGGAACAGACCACCAACCAGAAGCCGCTATATGCATCTACAATACAAACTCAGTTGCCCATTGCCAATATATAGCGACTTCAGAGAGTGGCAGAGAAAATGGGACTCTTACCTTCCTGATGCACCATCTTATACATGAAGTTTTCTCCGAAAACCGATATTTCGACTTCGGAACCAGCAATGAAGATGCAGGCCTCATCCTAAACTCCGGCCTCCTCCACCAAAAGACTGGCCTCGGTGGACGCGGTCTCGCCTACCAAATCTTCCAACTCCATCTATAAATTTTTCAAAATATTTCAAACCCAATATGCAACCCCAAAAAGGTTGCAACAATCCGATAATTTTATTATTTTTGCATCGCAATAGAAAACTTTTTACCCTATCATCACATGATACGAAAAATATTACTGACAATTACGATCGCTGCCACGCTACAGGCTATGGCAGACGACAAAGGAGCAATCACACAGGAGATGCTCGACGGTTTTAAGGCGGGGTATGAGAACAATGCCGCTAACAGGGCTCGCCACAATGCCCTGAACGCTGCAGGGATTGAGAAACTCGCCTATAATGAGAAAGTGCGCAACAAGTTTGACGACCACTTCTCCCATAAGGTGGAGACCAAGGGAATCACCAACCAGAAATCGTCAGGCCGTTGCTGGCTATTTACAGGTCTCAACGTGCTTCGCTCCCAAGCTATTGCGCAGCACAATCTTCCTAAACTCACTTTTTCCCAAAACTACAATTTCTTCTACGACCAGCTTGAGAAAGCCAACCTCTTCCTGCAAGGAGTAATCGACACTTCAGACCTTCCAATGGAAGACCGTCAAGTGGAATGGCTTTTCCAAAACCCTATTGCCGATGGTGGCACATTCTGTGGTGTTGTTGACATTGTTGGCAAATACGGTGTCGTTCCCACAGAAGTGATGGCAGAGACTGAAGTGGCAAACAGCACTTCTGCCTTCCGCAAGCATATGGCTACCCGGCTGCGTGAAGATGGTCTCCGCCTTCGCCAAGCAAAGGCAAAAGGGGCAGACGAAAAGACTCTACAAGAGATGAAGACCAAACAACTCGGGGAAGTCTACAAAATGCTCGCTCTCGCACTTGGCGAACCACCGACAGAATTTACATGGACCAAGCGCGACAGTAAGGGAAACGCCATAGAGACCAAAACTTACACTCCGCAATCTTTCTATAAGGAGCTCCTGGGCAATGACCTCAAGAATGACTATGTCATGTTGATGAACGACCCTTCGCGTGAGTATTGGAAAGTATACCGCATAGACTATGACCGCCACAGTTATGACGGCAAAGACTGGACATACCTCAACGTGCCAATGAAAGACCTCAAGGAGGCAGCCATAAAGTCGATAAAAGACAGCACCGCAATGTATTTCTCTTGCGATGTAAACAAATTCTTGGATCGTGAAAAAGGAGTGCTTGACTTAGAAAACTTCGATTATGAAGCCCTCTTCGACACAAAGTTTGGCATGGACAAGGCTGAACGCATCTCCACTTGGGCAAGTGCGTCATCACACGCTATGACGCTTTCGGGCGTTGACCTCGACACAAAAGGAGAACCTATCAAATGGCTCATAGAAAACAGCTGGGGCACTACAGGACATGACGGCTATCTCGTCGCTACCGACGACTGGATGGACGAATACCTTTTCCGCCTTGTAGTCGACAAAAAATATGTAAGTCCGAAGATTCTTAAAGCCATGAAGCAAGAGCCTATCACGCTCCCTTCTTGGGACCATTTGTATTTAATGGAGAATTGAGTAGCATTAAATTGAGTAGCATTATAGGAATCTTCCGATGATTGAAAACGCTCCGCGCATCCCAAGCCTTGTCCAATGATAGGCGAAACGGATGAGCGGACGTTTTTCTTTTGGCACCTCCTTCAACGCTTGTTCATACAATGGCTTCGCAAGTTCCGGATGCCCTTCCTTCGAATAGTCTGCCGCCAAGATTGCCCTGCGATAACTGATGATGTTGTGGAGCCGCAGTTGATTGCCACTTCCACTACGAGAAATGGCTTCATCAATCCCGTCAAGAGCGGATTCCCATCTACTCACCTTAGCGGAAAATGACACTCCGGATATACTCTCAGTCTGCGGATAAACTTCTGCCATTGGCGTCGATAATGCCACCACACGAGGATTGCCAAGAAGAAGCCTTGCACCAGCCTCCAAATCATCCCAACATGTATATTTGCCATTCCAGCCACCACAGCGCAACATAGCCGACCGCTTCGCAGCATATCCAAGCGTGCAGAAGATAGCATGCACCAAATGACGCTCAAGAAGATTGCCCGAGATGGAGTGGGTGAGTCTATCCCCTTCCTTGCGATGTATTATAAGGGGCCAAGCTACTGCGTCAGCATTTGGATCTTCATCCCATGCTTTCATTATCTCCTCTAAAGCACCCGAACGCATCACATCATCAGAATCAAAAAACATAATTCGCTCCGTCTGCGAATGTTCGAGTCCAGTCTGGCGCGCATATGCGGCTCCTCGGCGACTCTCCTTCAGCAAGCGAAGTGTGAAACCGCGGTCCACATGCCCTTGCTTCCAGTCTTCCACTTCTGCGTATGTAGAATCAGAGGAATCATTATCCACCACAATGACACACAGCGGACGATAGCGCTGAGCAAATATGCTGTCCAGACACCTGCGTATAAGGTGAGCCCGGTTGTAGACCGGAACCACCACCGTCATGCATTTTTTGTCGTAATCTAATTCCTTCATCATTTTCTTAACGCCCCATATAGCTTAAAAATTGAATTATATTTGCAAAAAAAGACAAGATTTGTTAAATTTGCAATGTGAAGAAGATATCGTTGCTCATACCAGTATATAACGAAGAGGCGTCGCTCGACGCGCTCTACGATGCACTGCGCCCGCTTCTCGACAATTCCCATCCCGGTCTCAATGGAAAGGAGTATGAATGGGAAGTGATTCTTGTCGATGACGGAAGCAGCGACAGCTCACTAAGCAAGTTGAAGGAGCTGAATTCTACCGACTCAAGACTCCGCTACGTAAGTCTCTCAAGAAATTTTGGTAAAGAGAACGCCCTTCTCGCTGGTTTCGACAGAATGAGCGGGGATGCAATGGTGATAATGGATGCCGATCTCCAACACCCTGTGGCTACAATCCCACAGATGATATCAGAGTGGGAAAAGGGGTTTGATGATGTCTACGGCCAACGCCTCTCACGAGGAAAGGAATCCATCTTCAGGAGACTCTTCACAAAGACCTACTATAGTCTGCTCAATAAGAGCACACGCGTAGATGTGCTCCCCAACGTAGGAGATTTCCGTCTGCTCGACCGCAAGGTGGTAGACGCAATTCGAAATTTACGCGAATCGCAGCGCTACACCAAAGGGCTCTATTGCTGGGTAGGATTTAAAAAGACGGGGGTTGAATTCCAGACAGCTGATAGGGCTGCCGGAGAGACTCATATGTCTGCGGCCCGACTCATAAATCTTGCATTGGAGGGAATCACGAGTTATACCACTGCCCCTCTACGCATAGCCACAGTGTTGGGATTTATCATATCGCTGCTTTCCATCTGCTATATGATCTATATCTTCTGCAAGACACTTATATTTGGAGATCCTATCCAAGGCTTTCCGACCATCATCTGCACGATCCTCTTCCTCGGAGGATGCCAGCTTCTCGCACTCGGGATTATTGGGGAATATATCGGAAAGATTTACAATGAATCAAAACATCGTCCTGCTTACATAGTGGGCGAGGAAAGCGAGATGCCACTCGGACATCAGCAAGCTGACCATAAAGATACTGAACCATGAAGATATTGATGCTCGGCGACTATTCCAACCTCCACGCCTGCCTCGCAAAGGAGCTGCGTTCAAGAGGACATGAGGTCACTCTTGTCTCTGATCGAGGAATATACATGCAGACAGATGCGGATGTGGAATTAAAGAGGCCATCTGGATTTCTTGGAGGTGTGAGATATCTCTACAAAGTGATGGCTCATCTTGCTGACTGGAAAGGATATGATGTAGTGCAACTTATCAATCCCCAATTTCTTTCTCTCAAACCGAGCAAGCTCCGCATCATCTATGATATTCTCAAGAAAAATAATCGCTCAGTGTTTCTGACGCTATGCAGCAACGACTATTTCTTCGTCAAAGACTGCGTAGACACCGACCTCTTCAGATTTTCTGAATTCCGCATTGGTAAAGAGCTTACTCCGCTTGTCAAGTGCGACCCCCTGCGCGAAACAGGATGGCTGATTCCATCTCATGCCTCCTACACCACACATCTCTACGACACTATAGACGGAGCAATGTCGGTGCTTCCTGAGTATGACATGTCAGCTCGACAGCATATGGACCCAAAGAAACTCGTTTTCACAAACCTTCCTATTGAATTGGAAGCCCTGGAATATACAGAAATGGATTTCGATTCTCCCGTCAAAATTCTTATTGGAATGCGGGGAAACATGGAAATTCAAAAAGGAACAGCGCGACTTCTTGACATCTGCAGAGAACTTGAGGGGGAAATGGAAGGGCACCTCGAAGTTAAAGTGGTGAAAAACCTTTCTTTAGAAAAGTATCTCGAGGAGTTGCGAAAAAGCCATATCGTAATAGACCAACTATACTCATACTCTCCGGCCACCAATGCGCTTCAGACCATGGCCTTAGGACGAATCACCGCTTCGGGCGGACAACAAGAATACTATGAGTATATCAAAGAAGCCAGTCGCCCTATCTTTTGTCTATCTCCTCTCGAAAAAGAGGAGGAAATCAAAGACCGATTGCGTAGCCTTGTACTCGACAGGGCACGCATGAAGAAAATGGCAGAGGAAGGCCGACTGCTGGCAATGAAGCACAACGACGTGCGCAATATAGCTCCCTTATTTGAAATGCATTGGGAGAACACACTAAAAGAGATTAAGCAGGATAACAATGGATAATAATGTGACCGACAACCAAAAGAATGCTTCCACATTGCTTCAGGTCTTGATTTGCACCTACGGCGAGGATGGCATCAAAAGGGTGGCCGCTTCCGGCCATCCCACAGTGCCTGGTGTGGAGTATCTTGTAAGCTGGCAGACCGACGGAAACACGCCTATACCTGCGACTCTTGACAGAGCAGACTTCTCAATTCATACCACCGATACCAAAGGACTATCCGCCAACAGAAACATTGCACTCTCAATCGCCACAGCTCCCCTTCTTCTAATTGGGGATGACGATGTGGACTATTCTGAAGAAGGTCTGAGAGGAGTTCTGGACGCATTTGCAACCCATCCAGATAAGGACCTACTCACATTCAGATACGAATCACTTTCTCATTCTAAATTCTATCCCACACGCCAATGTGATCTTTCCACTCCGGAGAAAGGGTATTTCGTCACGTCTTTTGAAATTGCGCTGCGAAAAGACTCTGTAAGAGGCAAGATATGGTTTAATGAAAACTTTGGGATTGGGAGTACTTTCCCTTCCGGTGAAGAGGATGTATTCATTCGTGAATGCCTCGATGCTGGACTTAAAGGCTTGTTTATTCCCTTGACCATAAACCGACATGATGGAACAACCACCTCCGAGCGAAATCTCATGCTTGCAACGCGCCCCCAAACCAAGGGAGCCGTTTTCCTTCGCCTCCACCCTCATGATTGGTCTTTGAGAATGATAGCTCATGCTCTGAGGGAAATTCCACTCTGGAAGAAAGGTATCGCCCCCTCTCCTCTTTCGTATTGTCTTAACTGGATAAAAGGAGTAAAGACAGCACGTAAAAAACGTGTATTTCCCACTCCTGACTATTCTTCAACATACCTGCCGAAGTCATGAACGACAACAAAAGAAGTCAAGTAGAAGGATGCACACCGTTTTTCTCAATCATAATACCAGTCTTCAACGCTGAAGCCTATCTTGGGGAATGCCTGGAAAGTATTCTCGCCCAAGACTTCCAAGACTGGGAAGCGGTATTGGTAGATGATTGTTCTTCCGATCGGTCAGCTGTTATCGCTGAAGAATTCGCCAGTAAAGACACTCGAATAAAACTCTTTAAGTCAGATAATAATTCAGGAAGAGCATACATCCCCAGAATGCGGGCTGCCCATCTTGCCGGAGGCAAGTATTTGGTCACAATCGATGCTGACGACAAAGTATCCCCCGACCTTCTGACTCAACTCTATAATAAGATCATTTCATCCGGAGCTGATTTAGTAATTCCAGAGATGTGGAAATGGGACGAATCAGGGATTAATAAGCTAATCCCCACCGACACATTCGACAGCACTAAAATCTGGGAAGGGAAAGACCTTGTCAGCCATACACTATGTGGGTGGGACATCCCTATGTGTGGGTTCGCTATCCTACCTGAGATTTATACAGGGGCTGACCAGAAGCTGACCGAAGAGGATAAAATATCCATCTTTTCCGATGAACTCCTTTCCCGCTGGCTTCTCTTCATGTGCCGAAAAGTCACCATGTGTGATGCTAAGTATTTTTACCGGCAGCATAGCGCATCTATAACTCATGTCAACCTCCTTCGCATCATCGACAGCACTCTTTCTACTTGCGACAGCCTCCTCCGCATGACTTCGACAGCCTTTGGAGAAGACTCTCCGACTCATATCAAAGCCATCGAAAATAAATTCTATGCTTGTGTCGACTCCCTGCGTCTCATCAATAAGTCAAAACTTAAGGGACATCATCAGACTGAAGCCACTCAAAGAATCGCAACAGCCATGCAGTATATGGATACATCGATACTGAAAGGAAGAGTCAGCCCACGCTATCTGGCTATAATGCGTCTTCCTATGCCAATAGCAAGAATGGCCTTTAAAATTATCGACCCCATTATTCGACTTAAAAATGGCATCTGAAAACTCGTATAAGAATATCCTGAAGGGCACATCCATGTTTGGAGGTGTTCAGGTGTTTCAGATACTCATCAACTGGGTCAGAGGAAAATGTGTGGCTATTCTTCTTGGGCCCGACGGGATGGGTATGGCATCTCTATTCACTTCCTCTTCCAATACGATTCAGAAATTCGCTTCGCTCGGCCTCAATCTTTCTATTGTCAGGGAAATGGCAGACAATTCCCGCGATAAGGAGTCGGCCTCCCGCTTCATAGGACTCTCGCTTAAGATTCTGGCAGCGACATCCATTCTTGGTGCTCTCATATGCATTCTTTTCGCAAAGCCGCTCAGCCGACTGACATTCGGAAGCCCCGACATGTCGTGGCAATTCATGCTCCTCGGCATCGCAGTGGCTTTTGGCATCGCCGGAACGGGAATTCTATCCATTCTTCAAGGCCTGCATGAAGTCAAACGCCTCTCAAAGGCTTCTATTGTAGGGGCTCTGACCGGCCTCTTCATTGGAGTGCCGCTCTATTACTTCTATGGCAACTCGGGCATCGTCCCGGCTATGGTCGCACTCTCCATAGCTATGTTTATATTCTACTTAATTTCTCTTCGCAAGAGCATTGACTACACCCCCTTAAAGAGTTTCACCCGTGAACACTTTCCAACGATCAAACGCATGATAGGAATGGGAGTCATTCTGATGGCAAGCGACTTAATAGGGACTTCTATCACTTATGGCATCAACATCTTCATACGCACTTTGGCTTCCGACATTGAAGTTGGCCTATATCAAGCGGCAAACTCGGCAACAGCCCAATATTCAGGCATGGTTTTCACAGCCATGGCGATGGACTATTTTCCCCGACTGACAAAAGCGTCAAACGACAATACACTAATGCACTCTATTGTCAACCGCCAGACAGAGATTGTGGCTCTCATTATAGCGCCGGCTGCCTGTCTGCTCATCATAACCGCCCCGTTGGTGATACAGGTCCTCTTTACAAAAGAATTTGACCCAATCCTGCCACTTATGAGATGGATGGGATTGGGTATAACTCTTAGGGCTCTTATGATGCCAATGGGCTACATCACCTTCGCCAAAGACAACAAGAAAGCTTTTTTCGCTCTCGAAGGACTTTTCGGCAATATCCTTACACTGCTCTTGAGTTGTCTCGGATTCTACTTTTTCGGCCTCATTGGCCTTGGCTACGCCTTCCTTGCAGATAATGCAGTTTGTCTCATAGTATACTATTTCGTAAACCATAGACTCTACGGCTACCGATTATCACGCGAGGCTTTAAAAGGAATGTCGTATGCTGTCATTCTCGCCTCTGCCTGCTTCTCATTCTCACTTATGACGAATGCCATATATTCTTACTCGCTGATGGCCATTTCATGCACTATAGCCATCGTGTGGGGAGTAGCAAACCTCAGAAATAAACTTAAAGCATCTGATGATTCAGTCGACAAGAACGATTGAAGATCTCAAACCTTATAACAATATTTCCATTACAACTGCTTTAGATATGAACATCGTAAAAAAACTAAATAAAAGTTGGACAGACGGAGAGTCTTTTTTGATGATTCTTTTCGCCACCTTATTCATTCTTTTCTTGGATTTCTCATTCTCCTTGCATTTGACACATATATCACTGCCATTCAAGATAAGTTCAGCCATTGCAGATACTTGCGTCATCATCATCCCGTGTATGTTTCTTAGAGGTAAGTGGAGAGTCATTGGTGTTTTAGCCACATGGACAGTAGGCATAATTTTGTATGCTAATATACTCTATCATAGATATTTCGAGGATCTCCTACAAGCCTCAAGTTACCTAAACGCAGACATAGGCGATCCAGCCATCACAAGCGGTGTGATATCTTCTTTCCATATATACGATATGCTTTTTCTTATCTTGCCTATTTGTCCTTTGGCTTATTTATTATGGAAGAGAAGAGAGGTGCTCCGATCTCCAATAAGAAAAAATTTGAAAATCTGCATTGCAGCCATATGCTTGATGTCGTGGAGTTTCTCATATGCCGGCGTATTCCGAAGGATGATACTTTGGCATCCTGACGAATCATATAAGAAAGTAGCAGAACTAATTTTCTCAAAGGATAGCTTGACTTGGAGAGACACCTATGAGATGCATAATTTCTCTGGATATGTAGTGAAATGCATAGTCAGCTGCTTCAATATCGGAATGGACCTGACGCCCAAGGATATTAGTGTAATCAAACGACATCTCTCTAACAACGACGGAAAGCGAGCACACTTTACAGACGATTCGCTGTCTACACTTGAAGGAAGAAATCTGATTATGATAATTGTAGAGTCTCTCCCTTTCAAGGTAATAGAAAAGCCTGAGGTTGCCAAACTCATCCCAACAATAATGAAAATTACTGCTGACTCCTCTTCGATTGTCAGTAAATGCCGCATCCTTGCCGACTACGGCAGGTCATCTGACGCACAATTCATCTACAACACGGGTCTGCTTCCGCTAAGAAACGAAGCGTTGGTAGACAATTATGCCTTCAATGATTATCCTTCAATCGCCAAGGCATTGAATCGCCAATCGATGGAAATCATCGGAGAGAACAAAGGATTATGGATGCATTCCCTTACTACGAAAAGTTATGGATTCGACACCCTTATCGACAATATAGCCTCAAAAGGTATGGATCAGGACAGTGTTATTTTCAAGAGGGCAGAAATCGAAGTCTCAAAGTTGATTACTCCTTTCTATCTCTTCGTCACTACGATATCTATGCATGATCCCTTCGATGATCAAAAAGTCACTGACGAGTCTGCATTTCCTCACTTCAAAGTTGAAGATGAAAGAGATCGGGAATACTATGCCCGTTTGCGCCATTTTGATAGAAGCCTTGAAAGATTCCTTGCAATCCTAAAGAGTAAAGGATTATACGATGACTCTGTTATTGTAATTCTTGGTGACCATGAGATACAGGCCTCAAAGATTTCAACCAATCTTCACGATGAGTATGTGCCTTTCATTATAATCAACTCCCCATTAAAAAGCAAAGAAGGACTCTTGACGACTCAACTTGACGTGTTTCCTTCCCTTCTCGATATGATGGGCAAGCGCTACAGCTATCTTGATGTAGAATATTCAGGATTGGGCCAAAGCATCTTCTCAGACAAAGCACAAGCTGGGGAACCTTATTTACCCACCGACTCAGATTATAATGTATCTGAGATGATAATAAAAGGAAGACCATCGATGTGATGGTCTTCCTTTTATTATCATCGTTTGCGTCGGCGCACGGATTTCTGCGCGCTGGAATTAGCGGTGTTGGAAGTATTCTTCGGCTGAGAGACTTTCGGAGTGCTGGGTTTCTTCTTTGAGGCAGCCGACGATGTAGTCTTCTTGCGCCCTGAGCGCTTTGACTTCCGGGTTGTAGTCACCGGTTTCTCCTCGTCGGCAGTCACAACGGTACGCTCGGGAATAGAGTCACCGCTTTCTACAGCAGCCACGCCTGGAGCCTCGCCATTTTCCTCCGCCTCAAGCATAGCGAGGTATTCTTCTCGAGTCGGCACCCATAGGTCCTTTCCAAACTCACGAAGACGGGTGTCTATGCTGTCTTGCGCTCGCAGACGGTCGTCCTCATCGGGAAACATCTGTGCCATCGATAGATTGCGCAGGTTTTTGGTCTTGTATATCTCTCCCTTGTACATTCCAAGATTGAAATAATCGTCGAGGCTGTATTGAGGAAGGTTATTGTCGTCTGTGAGGAAGACATATTGCTGAGCGAGATATGGACGCAATTGGTCAAACTTAACCCAAAACATCGGGTAGTTGGCGTCTCCACCGAAATCGCCACCTCTCGTCAATACCGGGCATATTGCCTCGACAAAGGTCTTCATGCGGTTGGTGCGTCGGTCAAACTCCCATTTCTCGATGATATAATATTTCAATACCTGCCCTGTCGGGACGTCTGCCTCCTCGATAGTATAGACAGCTCGGTCGCCATCACCCTGCTTTTGATAGTAGATATCAAAACGGTCGAGCATCTCTCCTACCTTGATTTTATACTGGTCTGTAAAGACCTCGCGTCCGTCGAGATATTCATATGCAGGTATCTTGCCGTCTACGACAAGACTGAGCATGATGCGGAAGAGATTCTGCTGGCCATCCACAATATCTTCAGGGAAGTAGAGAGGAGTGTTCTCAGGCACATTCTTAAGGTCGAGCTGACGATATATCTGACGCTGATAGGCAAGGTCGGCGTCATGAGTCTTTGGCCCCTCGAAAAAGCCCTGCATTCGGTCGGTTATCTTCGGACCCGATGTATCTTCCTGCTTTTGGCCACGCTTCGAAGCTCCGCTGCGACGCACAACGCCAGTATTGTCCTGCGCCGTCAAGGAGAGGACAGTGGCCGCCAAAGCGGCTATAGGGAGTATTTTCTTAAATAGCTTCATATTCTATTACTTATGAGGCGACTGAATGCCACCTATACTTTAATTTAGCACTACCTGCATTGGCGATATCGTACGGGTGATACCGTCAGGACCTTTCGCCTTTACATCAGAGATGAAGAACTGTTGGCCATTCTTAAGGCGTCGGAACTGCTCCTTCTGTCTGGCTGAGAATTTGGAGCCGTCACTCACTTCCGGAATTGCATTACCCATCGAGTCAAAAAAGACGGTAGAGAACGATACTACTGTGTATGCGACGTCAAGAATTCCATCATCGACAGAAGCTGACAGACCATCGCACGCCATCAAGGCTGCCTTACTGATACGCTTCGGTCCTCCTTTGTAGACAGATGGATTGCCCTGGGCATCTTTGACTGAGATATACGCTGTAGGGTCTGGAAGCTGACGGATACGGAAGGTCATGCTCCCCACATTCTGATTGCTACCATCTACTGATGCAGAAACGCTTATGACAGCATTCTCACCGACCTTAGTCGGACGGGCTATCCAATGGTCACCATTGCGTGTCAGTGCTCCATTGGTCATTGTCGCTGTCAAGGCAGACATCGGCACTCCAGGAACTGAGATAGATATCGGGTTGTCGATACCGGCATAAAGCACGTTCATCATCGTTGGTGAAATCGTCGCCATCGGCTCGATAACGTTATATTGCGATCTGAACTCATGTTTCTCAAGGGTTCCGTCGCCTTTCTTTACTTGAAGATAACCTGAATACTCATGGGAACCCGTCTGACCAGCAGTAAACTCATATATACCATTTGGATTTCCGAGCTTTTGCCCATTGACGAATATTTCGGGGCGCATTGTGGTGTCTATGGCGGCAAGCACAATCTTAGCTGAGTATTTACCTCCGCGCATGACCATGTTAGAATTTGGAAGTACATATGCGCTGAGCTCATTGACACGTACGTCGCCGATATCTACGTTGGTTATGAGATTGGATAGAGCCTCGCTCTCTGCCTGACTGACGTCATTCTGCAGCTTTGTAAGCATAGTCACCGCTGCTATCGCAGGCATATTGTCAAATAGCTTTTCCTCCCATTTCACTTCTCCTACGGTGCCTTTCACACTTTCCACTTTTGTAGAGAGCATCTCATTTATCACGCCACGCTTGACAGTGTCAGGCACGAGTGAAGTCACATATGCGCGGTATTCCTCGATAGCCTCGCGAAGCTTCTCTCCTCGTTTTGAGGCAGGATTCAGAAGCACAGCTGAGGCTGCTTCAAGGTCATCAAGATTCTTCAGATCTGTATAGTCGCCATCCTTGCCATCGGCCTTCTTGGCGATCTCCGTCTTAATATCTTCAATAAGAGAATAGAGTTTCCCGGTGTGCTCATGAAGGGTATTCCCTTTCTCATACCATGGGCCAGCCTTGGTGGGATTCTTCTCATAGAGTTCCGCCAAGTAGTCGAACTGTATTTTATTTTTAGTAGAAAGATTGTCGTTGGTGCGATGCAAGGAATCCTGCACCTGACTGAAGCCGTTAAGCACGTCGCTCGATACGTTGAGCGCGAGCATAGCGGTAAGGACGATATACATAAGGTTTATCATCCTCTGCCTCGGCGACATTCTTGCTACGTTGTTTCCTCCTCCTGCCATTTTCTAATTTATTTTTCCTCGAAAGGATTCTGACGCTGGGCTGCTACGCCGCCAGCCATCGGGTTGGCCATGTTCATGGTCATAGCCGTGATCATATTTTCATATATCTTGTTGAGCTGACGCATATAGCGGCTCATGCGCTCTGTCTCCTCGCAGTAGCGGCTCGACTCGTTGGCTGACTTCTCATACATATCGCGTATATCCTTCAGGCCGCGGTTGACTCTGTCAATGCTCTCAAGCTGCGAGCTGATACTCTTGAGCTGAATCTCGTAGATAGTGTTAAGGCCGCCGATATTGCGGTTAAGGTCCTCCAGTCGCTCCACATAACCATTGGAAGAAGCAGACACGGATTCAGAATTGTCTGTGATAGCTTTGTATGAATTGAGCAGTACTTCGCTGACTTTGTTGAGCGCATCAGTGGTCTCGCGCAGCTGGGCAATCTGTTCGGTGACGCCCTTCATCTGCTCAGCCATATCCTTCATCGACTCGACAAGATTGTTGGTGTCCTCCTCACTGATATCCATATTAGGAGCTGCTACACCTCCGCCTCCGCCTGCTATTATGATGCCTTGAGATGCACCGGAAGAAGCAGCCACTCCAGAAGCGCCAGCATCATCATATCCTTGAAAATCAAGGCTACTAACAGATGCTCCACCAGATGAAGAACCTCCACTTCCTCCAGCTATAACTACGCCTCCGGAGACCCCGTCGCCACCATGTCCGCTCAGATCAGGACGATCTTCCGGATTATGGCTATCGAGCACCGGGAATACATCTTCCCAATGATAATCCTTCGGAGGACGGTCGAAAGCAGTCAGCAAGAACATTGCAATCTCAGTACCCATACCGATACAGAGCAGTGTGCTACCACCGGGAAGGTGGAGTATCTTGAAGAGCGCACCCCAAATCACGACGGCGGCGCCTATGGAATATGCGAAATTAAAGAAACGCTGTCCTTTCTCTCCGTGCAGGAAACGTTCTATGAAGTTGGCGTATTTGCGGATTTTGACCATTGATGTTTGAATTATTTAGCGAGTCAAAGTATTACTTTCTTTTCTGAGTTCCCTTAGCGAAACCAATCTGTGAGCGCACGCAGCGGAATCCGATATAGGAGCGTTGCTCATTCTGGTATTCCCACTGGCGAAGGTCGCTGCGAAGATTTTGCATTACGTCTTTCCAGCTACCGCCACGCACAATCTTGCGCTTCATCTTATATGGGTCTTCGATTGCGGCATTATAGCGGTATTCAGGATTGATGTCGCTCGTAAGGCGATCTATGCTCTCCGTAAAGGCTGTAGAGGTCCATTCGCTGACATTGCCGGCCATATCGAACAGGCCGAAATCATTGGCCTTGTAAGTGCCCACAGGCGAAGTGATGACGTGTCCGTCGCGCACATAGTCGCCGTCGCCAGGCTTGAAGTTGGCATAAAAGCATCCGCGCTCATCCATTGGAAGAGTCTCGCTCCATGGGAAGGAACTTTCGGAATTTCCGGCACGTGCTGCATATTCCCATTCCGCTTCCGTAGGCAGACGGTAAGGCTCAATATAGACTCCCTCCTTGCCCAGACTACGGCGCAGATAGTCTGTGCGCCAGTTGGCAAAGGCATTTGCCTGGTCCCAGCTTACTCCTACCACTGGATAGTTGTTGTAGCCAGGGTTGGAGAAGTAAAGGCGCGTGTATTGCTCATTGTAGGCATTGTCAAAATCGTTGATCCAGGCAGTGGTGTCAGGATATACATTGACAATGTATGTATTGAGAAAGTCGAAATCTCCAGAGAGAGGACGGGTGACGGTCTCACGGATGATCTCACCCTCATCGGTCAGATAAGCTGTATCCTTTGATATAATCGGCAATTCATAATTGACCGGATTGTCTGTGTTATAGTCGCGTCTGGTAGCGTCAAGTCTATTCTTGCGTTTGGCGGCTTCCGTATGGTTGAATATCTCATAGCGATAGTTGAGCTGAGTGGGGTCGAGCTCTCGCTGGCCTGTTATTGGGTTGGTGCGGTAGACGCTCTCTATAGCTCTCTGCTCATCTTCGTTGGCGTTGCGCCAAGGTATAGGTTTGTTCCAGTTGAGATAAGGAGTTATGGGATTTCCCTCCTTGTCTTCCTCAATCTTAAACGCCTCGTTGCCACCATAGGCGGGGTCTGCGAGACGCTCACGGATGATGGAGTCGCGCACCCAAAGCACAAACTGCTTGTATTTGGAGTTGGTCACTTCAGTCTCGTCCATCCAGAATGCGTCGACAGAGACACCCTTGGGATTCCCTTTGATGCCCCAGATAGAGTCATCCTTAGCAGGGCCCATAGCATATGCACCGCGGTCTACAAGCACCATACCATAAGGAACTGGCTCGGCGAAGGTGCTTCCGCCTACACCGGTCACTTCACCTCCGGCTCCGCCTCGCCCAAGCGACGCACAGCTTGCGAGCATAAACATAGCCGCTGCTATCCATACAGCAGTGAAGGAATAACGGTATGCGGCTGCAATATCTTTGATGTCTGAAATTCTCATTATTTAGAGGTTGTTACGATTGCCTTTTAATAGATGTTGTTTAAGTTATTTCCTGCCCAGATGCTCACATTAGGCGAATACTTCTGTGCCGGTGTCTGTTCTTCCCGCTGAAGTCAAGCTTCAGCCGATAGCCTACCGTCAGTTCGTGGCTGCCGCTCGATGCTTTCAGTATCTTCGAGGTCGGTATGTCGTAAGCGTATCCCAGAATGAAATTCTTGAATTCCGCGCCCAAATTGATGCTTACGGCGTCGTCCCATCTATAGGCCAGGCCACCAAAAAACATCTTATTATACCATCCTTTGAGCGATACGACACCTGAGAAGCTACGGAAGTCGGATGCCACAATGAGATCGGGTTGCAATTCTATTAACGTGTTTTTGACCGGAATATTGCTTCCGGCCGTCACATAGAGCACACGGTTAACATATGTTTCGAATTCGTGGTTGTCTGAAGTGGCGGAAGAAGAGGTGGTACCTTTCGTGTTCAGCTTCACTTTCGGAGCCGCTGGATGCAGCATAGAAACTCCGACATTAAACTTAGGATGTACGTATTGCAGACCTATGCCAAAGTCGACAGTGCCGCCTCCTACATCCTGAGTCGGTATGGAGGGGTCGTTAGATTCATGATAGTCGTCATCGTCTGGTATATAGACATCCGACCCTCGGAAATTTGACCCGAAATATCCTACCTGAATTCCTATCGTAAGTTCTCCCCCGAAGAGTTTTTTCAAGCGGCCACTCAACTGACCGTTGACATATGTATTTGAGAAAAGCCCTATCCCTTCCTGAGTGACATTTACTCCTCCACCCCATCTTCTGCCAAGCAGCTTAAATGGTATGTCGGCAGTGGCAGTAAAGCTTTTTGGGGCGTTCTCTATCCCGACCCACTGAAGGCGTGCAGCTCCACGTATCCTAAGCCAGTCAGTCGAGCCGGCTGCCGCAGGATTATATAGGGTAGGAAGGGCCCAGGCCTGGGTATACAGAGGGTCACTCTGCGCCCTTGTAAAGAGGGGCGAGAGCGAGGTAAGCAGGCTTACGACGGCGAGCACTACAATTCGCTGTATATTTCGTATAGGGTTATCCATTGATTTGAGACGTTTCTTTGCTATTCAAAGTAAAAGGAGAGCACCACCATGTTGCCCTTCATTTTATTGAGTGATTGGGTTATCTGCATCGTAGCGGGATTCTCGTCAAGGTCAGGCCGGTCATGCTTGAGAATATCGGTCAGTCCAAAGCAAAACTTAATCTCCGGACAAAGCTTGAAGAAAGGGAGATAGAAGTCACACCCCAATCCCACAGTCAGCATCGTGTCGAAGTTTTTAGTGACAATAGGATCTGAACGTTTTTTCGAGATATCGAGCACCCCCATAGCCCCTACTGTGAAGTATGGACGAGTATTGTGAAGTCTATCGCCAGATATCTTAAGGTCGAGTGGGATGACCACATATGCGCTTTTCATATCTTGAATCTGCTTCTCGCCAGAATTGAAGTCGAGCATATGCACGGTCTTCGAGCCAAAATACATGCCGGGAGAAAGACGCAGGTTAAAGTATCGGTGCAGACGGAGGTCGCCGAGCACTGTGGCGTTGAAGCCAGGTGAAAAGTCAGGCACCTCTACTTGCCACTGATGCCCGTCGTCGGTGATTAGTCCTGAATGAGTGAAGGAAAGATCCTGCACGTGTGTGCCCACAGAGAAGCCCCAATGCCAGCGCTTGAGGTCGGCATACTGACGGTTTGGCACCTTCTCGCCCCATTTGGCGTAGGAGGCGCCCGGGATACCGAGCACAATCAACAGCATTAAGAGCCGCAGGGCAGTATTTCGAAAGGTTGAAGATGTCATATGTATGTGGAAAGTATGTTGCGACATGGGGTAAAAACCGCCACATTCTGTATAAGAAACGAAAAAATGAAATTTTTCTTATGCAATATTATGATGTTTGCAAATATTTGCTTAAATTTGCGGAATGAAACGTATAATAACCCTTGGAGAGATAATGCTCCGTCTTTCGCCGGAAGGTCATCGGCGATTCATTCAGAGCGACATCTTCGAAGTCATCTTCGGTGGCGGCGAGGCAAATGTCGCTGTTAGTTGCGCCAACTATGGTATGGACGCAAAGTTTGTAACTAAACTGCCTACTCATGAAATCGGACAGGCTGCTGTCAATGCCCTCCGCCGCTATGGCGTCGACACTCAGTACATTGCCCGTGGTGGCGACCGCGTTGGTATCTACTACTGCGAGACCGGTGCTTCTATGCGCCCCTCAAAAGTGATCTATGACCGCGCTCACTCATCCATCTCAGAGGCTGATCCTTCAGATTTTGATTTCGATGAGATCATGAAGGGTGCCGACTGGTTCCACTGGAGCGGCATCACACCTGCTATCAGCGACAAGGCCGCTGAGCTCACTCGCCTTGCTTGCGAGGCTGCAAAGCGCCACGGTGTGACAGTATCTGTCGACCTCAATTTCCGCAAGAAACTCTGGTCAAGCGAAAAGGCTCAGTCTATCATGCGCCCCCTCATGAAGTATGTCGACGTCTGCATTGGCAATGAGGAAGACGCAGAACTCTGTCTCGGCTTCAAGCCGGATGCCGACGTTGAGGCTGGCGATACCTCTGCCGAAGGATACAAAGGCATTTTCCAAGCTATGATGAAGGAATTCGGATTCAAATATGTAGTCTCTACTCTTCGCGAATCTTACTCCGCAAGCAACAATGGCTGGAAGGCCATGATCTACAATGGCGAGGAGTTCTATGAGTCTAAGCGCTACGAAATCAACCCCATCATCGACCGCGTAGGCGGTGGCGACTCATTCTCCGGCGGCCTTATCTATGGCCTCCTCAACAAGGAGACTCAGGGAGAGGCTCTCGAATTCGCTGTTGCTGCTTCTGCTCTCAAGCAGACTATCCCCGGCGACTTCAACCTCGTGACTATCGCTGAGGTAGAAGCCCTCGCAGGCGGCAGCGCAAACGGTCGCGTACAGCGTTAATCCTTACCCAACAACTAAACCTAAACCGTTTAAACCTTCTAAACCGTTTAAACATCCCAAACCTTCTAAACCTTTAAACTGACAATGGCAAAATTTGATAAGCTGCAAGTGCTTGCAAAGATGGCTGAGGCTCCGATGGTGCCTGTGTTCTATCACAAGGACGCTGAGGTGGCCAAGGCAGTCGTAAAGGCTTGCTACGATGGCGGAGTACGTGCGTTTGAATTCACAAACCGTGGCGATTTCGCTCATGAGATTTTTGCGGAAGTAGTCAAGTTTGCAGCTAAGGAGTGCCCTGAGATGGCACTCGGCGTTGGCTCCATCGTCGAGCCGGCTGCAGCTTCACTCTATATCCAGCAGGGCGCATGCTTCGTAGTAGGCCCCCTCTTCAATCCTGAGGTAGCCAAAGTCTGCAACCGCAGACTCGTACCCTACACTCCCGGTTGCGGCACCGTTTCCGAGATTGGTTTCGCACAGGAGGTGGGCTGCGATCTTTGCAAAGTGTTCCCTGGCGACGTGCTCGGTCCTAAATTCGTCAAGGGTCTTCTCGCTCCGATGCCCTGGTCAAAGATCATGGTCACTGGCGGCGTCGAGCCAACTGAAGAAAACCTCAAGGGCTGGTTTGCAGCTGGCGTATACTGCGTAGGCATGGGCTCCAAGCTCTTCCCGAAAGACAAGGTAGCTGCCGGCGACTGGAAGTACGTCACCGAAAAGTGCCGCGAGGCCCTCGACATCATCGCTAAGCTCAAAGCCTAAACACAAAAACACTAAAAACAAAACATCAAATATCAAAGGCGGCCTCCAGTAAGAGACCGCCTTTTCTTATAACATTCTATCTTAATCACACTATAACCTTATAACCTCATAACCTTCAACACTCGCCCCCAAAGGCGAAAGTTGAGTTATTGATTCATCAGGTGCTTGACAGCTCCTTCGAGCTGGGCATCGCGTCCTGCTTCTACATCTGCCGGTGCGTTATAAATGATGACGTCCGGATTGAGCTGCGTATTCTCAAGAGGTTTGCCATCTATTGAAAGATTGGTTACCTGCGGAATGCCGAAGACAAGACTTGGGTCAATCTGTGTTTCCCACCATACAGCTGTCATGGTGCCAGGAATTGGAGCACCAATCACATCACCTATTCCAAGGGTTTGGAATACATATGGAGTGCCCGACGCATCGCTGTAGTTACATTCGTTGACGAGCATTGCCGACGGTTTGGTCCACTGCGCCCATGGCTCACTGCCGATATATTGTCCTCGCGGAGAGTAGCGTGCATATTCCTTGCCATTCAGCAGAATAGCAAGGTCGTTGTGAAGCCAACCGCCACCATTGTATCGGGTGTCTACCACCACAGCATCGCAGTTGCGGTATTTACCAAGCAGACGCTCATAGGCGTTCTGATAACTTGCTGTGTTCATCCCCCTCACATGAATATAACCTATCTTGCCTCCCGATACGGAGTCTACAATTTGCTCGTTGCGTTCTATCCAACGCTCATAGCTGAGATCGGAAAGTGCACCTTGCGAGATAGGACGCACATTCACATCGCGCGTCTTGCCGTCGGTGCCCTTTACTGAAAGTCGCACTTTCTTGCCAGCCTTTCCGTCAAGCATTGCATTTACGTCTTGACGCGGGCCTATGGCCTCTCCATCAATAGAGAGAATGATCTCTCCTGGCTTAATGTTTGCAGATTTCGTAGATAGTGGTCCGCGAGCGATAATTTCAGCTATCTTAAGGCCGTTGCCATCATATGTCTCATCAAAATATGCTCCAAGGGAAGCAGTAGAAAGGGCTGCCCCGTTTCCGTAGGCACGTCCCCCTGTATGCGAGGCATTGAGCTCACCAAGTATCTCGCTCAGCATTTCCGCGAAGTCGCGATTGTTGGAGATATAGGGAAGGAACTTGCGGTAGTGGTCGCCATAATATGCCCAGTCTACCCCATGCAGATTCTCATCATAGAATTTATCGTTCACCTGACGCAGCATATGGTCGTAGATATACTCGCGCTCCTTCGATGGGCTGCGGTCATAGAGCGCTTCATATTCTACGTCTTCTATCTTGTCGTTGGAAAGGTTCATCTTCTTTATGCCACCGCTGCCCCAAAGGAAAAGGTTTTCTCCCTTTGCATCGGGCTCCAGCGCGTAGATGCCAGAGGTGACAACCGATACATCCCCTTTCTTAATGTCGCGGCAATAGAGATTGCGCTTACCCTCCGTGCTGGAAGCAGTATAGTAGAGTTTATCACCCTTCGGAGTAAGGAAGTAATCACCTATCAGTGCGGAGTTGCCTGTCAAGCGCTTTGTGCGGTATCGGCGGTTGGCAAGGTCGGGAGTGAACTTGGATTTCTCTTCTTTTTTATCAGCCTTGGCATCTTTCTTGCCTTTCTTATCCTTTTTGTCTTTCTTATCTTTCTTGTCATCCTTGGAGTCGGAATCGCCATCTTCCTTGGAATCTTTTTCTTTTAAAGCGGCCTCTTCTTCAGTCATGTTGAAGTCATCCCATACATCACCATCAAGAGCCATAAGGATTATGTCGCTTTGGTTGCCCCAGCTGCCGGTGTTTTTCATGCCATATTTTGCCGATTCAAAGGCAATGGCCTTTCCATCGAGAACCCATTTCGGATTTCCTTCGCTGAAACCGCTCTCTGTCAAGTCTACCACCTGGCTGCCGTCAGCTTTGATGAGTGCGATGTCAGTGTTGTTCCATCCCCCTTCGCCGATATAGTTCATTATTAGCCATTGGCTGTCAGGGCTCCAGGCAAACTGTTGGTCGCCGTCTGAATAGGAATAATTGTATTTCCCGTCGAGTGCAGTGGTGACCTTCTTAGTGTCAAGATCTATTACCTTCAAAGTCGAGCGGTTTTCAAGAAACGCCACCTTCTTGCCATCAGGACTAATGACTGGTTGCATGGCGCTTGTAGCGCACTTATACAGTGGTTCTTCCACTATCTCTGTGGCATATGCAAATTGCTCCTCATCGGGATTCTTGATCTTGGCAGTGAAAAGTTGCCAGTATCCGTCGCGGTCGCTGTCATAGACCATAGTCTTTCCATCGGGAGAGATGCTGACAGTGCGTTCTTGGTCGGGAGTGTCTGTGATACGCTTGGTGGTCTTATACTTGGCGTCAGTCACATAGACATCACCTCTGATTACTATTGCCAGTTCGTTGCCTTTGGGGGCCGCAAAGAAGGATGAGGCGCCGTTTGTCACATAACGCTTCACGAGATCTGAGTCATAGTCATCAGTTATAATGTTGACATTTACTTTCTGCGGTTGTCCGCCATCCTTCAAAGTATAAAGTTCGCCATCCCAGCTAAAAGCCATGAGACCTCCGTCTGACACCGACAGGTTTCTGACCGGATGCTTTTCAAACGCTGTCAGCTTTCTTTTTGCGCCATTAAGGTCTGCGGCATACACATTGAGTGTGCCGTCTTCCTCTGAAAGGAAGAAAAATGAATCTTTCTGAGGAGCCCAGACTGCATTGCGATCATGACCGTTGAAGTTGGTCAATTGGCGGAAGTTGCCGTTGTCATAGAGCCAGATGTCATTGGTGCCTGAGCTGCGCTCATGCTTGCGGAAGACATCTTCATAACCTTTCTTATCTGTAAAGATGATTTTCCCATCTTTTCCTGCAGATGAAAAAAGCATCGGCATGGAAAGGAACATGCTGGGGCGGGTACCTGGCTGATTTACATTGAGGGAATATGTCTGCGGAAGAATCGGAGCTTGGGCCGAACCGCGGGCAGGCATATCGTTGGCCGAAAAGAGAAGTGTTGAGTCATTTAGGAAAGCCAATGGCTGCTCGGCTATGCTCGAGGTGGTCAGTCGTTTCACACTTCCTCCGTTGGAATTCATGATAAAGATATCGTCGCTACCCTCCCTATCAGAACGGAACACCAATCTTTTCCCATCAGGGGTCCACACAGGTTTTGAGTCAAACGCCTCATTGGAGGTAAGCTGACGTGCCTCTCCTCCACCCACTGGAACCGAGTAGATGTCTCCCTTATAGGTGAACGCTATCGACTCCCCATCAGGTGAAATAGCCACATCGCGTATCCACAGAGGGGACTCAGCCACCACTGATACCGCGGCCATGGCTGCAATCGCCGTAAGTATTGTCTTTTTCATGATCGTAATATATTGATGTTTGAATTATTATTTCTTTTATTTATTCTCTGCATCCTGCTCCTAAGCGGCCTCTGCGTGATAATGACAGAGCTTTTTCCCACTACAAAATTAAGAAAAATGACCGAAACAATAAAATATTCTGCAAAAAATTTGGCGGTCTCAAATTTTCTTATTAACTTTGCACCGCAAATGAGGGAAACGCCTCTTATGGTGAGGTGGGTGAGTGGCTGAAACCACCAGTTTGCTAAACTGACGTAGGAGCAATCCTACCACGAGTTCGAATCTCGTCCTCACCGCAAAAGTCCGACAGTCTTACGACTGCCGGACTTTTTTATCTGTTTGCCGGAGCCTTTTAAGCCCAGAGGGCTTATAATCTTGTTAGCCCTCGGTGAAACCGAGGGACTGCCACCCAACTCTCCCACACTGCCCCGGAGGGGCAGCACTATTTATAATTCTATCTTCAGTCCCTCTTTCCCGAGTATGACATTCGGAAATACCGTCATAGCCT
>CAZIAX010000002.1:0-40728 GCA_964537745.1 uncultured Sangeribacter sp.
TCTGTCGCAGGTGAGAGGTCATCTACCGCTGGACGGAAGTTCCTCATGTGTGTACTGAGGCCCAAACGCGCCCGGCATGTGCTGTCCTGGGACCATCTCCACGCCGCTCACCACGGCTGGACCAAGATGATCCCTGAGTCAGAATTAGTCTTACATCTTGCAACACCCCGACGGCGGAAGGGGAGAGCAAAACCGCCAACCGATGCTATACGAGAAGATAGAAGTGTGCAGCATTGAGGCCCAAACGTCGCCCTCTGCATACCTAACACCCTCACGAAAGCAATCCGGTGCCCTGTACCGATTCGGCAGGAGAGCTGGCCCAACCCCCAGCGCCGAATCCCTACACCACCGGAATCTTGGTCCAAGCCTTTAAGCCCTAAGTCCAAATCAGCTCATACAAGCGGCTTGTCCGCAATCTGAAGACTGAAGACTAAAGACTGAAGACTCCTTTGCTACCGCATCGGAGCGTATCGACCCTGACGGCGACGACACGACCGCATTCGTTGCCCTATACGCACCCGAACTGTACAAGTTCGGATTCAACAGAACAAAGGACCATTTCCTATCCTTTTTCGAGGCATGCAGACCGGCAAAGTGGTGACACGTCTGCATGCCTCCTTTTTTATATTTATGGTAGGAACGCACGGTTCGTGCATCCGCGGCGCGTCCCATTTCGTCCCGATTCCGATTGCATAGTGAATGGGACGACGGTTTTGCAACCGCTGCGAACTGACTTTTAGTAACTATGTCCATGAATTATAGGAGGTTACCATCAGTTTCGCTATGACGCACGCAGGAGCGTGCTAACTACCCTGACTACGCAGTATTGGGCTTGAGACTCCTGCCAATTAATAGACACGGAGAGTCAGGTGCTCTGAAATGTATTCAGACCAAAAGAAAAAGCAGCTACGACTGAAGTCGTAACTGCTTGATTTCTAATTTGTGGTCCCACTTGGGCTTGAACCAAGGACTCCCTGATTATGAGTCAGGTGCTCTGACCAACTGAGCTATAGGACCTACGCGTTTGCGTTTTGCGACTGCAAAGTTAAGGCTTTTTTTTCGGATATGCAAGTCTTTTGACATAAATTTTTAGTTTCGTGTCGTTTTTTTTGCTAATTTTGTAAGTCTAATACGGAGTCATTCCCTAAATCTTACACTCATGTCTACAGTCAGAGAAGAATTATTGGAGGTCAGATCGCGACTCGAGGCTCTCTACGACCGTCGCGAACGCGAGGCCGTCATATTGCTTATCTTCAGCTACGTCAAGGGCTGGAGCCGCGTAGACCTCATAATCAATGAAGGAAAGGAACTGTCTGATTTCGCTAAACGGGAGATAGACGGAATCGTAGACCGTCTTATTCTCGGCGAACCAATCCAATATATTACGGGCCAAGCCCGCTTCTATGGTATGGACTTCAAAGTCGGTCCTGGTGTCCTTATACCCCGACCTGAAACCGAAGAACTGGTAGACTGGATAGTCGACGACGCCAAAGAGAAGGAAGATCTCGAAGTGCTCGATATCGGCACAGGCTCCGGCTGCATCGCCATCTCGCTCGCAAGAACTCTCCCGTTTGCTGATGTGTTGGCTCTTGATTTCAGCGAGAAAGCTCTCGAATATGCTGAGACAAACGCCAAAGACCTCAAGGCTAAGGTGAAATTCATCAAATCCGACATGCATGAATGGCAGCCAACCCCCGAGTCTCTCGATATCGTGGTAAGTAATCCTCCCTACATCGCTCCCGACGAGAAAGCGGACATGGAGGTCAGGGTAAAAGATTTCGAACCTCAAGAGGCCCTTTTCGTAACTGCCGACGATCCCATCCGGCCATATAAAAGGATTGAGGAAATAGCAAGACGCGGACTCAAAAGTGGAGGGTCTGTATATCTCGAGCTCAACCCTCGATTTGCAGATGAAGTCAAAGCCTACTATGAAGCAAAACGATGGGAAGATGTAGAGTTAAGGGTAGATTCCTACGGGAAAAAGAGATTCTTAAAAGCCAAGTGGGCCTAACTGCAATTCTCAATTCTAAATTCTAAATTCTAAATGAAACGACCCCCGACAGCCGACGAAATGCTCGTGAAAATGGCCGGACTATGTGCCGGCGCCGAGCAATGCGTCGCCGACATACGAAACAAGATACTCAAGAAAGGATTCTCCCCTAAAGAGGCGAACAAGATGATTGAGTATCTCAAGAAAAACAAATACCTCGATGATTCACGCTACGCCAAGGCATATGCTGTCGACAAAGTCCGTTTTTCCGGTTGGGGCCGGATGAAAATCCGCATGGGTCTCCGTGCGAAAGGCATAGCCGATGCTCACATCTCCGAAGCAATGGATTATATCCAAGATACTGACTATATCGAGGCTATTCAAAAAGTTATGGTTGCTAAAGCTAAATCCCTTGACCTCAAGGATGTCAAAGACCGCCAGAAGCTTTACCGTCATATGGCCTCGCGAGGATTTGAGTCTCAACTTATTATATCCCAGATGCGGAAGTTTATGGCTGCAAAGAATAACCCATGAAAGGATTCCTCAAAGACTTTGCTGACTTCTTCATGCCGCGCACATGCCATATCTGTGGCAACTCTTTGCGCGACACTGAGCGTGTGTTCTGTGTCAGATGCATCGAGACATTGCCTCGCTCCCTATATCATCGTATGCCTCTCAATCCGATGGAGCGCCGATTTGCTGGAATCGTGCCTTTTGTGAGAGCCACTGGCCACTTCATATACTCACGCAATTCAGAACTTGCGGCAGCAATTCACGATATGAAATACCGTCAGTTCCCCTCCGTCGGTCGCCGGCTTGGGGAGATAGTGGGGGAGGAGTTGCACATGGCCGGCTTCTTTGATGGTGCGGACTGTGTGGCTGGGGTCCCGATGCACTGGTGGAAGAAAGCCCGTCGCGGCTACAACCAGGCCGAATACATAGCAGAAGGTATCGGGGAGGCTGCTGGTCTTCCAGTGTTGAATGTACTCAAGGCAGCAAGGAGCCATAAGACCCAAACTGCCATGACACTTCAGGAGCGACTCGCCAACTTGTCTGGTTCATTCAAAGTGAAGGATGTTGATGCCTTGCGGGGGAAAGGACTCGTGCTTGTCGACGATGTATGCACCACTGGCTCCACACTGCGCTCACTTGCGGCGGAAGTCTCAGCTGCATGCCCAGACTGCAGGCTTTACTTACTTTCAGTTTGTGTTACCGTATGACGAATATAATATAAAGGATAACCCTCTGCAACTCCATCCCCCTGCAGACTCTGCGTGATGCCTATTTTGAAGAATAATTGAAAAAATATTAAAAATTATTTGGAGGTTTCTCCATAATGTCGTAAATTTGCGTTATAATTGGCAGAATATGTTGATTAAGCTGGAACTCTCCTCCGCAAAACCATCATCTCTTCTCCGCAAAAATATAATATTATGAATACTCCGGATAAAATGCTCGCAGAAAAACTTCTGCATATCAGTGCAATAAAACTTCAGCCTTCCATGCCTTTTGTATGGAGCTCGGGTTGGAACTCTCCAATCTACAACGACAACCGAAAGGCTCTATCTTATCCTGATGTACGCAATTTCATAAAGATTGAGATGGCGCGACTTATCATGGAGAACTTCCCAGAAGTCGACGCAATTGCTTCCGTGGCCAATGGTGCAATTGCATGGGGTCTTATGGCTGCCGATGTCATGGGGCTTCCCTTTGCATATGTACGCGACACCCCTAAAGACCATGGTCTTGAAAATACAATAGAAGGCAATCTTAAACCCGGATGGAAAGTAGTGGTAATTGAAGACCTCATCTCCACAGGCGGCAACGCTATCCGTGCCATCGAAGCTGTTGAGAATGCCGGATGCGAGGCCATTGGGATAGTCGCTCTCTTTAACTATGAGTTCCCTATCGCCATCAAGCGTCTGCGCGAGGCCAACGTCAATGCAGTTGCCCTCTGCACCTACACGGCCATGCTTGAGGTGGCTGAGAAGATTCAGTTCATCAGTCCCTCTGAGGCAGAAGCCCTTCGCGACTGGCGGAAGAATCCTGATTCTTGGGTGCCACAGCAGGACGCATTTTGACAAAAGTTTAACTTAAAAATCAACTCAAAAAATGGCAACATACAAAAGCGATGAAGTCCCATTGAAGGCTTCGGCCGAAAATGTCTTCAATCGACTCAGCAATTTAGAAGCGCTCAAGGGTCTTCTTGAGCAAGTCCCGGCCGATCAGATTCCGGCTGATAAGAAGGAGATGTTTGACAATATCCATCTTACTGCCGACAGCATCGAGATTCCTGGTGGTCCTGTGGGTGCAATCAAACTTCGCGTTGTGGAGCGTAACGCTCCTTCCCGCATCACCCTTAAGGGTGAGGGAACTCCTGTGCCCCTGCAGCTTCAGCTCGACATCCATCCTGTAGATGACGCATCTTGTCGCGCCCAGGCCAAGGTGGACATTGAGATTCCAATGATGCTGAAGCCGATGATTTCAGGTCCGATGCAGAAGATGACTGAGCAATTTGCAAGCGTACTCCGTTCGATTCCTTTCTCATAAGTCAGTCCTGTCATAAAAATGATTAACTCCCGCTTCCTATCCTTTCTGAAGAAGGGTAGCCTCTTCTTGTCGCTGATAGCTGTGCTGTCGGTGGTCTCGTCGTGCAATCAAGTGGACGACGACCGCATACCTTCTCTTCCGGTCTATATTGACCTCTCTGGAGCTGGTATGTGGAACACGTATGGAGTTGCGGGGGTAGGACTTTCGAGAAATTTTATCAATGGGCAAGGTATAGTCAGTCCTGCAGGATTCCCATACAATGCTAATACGTATGTCGGTTTTGGCGGCGTCCTTCTTATTGGCGGTGTCGATCCTTTCACGGCCGACCCAAATGTCCCTCTTGCCTACGATCTCTCATGTCCGGTGGAGCGAAGTCAGAAAGTAAGGGTCTTTATCGACTCCAACAACTTGGAGGCAGTATGCCCGGAGTGCGGCTCAAGATATGATGTAGTGACTGCTGGAGGGGCTCCTGTAGGAGGCCCAGCGCTGACTGGGAAATATAAATACGGACTTCGACGCTACGTCTGCCAGCCCCACCAAACTGGTGGTTATATCATCCATAATTGACCATTAAACAAAGAGTAAAAGTGGAAGAACTGGTGTTGATGATATTACGCGGATTGGTCATTGGGGTCGTCATTTCGGCTCCCATGGGCCCGGTCGGTATCTATTGCCTCCAGCGTACTCTCGACAAGGGTAGGCTTTCTGGATTTTATACCGGTGTTGGAGCTGCAATATCAGATTTCATCTACTGTCTGCTGACTGGTTTCGGACTATCCTTCATTGAAGACTTCATCAACAACCACCGTAGCCCGATTCAGTTTCTGGGATCGGTTGTGCTTGTGTTCTTCGGAATATGGCTCATGCGTAAGAAGCCCGATGGCCAGATTGCAGCTGATGCCGACCATGGCGCTCCCTCGCGTGAAGGCGATATACTGAAAGGGTTCGCATTGACATTCTCCAATCCCTTGATACTTTTCCTCATCATTGGTCTCTTCGCCCAGTTCAACTTCGTCATTGAGGGTATGAAGTTCTACCATTATGTGCTTGGTTTTATAGGTATCATTGGAGGGGCTCTTGGATGGTGGTGGCTTGTGACGCATTTTGTCGATAAGCTCCGCGGTCACTTCACTCAGCGCACCATGAAGCGCATCAATATGCTCATAGGCATTATTATCTTGATATTCGCGGCTGTCGGTATCTTCTCTTCTGCCTCCACGCTTTTTGCTGCCTCTCCGCTCCCGGCACGGGTGGAAGTGTTAAGCGCTGAGTTTCGCGTTGCCGACACTTCAATGAAAGGATGGCGAGCTGACTTCCCATGCCAAGGAGGCGACACCGTAAGGCTTGAAGTAAGGCCTCGATCACAATCAGAACCCTTCGGCGACACGCGCATCGATGCTCTGTCCTTGCGAGTGTTTGATGTCGCTTCAGGGAAGGAATTGGGACATGCCACTTTGGCTGAAGGAATCGACCCTTATCGAGGGAAGAATTCTTGGAGAGTAGTGCGCACAGGAGAAAATTGGAATGTCTTTGTGGGCAATAGGGAATATAAGCATGCTGTGGGTTTTGCCTCTCGATTATACCCCATTGGAGAGCCAAACATCTATTCGATGTCTCAATCCTCCATTGATTTCTCTATCGTAAATATAAATTCCGTCCCCGTTGAGATAAGCAAGTCAACTGAGACGGATATTTTTTCTGTTCTCGATTCCCTCGCAGTAAAGCCAACGAAACTTCTTGGAGTCTACTCTTTGCTCGATTATGAGCACGACGACTCTTTTGCGCGGCTTGGAGGCAGCTATAGGATAGCAGTTCTTCCTGGACCTGGAGAGGGATGTTATGTGGTATATTATCTTGCAGGAGCGAGGACGAATGCCTCTTTGTGGATTCCTGGGCGTATGAAAGCGAAATTTATAGCCACTTCCTTCCCCTCGGTCTTTGATGCGGAATGGTGCGATGCTGAGGGGAGCTGGATGAGGAATGATGTCCAGGCCGAATTTGATGCGTTGGCGAATACCATCACCGTCAAATTCCCTTATCAAAACAGCAGTCTTCGGTTTCGCAAGGAATAGATTACCATCTTCCCGAAGCACCGCCCCCACCGGTGCGTCCTCCTCCAAAGCCGCCGCCAAAACCTCCTCCGAAGCCGCCTCCGCCACCTCGGCGACGCGATGATCCAAGGATTGCGGCAGCTGCCATCGCATCTGCCATGTCTTTCTTCGGTATGCGGAAACTCTTGTTGTCGTTATGTCCGCAATAATCACAACGGTATTGTGAAACTCCCTCTCCTTCGGAATGGAATGTGGGCTGGCGCAATGTCCTGCTGCCGAGGAAATGATAGGCACGTGTCCCACAATGCGGACAATAGGTGTATTTTGTATTCTTTGCAGGATAACCGGTGACTTCCGTGTTGCCGCATTTCTCGCATCGGTGTACGTCGTAGTGTACCGATCCCAACTTCTCTTCAAACTGCTGGCTGGGCGTAAGGGCTCCAAGTTTCTGATTGCCTGTCAGAGCCACAGACTTCCCTCCGCAGACACTGCATGTGTGGCTTCCGTAGCGGGCACGCCGGTAATGATAGAGTGCTAAAAGATAGAACGGAAGAGCCGTAAGCAACGTGCCAACCGAAAGAAATCCGAGCAAAGTCAGAATTGACCTCCATTCATGGGCTTTCTCACCAGAAGATGTCACCTTTCTGGCCTTTAGTCTATGACTAATATAGGTTACGGCTGCAAATATCCATAGCAGGACTGCCACTACACCAAGAAATCCTATTATAGTCTCCTTGCTGACCGGAGCTTCCTCAATTCCGGAATGGTTATCTCTTAAGTTGGACCGAAGCTCATCGGCATATTCGGAATCAGTCATCACACGCGATATCATGGCGGTGGCCTCATCCACCGCGCAATCCAGACAATCCTGACGCATGTTGGGTATGACGGCCTCTTGTATGATTCTGCCACACGTGATGTCGGGGAGCACTCCTTCCGCACCGTAGCCAGTCTGTATTCTCGCCACCCTGCTGTCGGGAGAAATCAGCAGAAGCACTCCATTATCCTTATCCTTTTTGCCAAGGCCCCAGCGTGTGAAAACCTTTTCAGAGAAATCCTCTACGGTATAGTCGCCAATTGAGGGAACTATTGCCACCGCAACTTCTGCTGTTGTGGAGTCACGCAGAGCCTGCAGACGCGAGTTGACACTCCTGAGGGTCTGGGCACTGAGAAGATTTTCAGGATCCGCCACATACTCATATCGATTGGCTATGTTGGGATTAGCTATCTCATCGGGGTGATAGTCTTTGCTATATGCTGAGAATGATAAGATGAAAAGTAAAAGTAGCAACATATGCCGTAGCGCGAGTGTAAGGTCGCTCATCAAATTGCTTTTATAATTTATCATTGATCATTTATAATTTATCATTGATACTTAGACAGCAGGCAACGAGTGCCCGTTGAGCGTTCGGAAAAGGTCGAGGGCGTAGACGTCGGTCATGGCTGACACATGGTCGATCACGCCCTGGAGTCTCGTGCTGAGGACTTCAGATCGCACATCATATTGTCGTGGCACTTTCTCCAGAAGCAATTTGGAATAAGCTTTCTCTGGCGCCATGACGGCACCTACAAGGTTCTCCATGAGATATGTGATGATGCGGTTGCCTGCAAGTTCGATGTCGATAACTTCAGGAGCATTGTAAATCTTTTTCCAAGCGGTATCGCTGCATTCTGCGTAGGCTTCGCTAAGCCGGCCGGGTATGTTGGCCGTCAGTGCTCCATGATAGTCTCCAGCCAAGATTTCTTTCTCATGGTCGGTAAATTCCTTTGAGCACCCTCCGACGAGTGCGCCTATAACTTTCGACCTCATATATCCCACCTGTTCGTTAGGGTCATCGAGTCGCCGCATCGATTCGGTCATGTGTTCACGCTCCGTCTTTTCGAAGAAGTTGAGCATAAGCCCCTTCACTTCTTCCGTAGAAAGAATCTTGAGCTTGTGTGCATCCTCGATGTCCATTATCTGATAGCATATGTCGTCGGCCGCCTCCATGAGGAAGACGAAGGGATGGCGGGCATATCGCCCTGGCTCAGTCTCCGGAATTCCGAGCTCTTCGGCCACTTTCAGGTATGTTTCCTCTTCCGTCTCGAAATATCCGAATTTTCCCTTCTCTCCAGCCAGGGTGGATGAATAAGGATATTTCACTACTGATGCGAGGGCGCTGTAGGTCATTGCGAACCCCCCTTCGCGTCTCCCTTCAAATTTATGGGTCAGCAGGCGGAAGGAATTGGCATTTCCTTCGAAGTGGGCGAAGTCGCTCCACTGCCGGGGCGTCAGGAAAGGTTTCAGCGCAATCCCCTTTCCCTCGGTGAAGAAGCTTGAGATGGTCTTTTCTCCATTATGGCCGAAGGGGGGATTGCCAAGGTCATGGGCCAGGCATGCCGTAGCCACGATGTCGGCCATATCGCTCAGCTTGGCAGTGCGTAGGTCGAAGCCATGCCGGTCGATGAGGATATTGGCTACCTCATTCGCCATCGAACGCCCTACAGATGATACCTCCAGGCTATGCGTCAGACGGTTGTGCACGAAGATTGACCCAGGCAACGGGAATACCTGAGTCTTGTTCTGAAGCCTGCGGAAAGGAGAGGAGAAGATAAGACGGTCATAATCCCGCTGGAAATCGGAGCGGGTATGAAGTTGCGGGTCATGGTATTGTTCAAGTCCAAGACGCTTGTCGGATATAAGTCTATTCCAGTCCATAATGCAAAATTAACGATTTTATTTGTTAAAAAATCTTTAGGTATCGATTTTTTTTGTAATTTTGCGGAGATTTTCTAAAATTGATATGTATAGTATCGCTCGAAAGTATTTTTGGGGAGGGGATAAAGCTTGGCAACTCATGATGTCGGTCATGCTGATCATGCTGGTGGCCTGCGGCAATAAGACTGCAGCTGTCGGCATAGATTCTACTGCTCCGGAAGAGACTCCATATCATGCCGACAATGACATTGCCATGACGGTATGTTCTCTTGTCGACGCTGTCCGGGTCGGAGAGCCGCTTGACAGCACCGACTATAATTTCCTGGGTATATTGACGGATGGTCAAGGTACTCCACTCTATACCGATATTGAAGGAAATCCCGGGGAGTGGGCGGTGCAAGTCATTGCAGACGACGAGGCGCGTATTAGCAATCTACAATTTGGCGATCTTATGACGGAAGACCTCCGAAACTATATTGTAGGCGCCCTAAATCTCAAGGAGGTCGACCTTGCCACGGCCTATGTCAATCCAGCAGATGAGCAGGAGTTCATCTGGCTTTATGATATGGGCGACGTGCAGCTTGCTTTTTCCGAGACATTGATGAAGATGCCTTCTGGCTATGATGGTATCATCATGTCCGTGTCAGTATTTAAACCATGATTTCCGATCTCAATATGGTGTGTCCGAAGCGGCAATGAAGGCATTCGTGGCGGTCGCAATATTCCTTCCGCAGGTGGATGAGCGCCTGCGAGGTGCCTGCGTCTTTTGCTCCCAGCCCCAATTGCTGCCAGCTTCGGGTGATAGCGTTGCGCTCAGGTGGGAGTCCCGTAAGCAGATCGACGGCCGCTTCTTTCATCTCATGGTCGCAATGGAGAAGTGCATACGCATAAAGCAAAGGAGCTGCGACATTGATCAGAAGCACGCTTATACTTGCCTCTGTAAGTGATGGGGGATTGGCTTCGGTTTGTCCATCACCTCCGAAGGTTAGCCTTCGGCTCCAGTATGGGTCCACTTGCCAGCGGAAGAGAGGACGCAGTTTATCTTCATCTCCTCCCGTCTGAAGTATCCTCTGCATGAGGTCGGGCATGTCAGCCATTGCCTTGGCAAGAAGGGCTATCCTGCGGTAAGGAAGATTTTGAGGACGGGTCCGCGCAAACTTCCATGCAGTGCGTGGGATGGGGTGCATCGAGTATTTGCGGGCGAGAAACTGGTATTCCCTGCACATCAATTGGTATCTTCTGTCGGCTGTGTTGGTGGTGGCATCGAGCATACCAGCCTGACCGAAGAAAATTGCCTCCATCTGAAGTATATTGTCGGAATGTCGACGCAGATGATTGAGGTCGATGCTTTGGGCAAGCATCTCGAAAGGTAGGCCGTTAAGTCCGAATCCCAATGCCCGTGCAAGCGTAAGGAAGCAGGCGGCATTCCAGTCCCCATGGGAGTTGCGTAGAGCCTCCTCTATCCGCGCTGCTTTATGCTGGAGTCTCTCTATCGTCAGAGTCTCTATCCAGTCTGCCCGTCGCAGAGCATCTATGTTGCTAAGTCGACTGGCGCACCTTATTTCCGAGTTTGTCTGGGTCAGATAGGCGAAAGTATGGTAGAAGTTAGTAGGCAGCGTGACCTGCATTTGCGGTATCTCGGTGCCATCCACTCGCTGTATCCTCATGTCGCTCAGAGCCACTACATGAAGGATGACATTGTCGTAGGCTGGGTCCTCCCTATGCCCATGACGATGCCAGTCGGAGGCTTTCATGTGGATTTCGATATTTCCTACCCAGGTCTGGCCGTTTATCTTCACTTTTGCGTTGAAGAAGTCAGGGCCTGCGTCACGATTAAGTACGCCAGGGTCGATCACACGGACTTTCTCTCCGCTCTCAAGCGGAAAGCTGAGCCCAAGCATCCGATTCGCCCATAAGAGCTGAAATATCTCCTCCACGACTAAGTAATGTCAGAATGTATAAGATATGCGGAAATCTATCGTAGGATAGACGGGTATGCATTTCATAAGGTCCATATAGCTGCCGACTTTCCCACGAAGGTTGACGAGGTCGTTGAGAACGGTTCCGTCGTGAGTGGTAACCTTTGGAGCACCTCCCCAAAACTGCACGCCGGCATCGAACGACGCTTGCCATTTGCCATCGTGGCTCAGTGCTCCGCCATAGCCGAATCCTACGTAAGGACGGAAGCGATTTACCTTTGCCTTGGCGCTTACAGTGCCGTCCTCGTCGGGATGCATCATATAAGGAGTGCCATCCTTGTGGTCGCCTACATGCACTCCGAGGGAGCCCCATTCGAGCAGCTTCTCCTGAAGTGTCATGGCTGCCTGCGGGCTCAAGTATATATCGCCATAGATAGGATTGTCGATTACATTCTGTATGAAGTCTTCGTCGGTCGCATAATTATACAGACGGTCATACATGTTCATAGCAAGAAGCGATGGCATCTCTGTAATGGTGTTGATTGTCTTCCCTATCGAGTTTCCTCCATAAAAGAAACCGGCTGTAAAGTGCCAGTGGCGGTCGTGTTTGAATGGGTATACATCTACGAGCACCCTCATGGTGGTCATGGTCGGCTTTGACTCCATGTGCACTTCCTTGTCGATATGGAAACCGCTTATCTTATACATGGTCTCTTCAATGCGGTCGAATTTGTCGTTTACCTTCCCGTCGACATAGCTGTCCATGCTGAAAGTCATGGGGACTGTGAATGGAGGCATCCAGTCAAAGCCTACACGTAGTTTGGCCCACTCTGTCATTGGACTGGCCACTTCAAGTCCAAGGCCCGTGGTGCCGATATTGGCGGCAAGTTCAATTTTATTGAATACTCCATGCTCATCCATCTTTTGGATAAGCGCACGCTGAGCCGATGCTGGCACTCCCTGTGCGATGAAGGATATGAGCGAGAGTCCTATGGCGAAACGTAAGATTTTTCTGACTGTAGAGTTCATGTCGATGCTTATTAATGGATTTCAGGTGCAAATTTAACTAAATATTTTTAAAGATTTGTGAGATGTTGAGAATTTTTGGCATTAAATTGATATTTTTGTTGGGAAAAGTGTTAAAGATTAAAGATAAGGTATTAATAGATGAAAGAAATTAACAAAAAATATAAAGGCAGAGGAGGTGGTTGGGACCCCGACCGCATTCTTCGCCGCGAAAATAAAGGCGACTCCTCAATGGGCCTTCTGGAGTTCGCTGCTTTCGTTTTGCCTGATGTCAAGCGAGGCGACCTGAAGAAATGGCTGAAGTTTGGTCATTTTGCTGTCGACGGCAATGTCGCCACTGCTTTTGATGCCCCGGTTGCCCCAGGAAGCGTTGTGGAGCTCAACTTCACTCGACCTTTCGTCGTGTTCCATCATCCAAGGTTGAAGTTAGTATATGAGGACGATGACATTATAGTTGTTGACAAGGGCTATGGCCTTCTTTCAGTCGGAACAGATTCTTCCAAGAATAGCCATGTGGAGACGGCCTACAGTATACTGCGTGATTATGTCAAGTCAAAACACCCTTCAAATAAGATATTCATCGTTCACCGTCTTGACCGCGACACATCGGGTCTGATGGTCTTTGCCAAGAATATTGACGCCAAGGAAGCTCTCCAGCATAATTGGAACAATATGGTGCTTGAACGCAAATACGTGGCTTTGCTCGATGGAGAACTCGAGAATGAAAGCGGTGAGGTGAGAAGTCATCTTGCTGAGACTATCCAACATGAAGTTTATTCTACAGATGAACCTTCTGAAGGAAAACTTGCTGTCACTCGCTACAAGGTCCGTCGCATCGGTAAAGGGCGCACATTAGCTGAGTTCTCTCTCGATACCGGTCGCAAGAACCAGATTCGAGTTCATGCTCGCGATCTCGGTTGCCCCATTACCGGCGACAAACGCTATGGCAATGGCAGCGGTCCGCTCCACCGATTGGCTCTCCATGCAGAGACTTTGCGTTTCGCGCATCCTTTGACTCGTCAGGATATGAATTTCACAAGCCCAGTACCCTCTCAATTCTATAAATATGTCTGATCATTTCGATTATATGCCCAAGCCCGAAGGATGGCGCCCCCCGGAGCCCGTGGAGGCAGTGGTGGAAGAGACCGTCGAAGTTGTTGAGCAGCCTACTCCGCCAGAGACTGAGTCGTCCACTGAATCTGATGTGCCGCAAGTTCCGGAAGACAATACTCCTCTGGAACGCTTCATCACGGGATTCTCGCATTTCATCTCATGGGTGTTCGTGCCTTTGCTGATGCCGGTCTACGGCATAATGCTCATATTCTCATTGTCGTTTCTGTCTTATGCCTCTTTTGGCACTAAGCTGCTGTTTACGCTTATTGTCTTCGGCGCTACTTGCTTGGTGCCTATGATACTTGTGCTCCTCTTGAAAAAGCTTGGCTTGATTCAGGATGTCGGACTCAATGGAAGAAAGGAGCGTCTCATTCCTTATATCATCACTATAATATGCATGGCAGGAACGGGTCTGTTTCTCTATATGAAGATGGCACCGTTGTGGGTGGCAATGTTCTTTATCGGTGGAGCGGTCGCAGGCCTCGTGAATCTTTTGATCAACTTCCGTTGGAAAATCAGTGCCCATGCCGCTGGCATAGCAGGAGTAGTGGCGATGCTTATCCAGGTCATCAAAGAAGGCCCTTCAAGCGCCG
The DNA here is from genome assembly GCA_964537745.1 of uncultured Sangeribacter sp. GTDB lineage: Bacteria > Bacteroidota > Bacteroidia > Bacteroidales > Muribaculaceae > Lepagella. The sequence goes on from CAZIAX010000002.1 coordinate 13,941, forward strand.
ACATGGTCTGGTGGATAGTTGGAGCTATCCTGTGTGCTGGTCTCTTGGGGAGTGCGCGTATATGGCTCGGGCGCCATACTCTTATGCAGGTGCTCGCTGGGTCGGCGGTCGGTTTCCTTAGCGTATGGACCCTCTCACTAATCTAAATTTTAATGATAAATTATAAATGATTAATGATAAATTTTTGGTAATTTGTGTCTTTTTTATTAATTTCGCATTCTACAAGGCGATATTAGGGCTCCCTGATATCCGCATAATTAAATTTATAATTAATAATTAATAGTTTATCATTAGATAAATATGGCACAGGAAAATCAGAATCAGAATCAGCTTCAGATCCAGCTCCGTCCCGAAGTGGCAGACGGAAAATACTCCAACCTCGCAATGATCGGCCACGGCCCCAATGAATTCCTCATCGACTTCATCTTCGCAGCTCCCGGTATGCCCCAGGCTCCAGTCGTAAGCCGCATTATCATGAGCCCAGAAAATGCAAAGCAGCTCATGTATGCGCTGACCGACAACGTCCGCAAGTATGAGGATAAGTTTGGCGAGATCGTACGCAAGGACGGCAATGGCGCCCAGAAGAAGAATCCTTTCAGCAACAATTGATAGCCCAAATCGTTGTCGACCCAGAAAAGTCGTCATCGATAATTCAAATATCGGGACGCACGCAAAGTGCGTCCCGTTAAATTTTTAGGAATTCCCAATTCTTAGGATTCCCAATTCTCAATTCTCAATTCTAAATTCTACAATGCTCTACATCTACAATACTTTAAGCCGCATGAAGCAACCTTTCAAGCCCCTGCATGAGGGAAGGGTCGGTATGTATGTATGCGGTCCTACCGTCTACGGAGACGCCCACCTTGGCCATGCGCGTCCTGCAATCACTTTCGATATCCTCTTCCGCTACCTCAAGCACCTCGGCTACAAGGTGCGCTATGTGCGCAACATTACTGATGTCGGCCATCTTGAGCACGATGCTGACTCTGGCGAAGACAAAGTGGCAAAGAAAGCCCGTCTTGAGCAGTTGGAGCCTATGGAGGTGGTGCAATATTACCTCAATCGCTACCATCACGACATGGAGGCTCTCAATGTGCTCCCCCCGAGCATCGAGCCACACGCATCCGGACACATCATCGAGCAGATTGAATACGTCAAGAAGATTCTCGACGCGGGATATGCCTACGAGAGTCAGGGCTCTGTCTATTTCGATGTGGCTAAATATAACAAAGACTATCACTACGGCAAGCTTTCTGGCCGTAACATCGATGACCTTCTCTCTACAACTCGCGAGCTCGACGGCCAGGATGAGAAGCGCAACCCTCTTGACTTCGCCCTCTGGAAGAAGGCCGCTCCCGAGCACATCATGCACTGGCCATCACCCTGGAGCGAAGGTTTCCCGGGATGGCATCTCGAATGCTCTACTATGGGGGAGAAGTACCTTGGCGAGGAGTTTGACATCCACGGCGGAGGAATGGACCTTATGTTCCCTCACCACGAATGTGAGATAGCTCAGAGCGTGGCAGCCAAAGGACATGACACAGTGCACTACTGGATGCACAATAATATGATTACCATCGCTGGAAAGAAGATGGGCAAGAGCTACAACAACTTTATTACTCTTGAGCAGTTCTTCAAAGGTGAGCATCCACTACTGACTCGTCCATATTCGCCGATGGTAATCCGATTCTTCATCCTTCAGGCGCAGTATCGAAGCACTGTCGACTTCTCCGATGCAGCCCTCCAGGCTGCAGAAAAGGCTCTTGAGAAGATGCTCGATGGGTATCGTCGTCTGCAGGCTCTAAAACCAGCTGAGAAGTCAAGTGTGGAGCTCCCGGATTTCGCCGCCAAGTGCTATGAGGCCATGGACGACGACCTGAACACTCCGATGGTGATTGCTGAGCTTTTCGATGCATGCTCCTATATCAATAAGGCTACTGACGGACAGATTGCTCTTTCTGCTGAGGATATCGACAAACTCAAATCGCTCTTCAATACATTCCTCGTTGACCTTCTTGGCATACGTGTTGACTCAGTGGCCGCTTCCGCTGACGGTGATTCCTCACAGATCAAGGCTCTCGAAGGTGCTGTCGACCTTTTGATGGACGTGCGCAAAAACGCCAAGGCTTCCAAAGACTGGGCTACCAGCGACTTTATCCGTGACCGTCTTGCAGAGCTTGGCTTCGACGTGAAAGACACCAAGAACGGTGTCGAATGGAAAATCAAAGGTTAAGGTAGGGACGCACGGCTCGTGCGTCCGTAAGTTGTGGCAATTACAATTATGTCTAAATATAACTACAAAAGACGAGTATCATCCGTGGCCAAAGCCGGAGGCGTTGGGATCGGTGGGGAGAATCCCATACGGGTGCAGTCTATGTGCAACACCAACACCAACGACACTGAGGCCAGCGTGGCCCAGTCCTTGCGTATAGCGGAGGCTGGTGGTGATCTCGTGCGCCTCACTACCCAGGGCGTGAAGGAAGCTTCCAACATGGCCAACATCAAGAAAGGTCTTCTTGAGGCTGGTTGTGATGTTCCTCTGGTAGCCGACGTCCATTTCAATCCAAATGCGGCCTTCGAGGCTGCCACTACCTGCGACAAGGTCCGCATCAACCCCGGCAACTTCGTTGATGCTGCCCGCACCTTTCAGAAACTTGAATTCACTGACGAGGAGTATGCGCAGGAATTGGAGAAAATCCGTTCGAAATTCGTGCCGTTTCTCAACATATGCAAGGAGCATGAGACGTGCGTACGCCTCGGCGTGAACCATGGTTCTCTTTCCGACCGCATCATGAGCCGATACGGCGACACTCCAGCCGGCATGGTGGAGTCTGTTATGGAGTTTCTTCGCATAGCGCGTGAGGAGAATTTCTACAACATCGTCATTTCCGTAAAGGCCTCCAATGTAACAGTTATGGTGGAGACTGTGCGCCTTCTTGTCGAGACTATGGAGAAGGAGGACATGCATTTCCCGCTTCATCTTGGAGTCACTGAAGCTGGCGACGGCGAGGACGGACGCATCAAGAGCGCCGTAGGTATAGGCACGCTGCTCGGCGATGGCATCGGCGACACCATCCGCGTCTCTCTCAGCGAGGACCCGGAAGCTGAGATTCCGGTGGCCGTCAAACTCCGCGACTATATCGCATCGCGTGCTGGCCACGAGCCTATTCCAGAACCGGAAACCGTACTTCCCGGCAAGCCCCGCGATTACTCAGTATGGAGCACCGGCTTCCCAGCCGGTGGAGAATTCCCCGTCATGGACGTAGACTTCACTCTTCAGCCTGATTGGCACTACGTCTCTACCGCCATGGCCCCTCATCTTTTCGACGATGACCTCCCCATAGTGCTCACCACATCTTCCGACAACCGCCCGGGCGCATTCCGAAGCTGGATCGACCGCTTTGTGGCGCTTGGCGGCAAGAACCCCATCATTGTGATGATGGGATTCCTGACCACCAAGCTCGAAGATCTCCAAGTGGAGGCTGCCGCTGATTTTGGTCCGTTGCTGCTCGATGGCTATGCGTCAGGCATTGGCATCGTGGCCTCAGAGAAATTCACGAAAGATGAGGTGAAGAGTGTCGCTCTTGGTATCCTTCAGGCCGCCAGGCTGCGCATTTCCAAGACGGAATACATCGCGTGTCCGGGATGCGGACGCACCCTCTTCGACCTACAGAAGACCCTTGCGGAAGTGAAAGCCAACACTTCTCATCTCAAGGGATTGAAGATTGGTGTCATGGGGTGTATCGTTAATGGTCCTGGAGAGATGGCAGATGCCGACTATGGCTATGTAGGGGCAGGTCCCGGACGGGTCTCTATATATAAAGGTAAGACTCTCGTCAAAAAGAATGTGCCTACGGAGGAAGCGTTGCCCGCCCTCTTATCTATAATCAACGAAAACGAAAAAATCTGACCACAATTTTTTTTCAAAACTGACGCGAACATTATCAAAGCGGGGTTGTTATAGATTTGAGTGGTAAAAATTTTTCAAGTTTTTTTGCAAAAATTTGAAAAAATATATTAATTTTGCAGTCGTTTTTGTATAAAGTCGCATAAAATGACGTTCGTGCTTACATACGGCGAGTATGCCCAAGCATGAGAGAAGATTCCACTTAACAACAGCAATATACTAATAAATAAATAATTATCAATAACTTAAAATTACCAGAGATGAAGAAAAAAGTACTCTATGGGTTTGCCATGGCGCTTATAGCAAGTGTTTCTATGGGAACTCTTCAGTCCTGTAAGGACGACTTGAGCGACTTCAAGCATCAGTACACTTATGATCAGGCAGGTCTTCTGAAAAAAATAAGTGATCTCGAGGCCGCAGTTGCAAAATGCAGAGAGAACTGCAAGGCGGAGATGGATATCCTCGAGGCCAAGATCAAGGACAACGCCGACAAAATCGAAAATCTTGATCTGGAGCTGAAAAATCTTGCCCGCAAGCTTGACGACTATGTCACTTTGACCGACCTGGCTCAGAGACTGCAGACACTTGAGGATAACTGCAAGACTTACACAGACCAGCAGGTTGCAAATGCTCTTGCTCCAATCGTTGCAGACCTCACTAAGGTGCAGGGCGACCTCTCAGACCTCACTGGCGTTGTAAATGGCCTTAAGGATGATTACGAGGCTCTTAAGCCAAGAGTAGATGCAAATGAGGCTGCTATTATCGCTGCACAGGCTACTCTCGAAAACCATACTACAGTTCTTCGTGAACTCGACGGTAAACTGAACATTCTCGAGGCTCAGGTTCTTGGCCATACCGAAGAAATTGAAGGTCTTCGTCTACAAATCGAAGAACTCAATGGGTATATCGAAGAGGCATTCCTTGCTATTGAGCAGACTCAGCAGTACATGACTCAGATGATGCAGGCCCTGCTGGATACGATTGAAGACGCCTTCAACCAGATCACTAACCGTGTTGACAACCTCATCACAGGCATCGTTATCCAGGGTACTGATTCTCCCGTCTTCGGCAACTTCAGCCTCCCAATCGGTGTGCAGAGCAACATGCTCTTCAACTGGTATGGCTACAATGACAACCGCGACTTCAAGTTCCCAAGCGCATCAAGCATGGACAACTATTATGATGCGGCTCCTGTCCTCACTGAGGCAGACCTCGCTGCTCTTGCTCCTGCTTATCAGGATGTGAAGAAGGGTTATCTCGGTGACGTCAACCTCGGTAAACTTTACATGACTATCAACCCTGCAGGCCACCTCTTCAATGAAGATGGTTTCGTGCTTGAGTCTTCTGCTGAGAACGCATTCCCTGCAACTCTCAAGGTTAAGAAGAGCAACGACGAGCTTACATTCGGCTATACCCGCTCTACTGTAGAAGGCAACGGTTTCTACGAAGCTGACGTAATAGTTGAGACTGCAAACATCGACGCTGCTAAGATGGAAATCCAGGATGGCCTTAAGTCTACTGTAGAAGATGCTCTCAAGGATCCTTCCAAGCGCACTGCAATCGGCCTCCTCAAGGGTGTATACAGCCAGTTTAACAATACTCTTCCTGCTTACGCTGTTCGCTACAACTGGAACAACGACGGCACGGACTACTCAGTGCTCAGCAACTATGCTGTAGCTGCTACTACTGCTAAGCCTCTCAGCTACTCCTTCCTCTATGGCAAGGGCAGCGACAAGAAGATCCGTACATTCGGCCACCTTGACAACTTCATCAAGCGCCTAATCGATAAAAATCTTAACACTATTAAGATCGAAGGTAAGGACATGGAAGTGCTCGGCCACAAGATCGGTTTCGCAAAGGGTGAGGTAAGCATCGTCAAGACAAGTGCATACGAGCTCACTGCTACAGTCACTGGCGTAACTGTTGACGGCACTGAAATCCCCGCTGTAACAGCTCAATTCTCTGATCCCGCAGAAGCATCCGTATATATCAATAAGGCTCTTGCTAAGGCTCTTGCCAAGGCTATCGGCCAGGATGGCGACGATGAGACTATTGCTAAGTTTGAGGCAAGCGTGAGCATCACACTCCTGCAGATGCAGAAACAGATCAACGAAGTGCTCGAAGGCGTTAATGGCCAGATCCACGATGCATTCGACAACATCGGTGACCAAGCTGAGTCTTATGCTAAGCGTCTCAACCGCCTCGTAGATCTCTACAACAAGGTGGCTGGTAAGATCAACAACTTCCTTGCTAACCCGAACCACTACCTCCAGGTAGCTATGTTCTACAACCAGGCTGACTCTGAGATGGGTATTCTCTCAAATACTATCGCATCTCCGACAGTATTCAACAGCGGTAATGGCTCTGTAGGTCTCTACGCTTCAAGCTACACTGCTGAGCTCGTTTGCCCGGCATATCTGAAATATGTTGCTGTGACAAATGTATACGACGCTAATACTAAGGCTGTAGCAGCAAACGCAGCTGCTGAAAGATCTGCAGTGAATAGCGCAGCTAAGAACTTCAACACTGTAATGAGCGGCAACACTATCCGCTATTCAATTCCGGCTTCTGCTCTCAAGTCTGGCCTCATCTACGAGATCGCTTACCAGGGCGTTGACTACTCAGGTCGCACCTCGACTCAGAAATTCTACATCCAGGTTAAATAAGTTTTGATTAGGTCGTGTCCGGAGTCTTTGTGCTCCGGACCGATTGAAAAACCATCACGTAACCCAAATTATCAAAGAATTCAATTATGAAATTAAATAAGATTCTGCTCGCTGGTGCAATGCTCTTCGCTGGTGCTACTGCTATGGCACAGGAAACCATCACCGAGTATTCATACGTCCCCAACTGGTATATCCAGGGACAATTCGGTGGCCAGGAAACTCTTGGTGAGTCTTCTTTCGGTCATCTCTTCAACCCGAATGCACAGATCACTGTCGGCACAAACTTCAACCCCTACATCGGTGCTCGTCTCGCTGTCAACGCTTGGCAGTCTAAAGGTGCTCTCGATTTCGACGGCCCAGCCGGAAATCAGCGTTGGAAATGGAACTACATCGCTCCTACTGTTGACGCTGTTATCAACATGACCAACCTTATCGGGGGCTACAATCCCAATCGTCTGGTCGACGTTGACCTCATCGGTGGTATCGGCGCAAACATCGCTTGGAACAACAAGCAGGCTAACGAGGCAAGCGCTAAGCTCGTTGCTGACAACGCCGGTCCTCTCGAACTTCTCTGGGACGGTACTAAGGCTCGTTTCGTTGGCCAGTTTGGTTTCGACGTTAACTTCAACGTTTCTGAGCACGTGGCTCTCGGCATCGAATTGATGGCAAACGTTCTTCCTGACGGCTACAACTCTAAGAAAGCTCACAATGCCGACTGGTATTTCAATGGTCTCGCTGGTATCAAGTATACTTTCGGTCCGAAATACAACAAGACTGTCCGCACTGTTGAGGTTCCCGTTCAGCAGCCTCAGATCATCGAGCGAATCGTTGAGAAGATAGTTGAGCCCGCTCCCGCTCCCGTAGTAGTTGAGGAAGCTGTTAAGCCTGAGATGCTCCGTCGCGACATCTTCTTCCGCATCAACACTTACAATATCACTAAGGACGAGATGTACAAGGTCAACGAAGTTGCTCAGTTCCTCAAGGATCACCCAAATGCTAAGGTTGTGATCACTGGTTATGCTGACAAGGGCACTGGTACACTTGCTATCAACCTCCGCCTCAGCAAGCAGCGTGCTGAAATCGTTGCTAACACACTCAAGAAAAACTACAACATCGCAGCAGACCGCATCATCGTCAAGAGCATGGGTGAAGCTGAAGAGCAGCCCTACGCTGATCCAGTCGACAACCGCGTTGCAATCTGCGTCTGCGAGTAATTACAGAAAAACTTGCCCGGGATGCAATATAAAAAGCATCTTTTGCGTTAAGTGAAAAGCACATCCGTCGTGTCACAGTGCACGACGGATGTTTCTTGATTTAAACTATTTAACAGAACTTATGAAGAAAATTCTACTAAGTGCACTTATCTCAATGGCTGTGCTCCCCGCCATGGCCGATTTTCAAGGCGATGGATACTATCGTGTACAGAACGCCATCACCAAGCGCTATGCATATCTGCTTGATAACACAGCTAAAAAGAATGGCTCAACAACTTCCATAGATGTTCAAGCTATCGAACTGTATCTTGGATTCACCAAGGCATGTTCTGATCCTTCTACGATTTTCTATATCACTGAAGTCAATGCAGCGAAGAGTGAATTTGATATAGCAGGGCAGGGGACAAGTCTGCATAAATTTTTGGATAAATACATGTATGTCATCCCCGGGAAGAAAGTAGATGGACAGCAGACTTATTATGCATATGGAATAGACAGTGGCATGTCGAAATATCTCGGCGACAGGAATACAAGCCTGACAGATGAGAAGGGTCTTGCTTCTGTCGATGTCAGCGGCGACCGCAGGCTTTGGTATATTGACCCCGTTGACAATGCTTCTTCCGACAACTATTTTGGAGTTGCGCCGACTCTCACTTGCGGAGGCAAATACTATTATCCAATGTATGCAGGATTCCCCTATGATGCTTATTCTGAGGGTGTGAAATTTTATACCATTACGCAGGTCAATCCTTGGGCAGAGACCCCGGCTGTGGGTCTTAAAGAAGTCATAGGTGTCATCCCTGCTGGAGCTCCTGTCATAATCGAGTGCTCTCATCCCCTTCCTACCGACAACCGCCTGAATGTAGGCGCAAAGGGTGAAAATGCAAATTTGAGCGGTAATATGCTGCAAGGCGTCTACTTCAACAATGACGATACTAATCATACCAACCGCAAGGCTTACGATCGCAAGACCATGCGTATTCTTACCGTCAAAGACGGCAAGCTTTGCTTCGACGTAGCTGATATAGACTACCTCCCACGCAACCAAGCTTATCTTCAGCTCGCCAATGCCGACCAATATGCTGTGGAAAGCTACAAGGTTGTATCCGAAGAGGAGTATGAGGCAGAATACGCTGGCGTATCCTCCGTGGAAGTCTCTACTGCTGTCGATGTTTATGGTCTCGATGGTCGTCTTGTGAAGGCTGGAGTGGCAAGAGAAGATGTCCCGGCTCTTGGTCAAGGTCTCTATATCTTGCGCAGCGGTAATTCAGTTGAGAAGGTTGCTGTGCGTTGACAGGCACTTACTCAAACTTTATAATCCATTCCAATGTTATATAAAGTGGGGATGCTGATTGGCATCCACACTTTTTTTGTCACATAGCCATCCTTGATGACAATTGACAATAAGCCCGGAGGGCTGATAAGTTTGTTAACCCCCGGTGAAACCGGAGGGGAAGTATACCTCCACCTTTATATGCCCCGGAGGGGTAAAACATGAATATAGAAATAACTAATTATAAATTAAAGAAGATATAAAATATGGACAAGAATCAAGATATAGAAATCATAGACATACCTCAGGAGGCAGAGTCTCAACCCGAAATGAAGACCTTCGCCGACCTTGGTGTCGCTCCCGAACTTCTGAAGGCAATAGAGGAGCTCGGATTTGAGCATCCGATGCCGATTCAGGAGATGGTGATTCCACACCTTATATCCAAAGAGGGAGACGTTGTGGGTCTTGCTCAGACTGGTACCGGAAAAACGGCTGCCTTCGGTTTGCCGCTTCTCCAGCGTATCAATCCTGACAGCGATGCTACCCAGGCGCTCGTCATTGCGCCTACACGTGAGCTTTGCCTCCAGATAGCCGGAGACCTCGCCGACTTCGCGAAATATCTTGATGGAGTCAAGATAATACCTGTATATGGTGGCAGCAGTATCGAATCGCAGATAAAGGCCATTAAGAAGGGAGCCCAGGTGATTGTGGCAACACCTGGGCGCCTTATAGACCTTATCAAGAGAGGAGTAGTTAAACTCGACAAGGTGAATACCGTGATCCTCGATGAGGCTGACGAGATGCTCAACATGGGCTTCATTGATGACATCAACGAAATACTCTCCCATGTGCCAGAGGATAGGAAGATGCTTATGTTCTCGGCTACGATGCCAAAGGAGATAGCTGGCATAGCAAGGAAGTTTATGAAAGACCCCGTGGAGTTTGTAGCCGGCAACAAGAACGAGGGCTCAAAAAATGTCAAGCATATCTACTATATGGTCAAGGCTCACGACAAGTATCTTGCCTTGAAACGAATTGCTGACAATAATCCCGATATCTATGGCATCGTCTTCTGTCGCACAAAGCGCGAGACTCAGGAGATTGCTGACAAACTAATTGCCGACGGATATAATGCTGACTGTCTGCATGGCGACCTTTCTCAGGCTCAGCGTGACTTGGCCATGAAGAAATTCCGCGACCATGTCACCCAACTCCTTGTGGCTACCGACGTTGCCGCACGTGGCCTTGACGTAGACGACCTTACCCACGTCATAAACTACGGTCTTCCAGACGATGTGGCTGTCTATACCCACCGTTCCGGACGTACAGGACGTGCCAACAAGACAGGTGTCTCTGTTGCCATAATCCACTCCCGTGAGCGAAGCAAGCTCCGTGAGATAGAGAAGCGAATCGGTAAGACATTCGAGTATAAGAAGGTGCCGACCCCCGACCATATTATCGAAAAGCAGATATATAATCTTGCCGACCGAATCGAGAGAGTCGCCGTCGACGACGAGCAGATTCAGAAATTCCTTCCCGGAGTCCGCAAGAAATTGGAATGGCTTTCTGAGGAAGACCTCCTGAAGCGTGTGCTCTCGCTTGAATTCAACCGTCTTCTCGAGTATTATCGCGACATGCCCGACATCGACCTCAATGCCGATGCTAAGAAAGAGCGTGGGGAAAGAGGGGAGCGAAGCGACCGCAAGGGTAGGGGAGAGCGCCGCGAACGTGGAGATAAGGACCGTCGCACAGCTGAAGACGGCTTTGAACGCCTTATGGTCAACATCGGCAAGGCTGCCGGTTTCTTCCCAGGCAACCTCATGGAGCTTATCAACCGCTCTGTGGTAGGCAGCAAACCGGAGATTGGACGCATCGATCTTATGCCAGAATACACTCTCTTCGACGTGCGTAAAAAAGATGCCCGCAAGGTGGTAGATGCTCTTCGCAACGCCGACTTCTTCGGCCGCAAGGTGAGGGCTGAGTTTGCTACCGACCGCGACTATTCGCGCGAGGCTAAGGACAGAGTCAAGAAAGCGGATGCCAAGAAGCGAAAGGCAGAGAAATCTGCCCGCACTGACTATGACATGTCGCTTGCCGCCCCAGCCTCTGGAAAGAAGAAAGAAAAGAAGGAGAAGAAGTCAAAAAAAGCTGATGCTCCAAAATCGAAATACAACGGAAACTACGATATATTCAAAAAGAAATGACCTTATATAAGCTCGGGCTTTTGACCCGAAAATGGTTTCTTGCGGCCCTCTGCCTCGCGACATTAGTCGCGGGGCATGCCCGTATGAATGCTCAGAACAATTCCGAACCGACGCTTACGGCATCTAAAGTCTTTGCTGAGGCTCCGCTGGAGGTGCTCGACCTCCTGCGTCCCTCCACGCGCCTCGATATGCTTGACTACTACGCTCAGGCCGACAGCATACTCCCTGCTGTCAATGCCCTTGGAGGCACGAGCCGCCTTGTCGATGTGGCGCCAGACTATCTCAAATTGGAGGTCACTCCTATCAGTACACTTGAGATAAAACTTCTGCATGCCGGAAAGAAGCAGCTTGTGATGACTCTATATACTGTCGGCGACGAAACTATGGCGAGCGACACTGAAGTGCGTTTCTTCGATGATCAGCTCAAGCCTCTGGATGCCGGGAAATACCTTAAAGCACCGAAACTGATAGATTTCTTCACGCTGAAAGGGAGTGGCATAAGCAAGAAAGAGCTAATGGAGAAAGTGCCTTATGAGTCAGTGCAGTTCTCCACCGGTCCGGGCGAAACTCCGCTGACTGCGACCCTGACCTCTCTGCGCGCACTCTCTCAGGAAGACCGCGACCTGCTGACTACGGTTCTGACCCCAACCCTCTCCGCCCCCTGGACCAATAAATTCCAATTTAAGTAAGTCAGTAAAACCAATTCTCAATTCTCAATTCTCAATTCTAAATTCTAAATTCAAATTCAAGATATGAAAACCCGAGTAAGATTTGCACCCTCCCCGACAGGTCCCCTGCATATCGGCGGAGTACGCACCGCACTTTTCAACTATCTCTTCACCCGCCAGCATGGCGGCGACATGATTCTCCGTATTGAAGACACCGACAGCCGTCGCTTCGTGCCGGGAGCTGAGGATTATATCTGCGAGAGCCTCGACTGGCTTGGAATAAAGTTTGACGAAGGTGTCCGCGAAGGCGGCCCTCACGGCCCGTATAAGCAGAGCCAGCGCCGCGACATCTACCGCAAGTATGCCGACCAGCTCCTCGAGGCCGGAAAGGCCTACATCGCTTTCGACACTCCCGAGGAACTCGAGGCAGCCCGCGCTGCGAAGCCCAACTTCCAATATGACGCCCACACCCGCGGCGAGATGCGCAACTCCCTGACTATGCCTGCTGAGGAAGTGAAGCGCCTAATCGACGAAGGCCATCAGTACGTCATCCGTTTTAAGACCGAGCCCAACGTAGATGTAACCGTCAACGACCTTATCCGCGGAGAGGTAGTCATCAACTCAAATATTATCGACGACAAGGTGCTCTATAAGAGTGCCGATGATCTCCCGACATATCACCTCGCAAACATAGTCGACGACCACCTCATGGAAATTACCCATGTGATACGCGGTGAGGAATGGCTCCCGTCTGCCCCTCTCCATGTGCTTCTCTATAAGGCTTTTGGCTGGGAAGACACCATGCCGCAATTCGTGCATCTTCCGCTTCTGCTCAAGCCAGTAGGCAATGGCAAACTCTCGAAGCGTGATGGCGACAAACTCGGATTCCCGGTATTCCCTCTTGAATGGCACGACCCAAAGAGTGGCGAAGTGTCTTCGGGCTATCGCGAGAAGGGTTATCTGCCCGAGGCCGTGGTCAACTTCCTCGCTCTTCTCGGCTGGAACCCTGGCGACGACACTGAGTTGATGAGCATGGACGAGCTCATCAAGAAATTCTCGTTCGACCATTGCTCGAAGGCCGGTGCAAAGTTCGACTATAAGAAGGGCATATGGTTCAACCATGAATACCTGATGCGTATGGCCGACATGACACTCGCAGAGCTCTTCATGCCTGTGCTTAAGGAGCGCCTTGCAGAGCGTGGCAAGAGTGCCGACGACTTCGGCATGGATTATGTAGCCAAAGCCGTAGGAATGGTCAAGGGTCGCATAGAGTTTGTACAGGACCTTTGGGATCAAGGTGATTTCTTCTTTGTCGCTCCAGAGTCGTATGCGGAGAAAGATGTTAAGAAGCGCTGGCAGGAAGATACTCCCAGAATCATGGAGGAGCTCATCGGAGTGCTTGAGGGTATCGACGACATGTCTTCGGCCAATGCAGAGAAGATTGTTCTCGACTGGATAGCAGAGAAGGGTTATCATCTCGGCAATGTCATGAATGCCTTCCGCCTCGCAGTGGTAGGTGCATGCCGCGGCCCGCATATGTTTGATATCACAGAGCTTATGCCGAAGTCGGAAGTCATAGCCCGTATCCGCCGTGCCATCGAGAAAATCTAATTATGGAGCGCAGGCTTCCCAGCCTGCGAGTAGGAATGTGTTAAAATCTCCATAAAATAAAATAAATATATTAAGATGCGCGTTAATCCCAAAGGGATGCAACGTGCATCTTTGATTATAGAGCAAAAAACAACTTTAACACTCATAAATCAACAAGAATGAAAAAAACTTTACTCGCTTCTTTAGCCCTGACGACAGCCTGCTCCGCTTTCGCGATGCCTGCTGTTTTTCAGAAGGTAAATTCTGATTTTGCAGAGGCTGGACCTCTTGCTCCTGCAAAAGAAGTCAATTTGCAAACCAGGGCGGAGGAAGCTTACAATTTCTCCTATAGCAGTGGCTTATATTCGGCCTATAGGTTTAATGGCCCAGTGGGCGGAAAATCCCGCATGTTCATGGCATTCGAAATGAAATCTGAAGATGTCAAGCTCCTTGCTGGAAAAAAGGTCACAGGCTTTGTGGTCTATAGTCCTACTAATAGTAATATGACCTCGAATACCATCAAACAGGGTCAAATCTTCTGTACCACAGACCTTACAAAAGGTGATTATACACAAGATTTCACTTTCTCTACTAAGCCGTTTGCTACTAACGAAATTACTCTCGAAACTCCTTATACTATTACAGGCGAGGAGGAGTCGCTCTTTTTTGGCTACAGCTTAGTTGTGCCTAAGACCGACAATATGTACTACTATCCTATTGATGGTCAGCCTTCCGATTATGAAGGTGCAGCCTTGCTGGGCATGCAGAATGATGGAGAAGGTTTCCCCACAGAGTATCAATCTTGCTCTGCAGATTTGGGCGCTCTCAGTATGGCGATAAAGATAGAAGGTGATGACCTTCCAGCTTTTGGATGGTTCTACACTGTAAACCCCTTCAACTATATTCCCCTAAATCAGGCCTACACTATAGAAGCCGCTGTGTCATTGCTGAGTCCTGCTCCCATTGAGTCAATTGATATTGACTACACTCTCGGCGGACAGTCTCAGACAAGCCACGTCGCTTTCCCTCAGGCGATTCCTGCTGGCGATGTCTATGCAGTGCTACTGGATATAGAGATTCCTGCCCAGGCTGAATTTGTTGACGAGGAGATAATGCTCAATCTTTCTAAAATCAACGGGCAACCTAATATGTCAGAAAATGCGACAATCAGCACTCGCTTGTATACACTCAATAATCCTCCTGCTCATCAGACATTGATTGAGGAGTATACCGGCACTTGGTGCGGATGGTGTACAGGTGGATATGCCGTTCTTGAATACATAAAGAAGAACCAGCCTGATTTCGTAGTTGCCGCATACCACAATGGTGACCCAATGACTGTGACTAATTCATATCCTTCATCTGTCTCTGGCTTCCCGACTCTCTACCTTGATAGATCGATGTCGTGTGATCCAGTCAGTGGCCCTTGGTCATATGGTGGCGATCCGGGACTCGTGAATGAGGTATTGGGCCTTAATCATCAGCTTACTCCTTGGGGAATCGAAGTGTCTCATTCCTGGAGTGATCCCAACACTCTCGTGGCTAATGCCGATGTCTGGAATGTACTGGGCTTTGAAAATGGTAAATACAAAATCGTTTATATTTTGATATCCGATGGTTTAACTGGATATGATCAGTCTAACTATTATCCTACAAGATACTCCGCGAGTCAGAATCTTTTCTTTGAGGAACTCAATGAGTTCTGCAAAGGCGGTAAGTATGGAGTGTCTACTGTAGAAGGTCTTACATTCAATGATGTGGTTGTATCTACGACCGGCATATATGGAGTCAACGGAAGTGTCCCGACTTCTCTCGAGGCAGACGTGCGTGCTTCTCACAGCCTCACATTCGACCTTTCGAAGATTAAGGCAACCTTGATTCCAGACAGAAACAAGCTTCGCGTTATCGCTGCCGTTGTAGATGAGAATGGTGTAGTTCTCAACTGCGCTAAGGACGAAGTTGACGACTACGACACCAACGCAGTGGAAAACATCAATGCCGCTGACACTTCCGTTGAATATTACAACCTCAACGGCATGAAGGTCAACGACCCCGCCAACGGCATCTATATCCGCCGCCAGGGCTCCAAGGCCGACAAAGTCATCATCAAATAATCGACGACGCATCCATAGATAGCCCGTAGGGCTATTCCTTTCATCGACCCCGAGCCGAGGCTCGGGGTTTGTCATATTTACTCCGACTTTCTGCACCCTGCGATTTTATGATTTTTTATTGCTGATTTTTTGCAAGTTTCAGATTTTATTTGTATTTTTGCACCGCAATTGCACCTATATAGCAACAACCATTAAAGCAACACATTAAATTAACGGCGACACAAGAATATGGCAGCGATGTCATGCGCCAACCTTAAACAAATAATAATGGAAGAGAAGAAACCCAAGAGACCAAGAATCGGAGCACTGCCTACCACTTCAGAAAACACGGAAAACAAAGACCAGTATTTTCAGTCAAGACCTTATAAAGGCACGGAGCGTCCAGATTTCGGACAGCGAGGATTCCAGCCAAGACCTCGCTTTTATCAGAACAGCTATTCAAACTCCTACCGCAATTCTGAGGAAGGTGGCTACTCACGTCCCCAGCGTCCTGCTTATCAGCAACGCCAGAACTCATATGGCAATCGCTCATATCAGAACGGAAATACCTCCGGAGAGGGATATAAGAGATATAATAACGACTCCGAAAGCCAGAGCAGTTCTTCAGAAAACACGTATCAGCAGAATCAGACAGAGGGCGTAAGCCAGCAGAACAGCTACTCCCGTCCGAACAATTACAACCGTCAGGGTGGCCAGATGGGTGGCTATAACCGTCAAAATAATTATAATCGCCAGAACAATAACCGTCAAGGAGGCTACAACCGTCAGGGAGGCCAGCAAGGCGGCTACCGTCAGAGCGGTGGCTATAACCGCCAGGGCACTCAGCAAGGTGGCTATCAAAACCGTCAGCAGGGCGGCTATAACCGTCAGGGTGGTCAACAAGGTGGATATCAGAAACGCCAGCAGGGTGGATTCCAGAAGAATCAGAAACCTGGAATGAAGTTCACTCCCCGTCCTCGCCAGATAGATTACGTAATCGATGATATCGATCCGAACGAACCGATCAGACTCAACAAGTTTATGGCCAACTCCGGCATCTGCTCACGTCGTGAGGCTGATGAAAAGATCCAGGCAGGTCAGGTCACTGTCAACGACGTGGTAGTGACCGAACTCGGCACTAAGATCAACCGCGACGATATAGTGAAGTGCGACGACAAAATCGTGACTCCCGAACGCAAGTGCTACGTGCTTCTCAACAAGCCGAAAGACTGCGTGACTACAAGCGACGATCCCAACGGACGTATGACTGTACTCGACGTTGTCAAAGGTGCATGCCGTGAGAGAATATATCCTGTTGGTCGCCTCGACCGCAACACTACCGGAGTGCTCCTCCTGACCAACGACGGCGAACTTGCATCCAAACTCACCCATCCGAAATTTATCAAGAAGAAGATCTATCATGTCTGGACCGACAAGGATATCTCAGAGGATGATATGCAGCGTATCGCCGACGGCATAGAGCTTGAAGACGGAGAAATCCACGCTGATGCCATCTCCTATGCCAACGACACTGACCGCAACCAAGCTGGCATCGAGATCCATAGCGGCCGTAACCGCATCGTGCGTCGAATTTTCGAGCACCTCGGTTATCGTGTGACTAAGCTCGACCGCGTCTACTTCGCAGGTTTGACAAAGAAGAATCTCCCACGCGGACGTTGGAGATACCTAACTCAGGAGGAAGTAAACTTCCTGCGTATGGGCTCATTTGAATAATAATCAGAAACCAAACTATAAAATGCAGAATATCAAACGAACGACCGTCAAGGCCCTTCTCGCTGACCCGGATAAGTACATCGGCACAGAAGTCGATGTGAAAGGTTGGGTCCGCTCTCGAAGAGGCAACAAAAACGTGGCTTTCATTGCCCTCAACGACGGTTCATCTATAAAGAATGTGCAGATAGTGGTAGACTTTGCAAAGATTCCCGAAGAGTCGTTGAAGGATATCACAACAGGCGCTTCTATCCATGTGCAGGGACAGGCTGTTGCCTCCCAGGGTAAAGGACAGGCCATCGAGGTGCAGGCTGATGAGATCGAGATCTACGGTAAGGCTGACGTGACTGACTATCCTCTTCAGAAGAAGGGTCACTCTCTGGAATTCCTCCGCGAGATTGCTCATCTCCGTCCTCGTACCAACACATTCGGTGCAGTACTTCGTATCCGCCACGCTTTGGCTTATGCAATCCACAAGTTTTTCAACGATAAGGGTTTCTATTATTTCCACACTCCACTCATCACAGCTTCTGACTGCGAGGGTGCAGGTGCACAGTTTCAGGTGACGACCCTTCCTCTTGATGAGCTTCCCAAAGACAAGGAGGGAAACGTAGACTACTCGCAGGATTTCTTCGGCAAGATGGCCTCCCTCACCGTGAGTGGGCAGCTTGAAGGTGAGCTCGGAGCGACAGCTCTTGGTTGCATTTATACATTCGGTCCGACTTTCCGTGCAGAGAATTCCAATACTCCGCGCCATCTCTCTGAGTTCTGGATGATCGAGCCGGAGATGGCTTTCTACGAGATCGAGGAAAACATGGACCTAGCAGAGGAGTTCGTGAAATACTGCATCTCATACGCTCTCGAACACTGCCGCGACGACATCGAGTTTCTCAACGACCACTTCGATAAGGAACTTATCGACCGTCTCAACTTCGTGCTTGAGAATGATTTCGTGCGCCTTCCTTATACTGAGGGCATAAAGATACTTGAGGAGAGTGGTAAGAAGTTTGAGTTCCCCGTATATTGGGGTGTCGACCTTGCATCGGAGCATGAGCGCTACCTCGTGGAGCAACACTTCAAGAAGCCCGTAATCCTGACCGACTATCCCAAGGAAATCAAGGCTTTCTATATGAAGCTAAACGACGACGGCAAGACAGTGCGTGCCATGGATGTGCTCTTTCCAAAGATTGGCGAGATCATCGGTGGTAGCCAGCGTGAGGAAAACTACGACAAACTCAAGCAGCGTATGGCCGACCAAGGTCTTGAAGGCATGGACTGGTATCTCGACACACGTAAGTACGGCACTGTGCCTCACAGTGGTTTCGGCCTCGGTTTTGAGCGTCTTATCCTCTTTGTGACTGGCATGCAGAACATACGCGACGTCATCCCATTCCCACGCTATCCGAACAACTGCGAATTCTAAACGATGAAGCTATTTGTCAGGACACTGATAATGATTCTTTACCTCTCCTGCGGTGTGACAGCCCAGGAGAGGACCGATATTCCACTCCCTGTCGACTCTGTCGGCGGGGAAAACCTTGTTGTAAGCATCGTGACGTGTGATCCAGGTCCAGATGTCTACGAACTTTGTGGCCATGCCGCACTTCGCATTCGGAGCGAGCAGATGGACTCCGTATGGAACTACGGAATATTCGACTTCACATCCCCCAATTTTATCTACCGCTTCTGCAAAGGGGAGACTGACTATATGGTCTATGGTTACCAGTTCGATCGCTTTATGCCGGCATATGTCCGTCGAGGCTCGAAAGTGACCGAGCAGGTGCTCAACCTCACGCATGAAGAGGCTCGCCGTCTAAGAGAACTCGTGCAGATTGAGTCCCGTCCCGAAAACCGTGTCTACCGCTACAACTATGTGCGCGACAACTGCGCTACGCGTCCTTGGGAGCGTGTCACGCAAGCTACCGACAGAACTATAGCACTTCAAGATACCCTTTATTATCCAACCTATCGCTCGGAGATGCGGCATTTCCACCGGAATTATCCCTGGTATCAGTTTGGCATTGACCTCGTATTGGGGAGTGGTTTGGACTACCCGCTTGCCAAGGACGAGGATATATTCGCTCCACCGGTGCTCGCTGCCAAACTATCGAAGGCTACCATTGATGGGCGACCACTCGTGAAGGAGACAAACGTAATCTTTCCGGGATATGTAGATGCTACTCTGCCGCCAACTCCATGGTGGTGTAGCCCCATGGCCCTTGGAGTAGTAATGCTGTTGCTGAGTATTGGCACGATGTTTGTTTATGTCAAAAAAGAGATACTTTGGAGGTGGTGGATATTCCTCTACTTTCTTGTCGCAGGCATTGCAGGATGCATAGTCGCATTCCTCGTCTTCTTCTCGGAGCATGAAGCGACTTCTCCTAATATCCTTATCTTCTGGCTCAATCCCCTGCAGCTCATTGTGGCTGTTGGCATATGGTTCAGAAGCTGGAAGCTGCCGGTCTCCGTTATGGCGGTCTACGACATTGTTATGGCCATGGTGCTCACCGTTTTGTTGGCTTGCCACATATATCCGCAGGCCATCAATCCCGCAGTGTGGCCAATGATGCTGAGCATCCTTCCACTTGTAGCAACTATCCTCCTCTCCTTCAGACGCATAAACGCATAACCCCATAAACATATAACATATAAACATATAAACCTCATATAATGAATAAACTGCTGACATCCGTTCTCTGCGGTCTCGTCGGTATTTCGACGGTGGCAATGGCAGACCCTACCCGGCCCAAACTTGTGGTCGGGATAATGGTCGACCAATTGCGCACCGACTACATAGACTTCCTGAGCACTCGCTTCAGGAAAGATGGTTTTAATCTTTTGAAAAACCGTGGTCTCTATCTCAAGAATGTCGATTACAATGTGAAAGACCTTGACATAGTGAATTCCACGGCTATAGTGTATACGGGCAACTACGCTTCTGCCTCCGGAATACCTTCAGAGAAGGTCTACGACCAAGCATCTAAATATCCCCAGCCAGTATTACACGATGCGTCTACTATCGGCAACTTCACCAATGAGACCTACAGCCCTGCTTCTCTGCGACTTTCCACGATAAGCGATGAGATTGCAGTGGATGGAGTAGGATTAGGTGCGGTCTACAGTATCGCTCCTGACCCGATGCAGGCGATCATTATGGCTGGCCATGGCGGAAGCAGTGCTTTCTGGATTTCTGATGAAAACGGAAAGTGGGCCACCACCACCTACTATAAGGATGTCCCCAACATCATCAGTCAGCGCAACTATAAAGCTCCACTCGCAGAGCGTCTCGACACAATGGTGTGGACTCCGAGTATGGCTCTCGACACATACGACGGTGTCCCTGCGCAAAAAAAATATTTCCCATTCCGCCATACATTCCCTAAGAAGAGCAACGACCGCTATGTCAATTATAAGAAGTCGGCCCTCGTCAATAATGAGGTGACTGACATTGCTATCGACTATATAAAAAGCCTGCAGCTTGGTCAGCGTGGCGACGTCATCGATATGCTTAATATCGGCTATACGGTCGCTCCTTATAAGCATGGGTCGGATGCCGATATGCGTCTTGAGATGCAAGACAGTTATCTCCGCCTTGATGGGCAGCTGGAGCGTCTTCTCAAGGCGATAAACGAAAGTGTAGGCCTCGAAAACACACTGGTCTTCCTCGTATCTACCGGATACTTCGATGAGGCAGCAGAAGATGAGGCTCGCTACCGTATTCCGACTGGTAGTTTCTCTACGAAACGTGCCGTGTCTCTTCTCAATTCCTATCTGAGCGCAAAGCATGGCAACGACCAGTATGTCGATGGCTGCTTCCGCAATATGATGTATCTCGACCACGCCACTATAGAGCGTCGTGGCCTGGACCTCGCTGATGTGAGACGCGAAGCCCGCGACTTCCTCGTGATGATGAGCGGGGTGGCTGATGTAAAGTCCCTGACCGACATAGTAGGGGAGACAACCCCCGAACTCCGTAGAATCGGGCGCGGACTTGACCCCAAGACCGCAGGCGACCTGAGACTTGAGTTTGCCCCTGGTTGGACCGTCAACGATGATGTCCGTCTTCCTGTCCTGACTTGGCAGGTGCGAGAGGGCAATCCCGCTACTCCGGCCTTCATAATGGGCCCGGGAGTGCCAGTCAAAGTTGAGATGGGAGAAGTCAGCGCCTCTGCCATAGCGCCTACCGTAAGCTCGGTGATGCGCATCCGAAGCCCCAACGGTGCCTTCGACAAGCCCCTCATCTTCTAAATAATCAAAAATTATGCATTGTGCATTATGCATTATGAATTATTTTGATTATCTTTGCAATTTAATACAGAATATAAATTTAATTCTCATTAAAAATGGGATTCAGCAACATACTTAAATCAATTTTCGGCGACCAGAGCGAGCGCGCAGTGCGTCCTCTCTGGAATCGCCTTCAGAAGGAAATCAACCCGATTTCCGAGCAAATCCGCGACATCTCCAACGATGAACTACGCGATAGAATCAACGTAATCCGCGACGACATACGCGGTGAGGCTCAGACCTACAAGGACAAGATGGCGGATATCCGCGCTCAGATCGAGACTATGGAGTTTGACAAGCGCGAACCTTACTGGAAAGAAATTGACACTCTCAAGGAGGATATGTACAAGATGTACGCCCGTAAGCTTGACGCGGCTCTCCCTGAGGTGTTTGCCGTTGTCAAGGAGACAGCCCGACGTCTCGCTTCCAACGACACCCTTGAAGTCACTGCAAGCGATTTCGACCGCGAGATGGCAGCCGAAGGCAAGGATTTCGTGACCATCGACGGCGACAAGGCAATCTACAAGAACTCCTGGGTAGCCGGCGGCAACGAGATGAAGTGGGACATGGTGCACTACGACGTGCAGCTCATCGGCGGCATGGTGCTCCACGGCATCCTTCAAGGCGACAAGACATCAAACAATATCGCAGAGATGGCCACCGGTGAAGGTAAGACCCTTGTGGCAACTCTTCCCGTATTCCTAAATGCATTGACAGGCGAGGGCGTTCACGTAGTGACCGTCAATGATTACCTTGCAAAACGTGACTCCGAATGGATGGGCCCGCTCTATGAGTTCCACGGCCTATCCGTAGCTTGCATTGATAAGACCGAGCCAAACTCTCCCGAGCGTCGCAAGGCATATCGCAGCGACATCACTTTTGGCACAAATAATGAGTTCGGTTTCGACTACCTGCGCGACAACATGGCAACTCAGTTGACCGACCTCGTGCAGCGTGAAGACCACTACTACGCTATCGTCGACGAGACCGACTCCGTGCTTATCGACGATGCCCGTACTCCTCTCATCATCTCAGGTCCTATACCGAAGGGCGACGACCAGATGTTCAATGAGTTCAAGCCCAACGTGGAGAAAGTGGTCAATGCCCAGCGCAAGCAGGCCCAGGCTCTCTTGCTCGAGGCCAAGGATAAGATTTCTGCAGCCATGAGTGGTGACCCGGAGAAGATAAAGAAATATGACAAGGGCGACGGAAAGAAGCCCCTTACAGCTCAGGAACTCCTCGAAGACGGTGGCCTCGCTCTCTTCCGAGTTTATAAGAGTCTTCCAAAACATGGCCCACTCATCCGCTATCTCAGCGAGGAAGGCATCAAGCCTATCCTGCTAAAGACAGAGGAGAAGTATATGCAAGACAACAACCGCGAGATGCCTATTGCTGTAGAGCCTCTCTTCTTCGTGGTAGACGAGAAGAACCATAGCATCGAACTCACCGATAAGGGTATCCAGGTGTTGACCGATACTACACAAGACCCTCACTTCTTTGTGCTTCCTGATATCACCTCTCAGCTTTCGGAAGTCGAAAACATGGATCTTACAGACGAGGAGAAACACCAGCGCAAGGACGATCTTCTGCAGGAATACAGCGTGAAGTCGGAGCGTGTGCATACCGTCAACCAGCTTCTCAAAGCTTACACTCTCTTCGACAAGGATATCGAATATGTCATCGACGACAATAAAATCAAGATTGTCGACGAGCAGACTGGTCGTATCATGGAGGGTCGCCGCTACTCCGACGGCCTACACCAGGCTATCGAGGCCAAGGAAGGCGTGAAGGTTGAGGCCGCTACCCAGACCTACGCTACCATAACGCTGCAGAACTACTTCCGTATGTATCGCAAGCTGGCTGGTATGACCGGTACAGCAATGACAGAGGCTGGTGAGTTCTACGACATCTACAAGATGGAAGTAGTCGAGATTCCGACCAACCGTCCTGTAATCCGCAACGACCAGAAAGACCGTGTCTACCGAACTAAGAAAGATAAATACAATGCAGTAATCAAGGAAGTGGAAGACATGGTGGCTATCGGACGCCCGGTCCTCGTAGGTACTACCTCCGTAGAAATTTCCGAGCTTCTCAGCCGTATGCTCCAGCTTCGAAAGATACCGCACCAGGTTCTCAACGCCAAGCTCCACCAGAAGGAGGCTGATATCGTCGCTCAGGCTGGTAAGCCCGGCACTGTGACCATCGCCACCAACATGGCAGGTCGTGGTACCGACATCAAGCTCCCCGCTGAAGTGAAGGAAGCTGGTGGTCTCGCAATCATCGGCACCGAACGCCACGAGTCTCGCCGCGTCGACCGTCAGCTGCGTGGCCGTGCCGGTCGTCAGGGCGACCCGGGTAGCTCTGTATTCTTCGTGTCGTTTGAAGACAACCTCATGCGTCTCTTCGCTGGCGAAAGAGTCTTCAAGATGCTCGACAAAATGGGCTTCGAGGAAGGCGAGATGCTCGAATCAAAGATGCTGACAAACGCAATTGAGAAGGCTCAGAAGCGCGTCGAGGAAAACAACTTCGGTATACGTAAGCGCCTCGTGGAATACGACGACGTGATGAATGCCCAGCGTACCGCTATCTACGGCAAGCGCCAGAATGCCCTCAAGGGTGAGCGTATCGGTACAGATATCGCCAATATGATATATGATGTAGCCCAGGGCATCGCTGAGATGGGATATGACTACAATGACTTCGCTATGGAAGTGCGCAAGACTCTTGCCATCGACTCCCCATTCAGTGAGGAGGAATTCCGCAAGGCCGACCGCAATGAAATCGCCAACCGTCTTTCTGACGAGGCCCTCGCAACATACTATCGCAACCGCGAAAAGATTGCTGCCGCTGCTATGCCTTATATCAAGGAATTCTACGAAGAAAGAGGTGTGCAGGGAGTTGTAGGTGTGCCTGTCACTGACGGTCGCCGTTTCTTCAACATCCGTTGCGATCTTAAGGAGGCTTACGACAATGAATGCCGTCCAATAGTCAAAGGCTGGGAAAAGGCTGTCCTTCTTCAGGCCATCGACAATGCTTGGCAGGAACACCTCCGAGATATGGACGAACTCCGAAAGTCGGTGCAGAACGCAAGCTACGAGCAGAAAGACCCGCTCGTGATCTATAAGCTCGAGGCTTATGGCCTCTGGAAGAATATGCTCGAGGAGATGAACTCCAAGGCTGTGGCTACCCTGATGCGTGGTAAGCTCGCCGCTCCCGACTATGAGGAGGCAAAGGCTATGCGTGAGGCCCAGCTCGCCCAGCAGCAAGCTCAGGCAGAGGCTCGCGCACAGGCTCAGCAGGCTCAGGCTGCACACGAGCAGGCAATGCAGGCTCATCGCAATGCCCAGGCTGCTACCTACACTCGCACTCAGGAGATTCGCCAGGAATACGGTGCTCCTACTGGCTCAAACCCATACGCCAACTATTCGACTACTCGCGAGACTTACGAAGGCGAGAATGCTCAGCGTCAGGCTGCACAGAACGTCAACCGTCAGCCTCAGCAGGCACGCCAGCCTATGAAGGCTCAGCCGAAAGTGGGGCGCAATGATCCTTGTCCCTGTGGAAGCGGCAAGAAATACAAGAACTGCCACGGCAAAAACATTTAATAAAATAGAGAACGCATGGAAAAAGAATTTTATATCGTGGAAGGGGACACCCGTGTGGGTCCTCTCTCAATCTCTCAGCTTTCTGAGAAAGGAGTAGAACCGTCTACTTTAGTATGGACTGCCGGTATGGCCGACTGGGCTCGTGCCGACAGCATCCCGGAACTCGCTTCGCTGCTTGCCAATAGAACGCGAATCAATCAGAATGAGTCTGCTTTCGGCTCATATGCTGCTCCTCAGCAGCCTCCGCGTCCATATCAGCAACCGCAGCAGTTTGGCGCATACAACGACCCCAACCAAGGAGGCAACTATGTCCCGCCAGCCACCAACTGGAAGACTCTTGCCATCATAGCTACTGTCGTAGGTTTCCTCGTATCATGCATAGGGGGCATCTTTGGTGTAGTAGGTATTGTCCAAGCAAATAAGGCTGAGGAGGCAACTCGCAGAGGTGACTTTTTTACGGCCCAGAACTCATGGTCATCCTGTAAGACGTTCTGTATAATTTCGTTCGTGCTCACAGGTATTGGTCTTATATTTAATATTTTCTACTTCACGACGATTTTCCCGCAACTCATGGATCTTTGATACCGATGAAGTATTTTGCAATGATAGGGGAGCGTAGATACGGTCCCATGGAGCTCGATGAAATGGTTGCGCAAGGCGTGCGTCCCGACACATATGTCTGGTGCAAAGGTATGCCCGACTGGATGCAAGCTTCAGAGGTGCCCGACATCTGTCGTTATTTTCGGCAGCGGCTCTCTGGAACATTGCCTTCTCAGCAAGCCATTGGAGCTGCCGAACAAGACCGTCTGAAAGCCGCTGAGGAAGAAGAGCAGGAGCGCCTTTTGAGCCAGCTTCCCCCGATGGCTCGAGACTTGGTGAGGAAATCAGGAATAAAACTCACAAAAGAGAACTTCCCCGATCCTCAACAGCATTTCCCGAAGGCTCTCCCGATCATTCTCTACGTCATCTGCCTGATAGTAATAATAATAGGATTTCTGATCATCAACTGATCAGAAATCCTTTTTCTTTTCGCCCATTAATGCCAATTTGACGAAAAAAGGAGAGCCGCTAACACAGCGACTCTCCCTCACGATTCCACTATAGAATACATACTTTATTTTATATCAGATAGATACATTAATCTGTAACTTTTTCTGTAATCAAATACGCGAAAGCGTGACAAAATAGGTATCTATCCATAGATTGTTATTACTGCGTTGTATGTCTTTGCGAGTATTGAGATTGTGTCTATCTCTGCATTGGCTCTTCCGGCCTCGATACGGGATATCAGCCCTTCGGGGATTCCTGTGCGCTCCGAGGCGTATGTTAACGAGTCGCCTCTTGATATTCTTGCATCCCGGAGTTGTCGGCCAATAGTCTTGCGGATACGGCGGCAATCAGATTTGTAATCTCTTTCTTCTTCCAAAGGATGCTCAAACTCCTGGGCGTCCCATAATGCTTGTTTACGAGCAAACTCAGCTTGCTTTTCAGCCATAACCGCTTTGAGGTCAGTCGGCAAGCCGTGTCGGTCGAAGAAATCCCGGTATTTC
>CAZIAX010000003.1:0-34209 GCA_964537745.1 uncultured Sangeribacter sp.
TCTTTATGATATTTAAGTTGACATTGTCAGCATCTGATTTGTCGTAGGCATAGATTAGATATAAGCAACCATTACGCTCTACCATGTCGAACGTAATTACTCTTGCTCCCCCCGACTTCCCTTTCCCTTTGGATGCTATTGCCATTCTTACTTTGCGATAGCCATCACCTAAGTCGATGCCTAATTGAGGATTTTTCTCTAATTCGTCCAATAAATCATCATAATCCTTCCTGAAACTGCGATACCGCTTTGCCAATGGTTTCACACATTTCCGGAAAACTTCAGTTGCCTTGATTTCCATCAGAATTCGATATCTCTTGCATTTGGAAGATTGATTTTTCCTTCCAGATGAGCTTTGACTTCTTCCATTGATGCTCTCAAATCCCTTTCGACGATGGTGTCATCATTCGAAATCGGGACGATCTTGAAATTCCCTACCCTCGAAGTGAGCATAACAGTTTGCCCTTTTCTGGCGGCTGTCAGAATCTTTGTCTGATTGGCCCTAAATTCTCTTGCTGATACTACTTGCATAATAAATTCTTTTTTTGTTATTATAACAATCTTGGATACCATTTTGGTGCACGCACAAGAGAATTTAACAAAAATAATAGTCTTTTTAGAGGAGCAACCACCGTCCCGGTGCGTTGTCGCGCGTGTTAGGTAACTTTCGTACCATCTGGTGCTCACGCCTTAATACTTGCTTTCAAGATGATTTATGACTAAATGGATTATAGGAGCATGTTTGATTCGATAGAATACTCTTGCAAATGTTTGGTATCCTTCAGGGCCAACAATAATATCTTTTGAGTCTATTCCCATTTCAGATAGTTTTGCAAAATTTCTTTGGAAGAAAAACTCAAACAGATTTCATCGATATTGCTCAGAAGCGATATCTGAATGGTTTGTGTCTAAAGAATCGGTAGAACAAATAAAAGAAAATACTGAATTAGGAAAGATAATAAACTGGTCGATCAGCCACTGGCACATTTTATTGAAGGCTCTTAAATGCAATGGTTTCTCTAAATCGATTTTATTTATTGAAATATCCGCGATATCTAATTCAATAAATTCTTGAGGTATTTGGAATGTATCAAGTTTTTCAATATTATCATAAAAACTGAGGACAACCACTAAATGATTGCCCTCATTATCGGGAATAAGAGTTTCTATCGATTCCATCAACCGTTGATTAATTTACGGTATTTATCACAAATTATTCTCATGCGCTCCTTCTTTTGCTGTTGAGCTTTCTCCATGAAAGCGACCAACTCCTTAGAAGGATTAGGGATGCGGATTGTGTTTGTCGTTTCCATTTCTATCTTTTTTAGCCACCTACAAAATTACTGATTTTCTTTTAAATTTGCAAATTTCTGAGATGTATTTTTATATATTTTTCTTGTTTAACAAATTTTCGAATCTCCACGTTTATCGTCACTTCTAATAATTTTGATTAATGCAAATCAAACTAAAGAATGGGTTAATCTATATCTCTTGCATTTGGAAGATTGACTTTCCCTTCCAGATGTGCTTTGACTTCTTGCATTGATGCTCTCAAATCCCTTTCGACGATGGTGCCATCATTCGAAATCGGGAAGGTTTGTACTTGCATAATAATTCGTTTTTCTATATAACAAAATTGGATACCATTGTGGTGCACGCCCAAGGAAATTTAACAAAAAATCCTAAGCTTCCTAAGGCTTGCAAGCACTGGATTAACAGGGTTCTTCGTCCAAGGATCAAGTGTCAGGGGTGTTGAGGTGTAGGAGTGAGGAGGAGAAGTAGGAGAAGAAGTCGGTGTTGAGGGCTATGGAGAGGCGCAGGAGGAGGTCGGTGTCGATGCAGGTGCGGGAGAAGATGTCGTAGATGTTGCGGCGGTCGCAATGGATCTTGCGGCTCAGCCAAGTCACTGTGCGCTCCTGGCGACGCAGTTCCTCTTCAATAAGTTTTCCTATGTGTATCGGCTCGTTGTCGAGTGATTCATTTACATCCGTTTTCATTCGATTGCATATTTTTACGTTTGCAATGGCTGTCACATTGCCATGCTAATAAGCATGGCAAATGCAGTCAATGCTGATAGTCAAAAATATTGCAAACGGGATGCAATCGATATTGGGCTTTAGGTGCTGGTCGGCACCAGGGGAAGAAGAGCCGTTCCATCACTTTCCGTTGCTCACGCAGCCGAATTGCCGAGGTGATGTAATCTTCCCACTGAAAGAAATGTCTGACAGTTTTGCAATACAAAATTAGACATTTCTGCTGAGATATGCAACCCTCGGGTTGAATTTTTTCACATTGGGAGCGGTGGGGTGGTGGGAGCGCAAGGTTAAAGAGTTAAGAACCAGGAGTCAAGGGTGAAGAGTGAAGGGTCAAGAACCAAGGATGGGGGTGTGGTGTTAGAATTATATGAATGGAATAATTGTAGGATTGTTGCTGCCGTTCTTGGGTACTACCCTTGGGGCAGCTTGCGTCTTCTTGATGAAGGATAGTATTGCACCACGGTTGCAAAAGACTCTTACGGGTTTTGCGGCGGGGGTAATGGTGGCCGCGTCTGTGTGGTCGCTGCTGATTCCGTCTATCGAGATGACGGGGAAAGAGGGATTGGCAAGTATTGTGCCGGCGATAGTCGGTTTTATGGTCGGCATCGCCTTCTTGCTGTTTCTTGATAATATCATCCCGCACCAGCATATCGACAGTAATGAGAGCGAAGGACCTAAGTCGCATCTTTCAAAGACAGCGAAATTAGTGTTTGCCATCACGTTGCATAATCTTCCGGAAGGTATGGCAGTAGGTGTAGCGCTTGCCGGTGTCCTTGAACATAACTCGTATATGTCGATGGCTGGGGCTATTGCGCTTTCGATTGGTATTGCGATACAGAATTTTCCGGAAGGAGCAATTGTCTCGATGCCGTTGCGTAGTGCCGGAAATTCGCGGCGGAGGTCGTTTTTGATGGGTACGTTGAGTGGCATTGTGGAGCCTATTGGGGCGATACTTACCATTCTTCTTGCGTCGGTGATCGTCCCCGCATTGCCTTATTTGTTGGCATTTGCGGCTGGAGCGATGATATATGTCGTAGTGGAAGAGCTGATACCGGAGACGCAGGAGGGAGAGCATTCCAATCTCGGCACTATTGGTTTTGCGTTCGGCTTTGTGCTGATGATGGCATTGGATGTGCTGCTTGGGTGACCATGGCTACGCGGTAGTTGATGGTGAGGTATAATTAATGGACAGGTCGTCGCGATGCCCCGTCCATTAACTATACTTGTATATGCTTTCAAAATGCGTCCTTCCTTAGAGGGCCGATTTGGCTGTGGCGGCTATTTGGTCGGGAGTCAGACCGCAGGCGCGCTGGAGGTCGGAGTAGTTGTAGCGGTTTAGGAACTTCTTGGGGAGACCGAGGTTGATTACCTTTACTGGTGCCTCGCCGAGATATGATGCTACTTTCTGACCGTAGCCACCGTCGATGATACCGTCTTCGGCTGTGATGACTACCTTGTAGTCTCTCAGCGAGTCGAGTGTCTTGGTGTCGAGTGTAGAGAGATTTCGCGGATTGATGAGGGTGGCATTAATGTCCTGCTCTGCGAGCATCTCAGCTGCCAATGCCATGTAGGTGAACATTGAGCCGGCACCAATCAAGGCTACTTTCTCACCCTTTTTAACGATGTCGTATTCCGGTTTGGAATAATCATTCAGCAGCTTGATTTCCTTATTGGAGACTGCTGTTGAGCCGGGAGTACGGACCACGACTGCCAACTCATCCTGCTTGATCGACCAGTCGAGCATTGCCTCAAACTCTTCCTTGCAAGTCGGGGCAAGATAGAGAAGGTTAGGGATGTTGGAGAGGAGGGCGATGTCGAAGAATCCGAGGTGGGTCTCATCGTTCATGCCGAACATTGAGCCATAGAAGACGACGAATGTAGCCGGTTGGCGGTTGAGGGCGATATCCTGGCTGAACTGGTCGTAAGCTCTCTGGAGGAAGCTGCTGACGAATCCAACTACGGGACGCATGCCGCCTTTTGCAAGACCGCTTGCCACGTCTACGGCAGCCTGCTCTGCGATGCCGACATCTACAAACTGCTTTCCGGCTTCCAGACGACGAGCCTTGTCAAAACCCAGCACGCCCGGAGTTCCAGCTGTGATGGTCACTACCTTTTCATTTTCTTTCATCTTCGCGAGCATTTTCTTGGCGAAGAGTTCGCTGTAGTCTTCGGGTTCCCCTTCAGAAGCATGGAGTGGTTTGCCGGTCTTCGGGTCGAATGGTCCGGTATAGTGGAAATCTTCCTTGTCTTCTACGGCCGGTTTGAGCCCCATACCTTTCAAGGTGTTGATATGCACCACTACCGGGTAGTTGATGTCTTTTACAGACTCGAACATTTCGATAAGGCTCTTGAGGTCGTTGCCATACTTCACATATCGGTAGGCGTAACCCATAGAGCGGAAAAGGTTTGGCTCGCCGTCGCCGTTGGTGTTGCGAAGAAGGCGAAGGTCGGCGTAGATTCCGCCATGGTTTTCTGCTATGCTCATCTGGTTGTCGTTGACTACGACTATGAAGTTGGAGCCGAGGGTTGCTCCATAGTCAAGACCCTCGAAAGCGATGCCGCCACTGAGCGAACCGTCGCCAATGACTGCCACCACATTCTCTTTATCGCCTTTGAGGTCACGTGCTTTGGCGAGGCCTGCAGCCAGTGCAACGGCAGATGATGTGTGGCCGAGGGAATAGAGATCGTAAGGGCTTTCACTTGGGTTGGTGTAGCCAGTCACGTCATCGTAGTGAGCAGGGTCGGTGAAAGCCTGCATACGCCCTGTCAGCATCTTATGGGGATATGTCTGGTGTGATACGTCGAAGACGATTTTGTCTACAGGGGTATTGAAGACGTAGTGCAGTGCTATGACGGCCTCTACCATACCGAGGTTAGGGCCTACGTGGCCGCCGTGGGCAGAGAGCTTTGTGATGAGTGTCTCGCGGAGTTGGGAGGCGAGTTGTTTCAGCTCCGGAATAGTCTTCGTACGGATGTCTTCCGGAGTCTTTATTTCTGAGAGATCTAAATTTTCCATAATTGTCAACTTAAGTATCTTAAAGGTTATAAGGTTATGAGGTTATGAGGTTATGAGGTTATGAGGTTATGAGGTTATGAGGGGCATACGATTAACGTATTTATAATTAAAACGCATTGGCATTGGTGTAAGTTTGATAGGTTGGAGGGTTTTTAGATACCAATATTACTGATTTTTGTGCCAATTTACGGTTCTTCTCAAATTTAGTTGAAAGTTATAGAATGTCGCGCGAAGTGCGGGGGGGTAGGCGGAAGGGTCGGGCCATAGTTAGTGGTGGTCGGCACGGCGGAGGCGAGGACGCCTCCGTTCCACGGCTACGCAGTATTGGTCGGCTGAAAACGCTGTTTGAACCGCATTCAAACTAAGGGTCAAAAGGCAATAATGGGAGATTTGGGTACGTTTTAATTAAAAATTTAGTATTGATTATGAGATTGGTGATACAGAGGGTTTCGGAGGCTTCGGTGACTATAGATGGGGAGCTTTTCAGTGAGATTGGAAAGGGGCTGATGGTGCTTGTGGGTGTTGCAGAGGGTGACACTGCGGCAGATGTGGAGTGGCTGGCTGCCAAGACGGCTGCGATGCGAATATTTCCGGATGAGAATGGTGTGATGAATCGCTCGGTGGTGGATGTGGATGGTGAGGCGTTGGCCGTCAGCCAGTTTACGCTTATAGCCTCTACGAAGAAAGGTAACCGCCCGAGTTATATACATGCAGCCGGACACGACTTGGCAATACCGATGTATGAGCTTTATTGCCGCAGGCTGTCAGAACTTATTGGGAAAGAAGTGAAGACAGGGCAGTTTGCAGCCGACATGAAAGTTGGGCTTGTCAATGATGGGCCGGTCACTATCATTATCGACTCCAAACTTAGGGAATAGGAAGGGTCGGGCCATAGTTAGTGGTGGTCGGCACGGCGGAGGCGAGACGCCTCCGTTCCACGGCTACGCAGTATTGGTCGGTTGAAAACGTTTGAACCGCATTGGAGAGTGGGGCGTTATAGTAATGTACTCCTCACAAGTAAACTTTAATAAATTTAATATCGAAAAGCAATATGGTAAGAATGAATGTATCGATGATCGTGGAGACCGAAGAGAACCGCAAGAAACTCCTCGAAAGAGCAATCGAGCTCGTAAGTTTCTCACTCCGCGACAAAGGATGTGTAGACTACGACCTTTATAAGTCTCAGAGCAATGATGACCGCTATATGATCATCGAGACCTGGGAGTCAGAAGACGACCTCAAGGCCCATATGGAGACTGAACACTTCAAGCGCCTTGTGCCTGAGCTGGAGAAATACTCCACTCTTACCTTGGAGAAGTTTGATTTCTAAAAAATCTTTTTGCAGATGTATAAAAATCCTGGATTTCTTAATCCGGGATTTTTTTGTTTAGTTAGGTGACGCGCACCAGGAGGTCGCTAACTACACTGGCTGCGCAGTCAGGATCGGAGTGGGAGGCTGTTTTCATTTTTTACTTCCCCGAGCACGAAGGAACTGTTGAGCGAGCCGATGCAATCGATCTCTCCGAGGATGCGCAGCAAAAACTGCTGATATGATTTCATGTCGCGTGTATAGATTTTAAGTATGAAGTCATAGTCGCCAGATATGTTGTGGCATTCTACGATTTCAGGTATGGATTTTACCGCCTCCATGATCCTGGTGGCGTTCTCATAGGAGTGCTGCTTCATCTTCAAATAGCAGAATGCGACAAACCCACAGTCAAGCTTGTCAGGATCCAACACTGCCACATACTTACGTATATATCCTTCCCTCTCCAACCGCTTCACTCTTTCAAATGTCGGGGTGGGGGATAGATGCACAGCTGCTGCAAGTTCTTTATTGGTCAGGCGCCCGTTTCTTTGCAGTTCTTCTAATATTGCTATGTCGGTTTTGTCAAGTTTGTCGGTCATATTATGAGGTTATGAGTTTATAAGGTTATGGGGTTATGAGATTATGATGTGAGAGGGTTGGAAAAATATTCTGCTTGGAGCCCTTTTGAAGACCATTAATGGAATATTCTTTCTGACTTATGTGCAAAATTAGTGATATTTTCTAAATTTTCAAAGTTTCTTGGAGGATAATTTTGTTATTTCTAATTTTGCAGCAGAAAAAATAATTAAAAACAGACATATTATGGCAGACAAAAAATTACACTTCGAGACTCTTCAACTTCACGTAGGTCAGGAACAACCCGATTCGGCAACCGATGCGCGCGCTGTGCCTATTTATCAGACTACATCTTACGTGTTCCATAACTCCCAACATGCAGCCGACCGTTTTGGACTTCGCGATGCAGGCAACATCTACGGACGACTTACCAACTCCACCCAAGGAGTGCTGGAAGACCGTGTGGCTGCCCTCGAAGGAGGAGTGGCCGGACTCGCAGTGGCAAGCGGGGCAGCTGCAATCACCTATGCTCTCCAGAATATAGCCCAAAATGGCGACCACATATTGGCTGCCGACAACCTCTATGGTGGCTCTACCAACCTGATAAGCCACACTCTTTCCACACAAGGCGTGGAGAGCACATTTGTAGACGTAAGTGACTTTGAAGCCGTTGAGAATGCTATCCGTCCTAATACTAAGGTACTCTTTGTGGAGACCTTCGGAAATCCTAACTCAGATGTCACCGACCTGCGCTCGTTGGCTGAGATCGCTCACCGCCATAACATACCACTGATAGTGGACAATACATTCGCCACTCCTTTCCTTGCGCGTCCGATAGAGTTGGGAGCTGATGTCGTGGTGCATTCAGCCACGAAATTCCTTGGCGGCCACGGCACATCTCTCGGCGGTATAATTGTAGATGGCGGAACATTCCCTTGGAGCGAGCATCCCGACAAATTCCCGACATTGGCAAAACCGGACCCCAGCTATCATGGAGCTGTGTTTGCCGACGTAGCAGGAGCGGCAGCCTTCGTGACCCGCATCCGTGCTGTCCTTCTTCGCGATACAGGCGCTACCATATCCCCCTTCAATGCCTTCATCCTTCTGCAGGGGGTAGAGACTCTTTCTCTCAGAGTGGAGCGTCATGTGGAGAATGCACTGAAGGTGGTGGAATTCCTCGCCAGTCATCCGAAAGTGGAGAAAGTAAACCATCCGTCGCTTGCCGACCATAAAGATCATGCTCTATACAATGAACTATATCCGAATGGAGCAGGGTCGATATTCACTTTCGAGATAAAAGGAGGTGAGAAGGAAGCATGGAAATTTATCGACTCATTAGAGATATTCTCGCTGCTTGCCAATGTGGCCGATGTGAAATCGCTCGTCATCCACCCCTACACCACCACCCACTCCCAACTTGAGCCGGAAGAGCTGGAGCGCCAGCGCATCACTCCATCTACCATCCGCCTGAGCATCGGCACGGAGCATATCGACGACATCATCGCCGACCTCTCGCAGGCTCTCGATAAAGTCTAAGATACCGCATATTCCACACCACACATGTAAGCCTCGCTTGCCCCACAGCAAGCGGGGCTTTTCTGCTATTTTCGGTCCAGAATCCCCCTAAATGTTACGAATAAAGAAGGAAATGTACGGAATTTTACGTGGGTGTTACTAATTGGAAAGCATAGGAATTGGATTATAAATCCAAATGGGAGAGTAGTTAGTAACTTTGCAAGAGCGAGCGGATAGGTATTGTTCGCTCGTGCAAACACTTTCAGGCGAATAGAAATACTTAAATCTAAATACAAAAAACAGCAAAAGAAACAAACAGGAAAAAGTAACCGAAAAATCTAACCAACAGCCACGACTGGCCTACCACTAAGACTGGAGGCAGCGTAAGAGGTCCGCAGTCACGGCACTTAAACGAACACTAACGACAACCCAAAAACGGAGCTAACGGACCGGAAGGCTCTGACGAGACATTTTAAATCTATATTATGAAATTATGAAAAGACTTTTTACTCCACTCCTGCTGTTCCTCACGGTGCTGCTTGGTGGAATAAATGCGTCCGCAGCAGACGAGGTCATGGACCTTACCGCCGATATGTTCTACACCTGGGATGGCTATGGGGCGGACGCAAATAAGCTATCTCAAGCCACTATAGATTTTAATATCGGCAATGATAGTGAGATTGGAAGCGGTGGCGTAGTTTGTGGGACAGGAGGCATTGACAAAAGGGTGTATGCAGATATTACAGGTAGCTCTAAGCTAATAATTGAAGGAACGAGCAAAACTTCTGTTTATATAGCTTTTAATCGTCAAGAAGATGATAGTGATACAAGGCTTAGCGGAACTATAGATGATAATGGCACTCTGGAGCTTGATCTGACTTCACTTCCCTATGTACATCTCAATACTATGAAAGTTAACTGGGGTTCAAGTGGTACCATTTCTTCTGTCAAGTATGTTATGCCCGATGATCCTTTAGCAGTTCCGAAAGAACAGCTCAAGAATCAGATCGGTACCGCTAAAATGTATAATGCTATTGCTTATACAGAGGAAAGTTATAGCGTGTTGCAAACTGCCATTTCTGATGGTGAGAAAGCATTGACTGCAGCGAATACAGCTGAGTTGTTAGGAGAAGCCTTGAATAACATTTTAGATGCCATTGCCGGGCTGACTTTAGCAGACGGATATTCCATTTTGACCAAAGAGATGTTTATGAATCATATATCTCTGACTGATGCTACTGAAAATGGTTCGGGAAACGGAGCATATCAGCTATTTGAAACTTCCGATCTGCCTTATGGAGACGGAAATGTTGCTGAACTACTTTGGGCTGATCTTTCTAAATATGAAAAATTGATTATCACTACGGTAGGCGATACGAAACCTCGTTTGTGTATGAATAGGTTAGAGGGAGGCGGCCAGCAGGCTGCCACTCAGGCTGATTCAAAGATGCTGGATATCAATCCCAATAATGATTACTCATGGTCGACTGAGGCTTATCAGACAGTTGATGGAAATGTTTACATGATCGATCTTGAAAAGATTGTCAAAGGAGGTAAGGATTTAACTGGATATGGATACGCACGTTTGCATTGCATAAAAAAACAGGGGTGGGGAGCTGGTGTCTTCGTCACGGGCATGTACCTTTATAAGACACCGAAAGTCCCTACAGAAATCAAGCTTGCTTTTGACATTGACGACCCATCACACATCGTCATCACTACCAATGGTGAACCAGTCAACGATTTGCAAGCTGGTAAGAATGATGTGACAGTGGATTATATGGCATCTCTTTCCATTTCTGCTGCAAAAGGATTTGTTATTACATCACTTACTGCTGACGACGTAGAGGTAGACCTGACTGATGGTTCTTATACTGCGACTGTGAGTAAATCTATCAGCTACAAGATTGCAACGAAAGTTTATGATCCTCTTGAAAAACCGAAGGAAGAGCTGAAATCTGTTATTGCAAATGCCAAGCTCTATGATTCATTTGCCAAAACTCCTGAAAGCTTCGCAGATCTGACAGACAAAATTGCTAAGGCTGAGGCTGAACTGACAAACGAGAATGCTTCCGAGGCATCTTTAGCATCCGCAGGCGAAGCTATATCTGCCGCAATTGAAGGCTTGACACTCGCGGACGGGTATGAGTATTTGACTAAAGAAATGTTCAAGACGTATGGCTCCGTCGAAGAACCTGGAGAAGGCACTAATCCTGGCGATGGATGTGCTTTTGAAATGTTTAAATCTATAGGAATGCCTTATGGCACCTCTGGTGTAGACTATCTACGTTGGGCTGACCTAAAAGATTATGACAAGCTAATAGTCACTACCAACGGAAGTAACGGCAAACCACGCTTCTGTATGAACCGAACCAGCTCAAATGGTCAAGAAGATAATGGTGGTATGTTGGATATTGCACTCGGCAATGGAAAAGCTTCAACAGCTAATTATTTGACAGCAGATGGGAATATATTCACCATCGACTTAAATAAGATGGTCAATGACTGTGGTTATGCGCGTCTGCACTCCATGAAGAGTGTAGGAGGTGATGTATTTGTCACCGGCATGTATCTCTTCAAGGATCCCAATCCGCTTGGGATTCCGAAAGAGCATCTGGCGGAAGCTATTAAGAACGCAAAGAAGTGTGATTCTTACCTGAAGTCGGAAGAAAGCTGGAACGCTCTGCAGACAGCTATATCCGATGGCGAGAAAGAACTGGAGAATGAGAATGCAACTCAAGAGTCTCTTGAGGCTGCCACCAACGCAATCACTGCTGCTATCGCAGGACTGAAATTGCAACCAGGATACTCTGAACTGACTAAAGAGATGTTCAAGCACTACGAATCTTTGGAAAATCCGGGTGAAGGTGAAAGAGCAGGTTGTGACTATAATTTGAATCAGGAGACTGGGTCAGTTTATGGCGACTGCAACAGCGTAGGGCAC
Organism: uncultured Sangeribacter sp.; assembly: GCA_964537745.1. Classification (GTDB taxonomy): domain Bacteria; phylum Bacteroidota; class Bacteroidia; order Bacteroidales; family Muribaculaceae; genus Lepagella. The sequence continues at coordinate 11,397 of CAZIAX010000003.1, forward strand.
CTGAATTGGGCCGACCTTACTAATTACGATAAGCTCATCTTGAAAGTTGCTCAAGGAGCCCCTCGCCTCTGTATGAACCGACTTGCGGATGGAGGTCAGCAAGCTCCCACTATGCAGGAATCACAGATGATTGATATCAAGGCCGCTGAAGATGGATGGTCTAAGCTAAGGTATCTGGAAGCAGGAGAGGACGGAGTTTATACTGTCGATCTTTCTAAGATGGTAGATGACTATGGTTTTGCTCGTCTGCATGCAATCAAGTTTAATGGTGTCGTGGCTGGCATATATCTTTACAAAGATCCTGAGGCTGCAACAGAATTTGACTTGACATTCAACGTTGATGATCCATCTCATGTAGTGGTTACAGTTGATGGTGAAGTCAAAACTTTGACAGCCGACAATAATGTGGTTAAAGCGGCTGATAGAGCTATTCTCTCTATCGCGCCGACTAATAAATTCAAAATATCTTCACTTACTGCCAACGATGAGGAGATAGCACTGGCGGATGACAAAATCTACACCAAAACAATAGTTAAGGCAATTAATTACACCATTGCTACCGAGGATGCCAACCCGTTGGCTCCGCAAATCAAGGAGCTCAATGCCTGGATAGAAAAGGCAAAACTCTATGATGACTTCTTAAAGACAGAGGAAAGTTGGAATGCTTTGCAGACCGCGATTACAGAAGCGGAGACTGAAGTGGCAAATGAAAATGCTACAAAAGAATCTCTGGAAAATGCAAGCAACGGTGTTGCAAATGCTATCGAAGGGCTTGCGCTCGTAGAAAATTACTCTGAGTTGACTCCCGAAATGTTTAAGGCATATGCTTCGTTTGAAGAGCCGGGTGAGGGTGAAACTACCGACTGTGACTATGAGATTTTCAATACTTCACGTAAGCTTTACGGTGATGAGTATAACAACTATTTGAAGTGGGCTGATCTTACAATCTACGACAAACTTTTCATAGTAACTACTGGCGATACGAAACCTCGCATCTCAATGAACCGTCTGGATGCAAATGGAAATCAAGCCGACACCCAGGATGAGTCGAAGATGATTGAAATCAATCCATACAATAACGACAAGATGTGGGCCACAGATGCATATCAGACAATCGATGAAAACTCCGAAACTGGCCGTAAAACTTATACTATAGATCTTAAGAAAATAGTTCAAAAGGATGGTTTTGCCCGTCTGCATAGCATACAGGTAAATGACTGGGGTACGGGTGTCTTCGTGACTGGTATGTACCTTTACAAGGATCCGAATCCGACTGTTGATGTTGCGTTCAATATTGACGATCCTGCGCATGTGGTCATCAAGGTCAATGAAGAGGCGATTGAAGGCCTCGAAGCTGGCGACAACGTGAAGTCGGTAGCATTTAGAGGTGCGCTTTCTATCGCTCCGGCAGAGGGCTTTGTAATCACCAAACTGACAGCTGACGGAGAAGACGTTGAGCTTACTGAAGGCGCATACACTACTACTATCCTCAAGGAAGTCAGCTACAAAATTGAGACATTTGATCCGAATGCCAAGGTACTTTTCAATGTCAACTTCGACATCGACGATGCATCGCATGTAGTGATTTCTGCCAACGGAGAGAAGCTTGAAGAACTTGTAGATGGCAGCAATGACCTTGAGCTGGAGGAAAACACCGAGGTTTCGATTGCCGCTGCTGAAGGATTCCTTCTGAAGTCGGTTATGGCTGGCGATGTAGAGGTAGAGCTGACCGATGGCATGTATACAACCACCATCACCGAGCCTGTAAGCTACACCATCGTAACGGAAGTTTATGATCCTCTGGAGCAACCGAGGGAAGAACTCAATGCTAATATAGAACGTGCTAAGCTTTACGACGCATTTGCTAAGACTGCTGAGAGCTTTGATGCTTTGCAGGCAGCAATCGAGGCAGCCGAGGCAGCTCTGAAAGCAGAGGATGCCACTGTGGAGTCTATTACTGCTGCTAACGAAAATATAGATGCGGCAGTCAAAGGTCTTGAACTGGAGGAAGGATATGCTTACCTGACTGCGGAAATGTTTAAGAGCTATGATTCTGTCGAAGAGCCTGGCGAGGGCAGTGACGCAGGTTGCGCATACGACCTCTTTAAGGTAGTAAGCACTCCATATGGTGACGGAAACGTAAGCGAAAAGAACTGGGCTGATCTCACGGCTTTCGATAAGCTTATTCTTACCATGGGTGACACAAAGGCACCGCGAGTAATGATGAACCGCATGGAGAAAGAAGGAGCCGATGCAGACTCTAAAGAAGCATCCAAGATGCTTGATATGCAGCCAGGATCTCAAAGATGGTCGACAAAAGAATACACTGTTTACGATAGTGAGAACAATGTATTCACTGTTGATCTCAGAAAGATTGTGAATGCCTATGGATTTGCACGTCTGAATGCCATTAAATATCCGTGGTCGGAAGATGGAGCGGCAAATGGTATGATCACAGGAATGTATCTCTACACATCCAACGATGACTTGGAGATTCCATTGGAGGCCTTAACCGAAGCTATAAACAAGGCTGAGCTTTGTGACGACTTCCTAAAGACGGAAGAAAGCTGGAACGCACTCCAGACAGCCATCGCAGATGGAAAGGCTAAGCTTGCAGAAGTCAGACCTACCGTAGAGTCGGTAGAGGAAGCGACTGCAAAAATCAATGCAGCCATTGATGGTCTTGCACTTCAGGATGGTTACTCCGAGCTGACCAAAGAAATGTTTAAGAAATACAAGTCAGTGGAAGAGCCTGGTGAGGGTGAAGCGACAAGCTGTGACTATAATCTCCAGACGGAAACAGGAAAGCCCTATGGAGATTGCATCAACGTAAACCATCTGAATTGGGCTGACTTGACTGGTTATGACAAACTCATACTCAAGGCTAACTCCGGCACGCCGCGTTTCTGTATGAACCGACTTGCAGATGGAGGCCAGCAGAAAGCTACTATGGAGGAATCTCTTATGGTGGATATGCATGCTGGCTATGACGATTGGTCTTCTAATAGGTATCTCGAATCAGATGGAGATGTTTACACTGTAGATCTCTGTAAGCTAATTGATGACTATGGTTTCGCCCGTTTGCATGCAATCAAGTTTGACGGTTACGTAACCGGTATGTATCTCTATAAGGATCCGGTTTCAAACAAGGAGTTTACCCTTACATTCGACATCGACGACCCAACTCATGTTGTGATTGAAGTCAATGGAGAGAAGATCAATGACCTTAAGGCAGGCGCCAACGAAAAGAAGGTTGCCGATAGATCTAAGCTTTCAATCGCTCCTGCAGAAAGCTTCAAGCTGACATCAGTGACGGCCAATGGCGAAAGCCTTACTCTCAAGGAAGGCATGCTCGTCAAGACCATAGTAAAGGACTTCACATTCCAGATTGTCACTGAAGATGCTGATCCTCTTGCACAGCCTAAGAAGGCACTCACTGCAACAATTGAGAGCGCGAAATACTATGACTCTTTCGCTAAGACAGAGGATAGTTTTGCGACACTGACCAAGGCTATTGCCGACGCTGAAGCTGCCCTTACGGCAGAAGACGCTACTGAGGACTCGCTGACAGAAGCAAGTGATAATATCAGTAAGGCGATTGAAGGACTGACCTTAGCCGAGGGATACTCCTATCTGACTGCAGAAATGTTTAAGAAATATGCTTCTGTGGCAGAGCCTGGTGAGGGCGAACCTACCGACTGCGCTTACGAGATATTCAACACCTCACGTATGCTCTACGGTGCTTCCAATGACAATTTGAAGTGGGCTGACCTCACTGACTATGACCAGCTCATTCTCACTACGGCCGGCAGCGGAGACTTACCTCGTTTCTGCTTGAATTCGACTACAATCGAGATCAACCCATACGATAGCTCCGATTCAGCTGCCACCGAGGAGTATCAGACCATCGAAGACAATAGATATGTAATCGATGTCAAGAAGATTGTGAAAGATTATGAGTTCGCTCATCTGAACAGTATTCAGGTAAACGGTTGGGGTACGGGTACGTTTGTCACCGGCATGTATCTCTACAAGGCTCCTTATGTAGCTGTGACTGGCTTTACGCTTGACAAGACAGAGGCCGAGATGACCGTAGGCGAGACCATGACCCTCAAGGCTACTGTGGCTCCTGCCAATGCTACTGACTCCGACGTAGTCTGGAGCTCAAGCAATGTCAAGGTTGCTTGCGTGGATGAGAACGGCAACGTGACTGCTCTTAAGGTAGGAAAGGTAACTATCACAGCTTCCTGCGGTGATTTCTCTGCTGAGTGTGCTGTCAAGTGCCACACGACGCTGGGCGACGCTAACTGGGATGGCAAGATTACTGTGACCGATGCTGTCCACATCTCCAACTATGTAGTGCAAGACTATACAGTGCCTGAAGATTGGACAGAAGCTGAATGGAAGGAGTTCTATGAGAAGGGTGCCAATGCCAATGGCGACGACCGCATCAGCTTCGCTGACGCTACTGCCACTGTCAAATTGGCCCTTGACCAGGAGTCTTCCGCATCTACTCAGACCCGCATCATTGCTGCTGAGAATGAGCAGGCAGATGCTCTCGTGATCGGCAGAGTATCTGATGCATCACTTAGCAATGTCACTGTGCCTGTAAGCCTTGACAACTCCATGGAGTATGTGGCTCTTCAGGCCGATATCATCCTTCCCGAAGGAATGAGCGTAGAGGTGAAGGCAGGGGGCAGAGTGGCCGACAGCCACACTCTCCTGACAAAGAAGTTTGCTGACAACCACATCCGCGTGGCTCTCTTCAACCTCGGTAATGCTGCCTTTGCCGACTGCCAGGCTCCGATACTTGAGATAGTGGCAGATTCCAACCTCTTGGATGCCGATGATATCGTGATATCCAACATCTATGCTTCCGATGCGCACGCCAATGAATACGAGCTTGCATCAAGATCAGGAGAGGTGTCCGGCGTGGCTGGTGTAGCCGGCGGTGACATCGTGATCTCGAAAGAGGCAGGTGGCGTTGTCATCTCGAATGCAGCCGGCAGCAATGTATGGATCTACACGCTCGACGGAAACGCAGTCAAGACACTCGTGGCAAAAGACAACGTGGAGACAATCGATCTCGCAGCAGGCGTCTACGTCGTGAAGGTCGGTGACAAAACCCTTAAAGTAGTATTGTGATATGAGACAGAAATTTTTTATAACTATCCTTCTACTGCTGTCGGTTGTCGCTCCTTTCGCGGCACTGGCCGATAGCTTCAAAGTCAATACTGTAAACCTGGAGCCCGGCAAGACCGGTGCTCTCAGGTTCAGCCTTGACAACACCCAGGAGTTCTATGGCTTTCAGGCCGAGATCAAGCTCCCGGCAGGACTCGAGGCCGTGAAAGCAGCCGACGGCAAGAAGCTTGCCGTCACCCTTACCGACCGTGCTGCAGACGGAAAGTTTCAGGTCAACAGCAATATCCTGCCAAACGGCAATCTCATCATTGGTGCTTTTTCCACCAATAACAATCCTTTTACAGGAAACTCCGGCGACCTTGCTGAACTGCAAGTCTCTGTAGCAGATGACTTCGCTGGCGGCCTGGTGGAACTCTCTGAGGTCTATTTCATCAATAGCGAGGATCAGGATGTGGAATTTACTTCCACATCCACCCAAATTGGGGTGGCCGTCACAGGAATCACCCTCAGCGAAACCTCCTGTGTGCTCAAGGTGGGCGATACAGCCACCCTTACAGCTACGCTCACTCCCGCTTCTCTCCCCAATAAGAAAGTGACATGGACTTCAAGCAACACTGCGGTGGCTAAAGTGGATGCTTCCGGCAATGTGACGGCCGTCACTGCCGGCACGGCTGTCATCACGGCCACTTCCGCTGCCGACGCCAACTTCAAGGCCACTTGTAATGTCACTGTCAAAAAGGCTGTGGAAAGCGTGTCGATCGACAAGACGGAGACTACCTTGAAGGTGGGAGCCGCTGTCAGCCTGAAAGCCACCATCAATCCCGCCGGTGCCATCGTGAGCACCGTCACATGGTCTTCCAGCGACCCGAATGTTGCCACTGTAGAGAATGGCAAGGTGACTGCAGTCGCAGTCGGAGAGGCAGTCATCACGGCCACTGCCGGCGACAAGAGCGCTGCTTGCAAGGTGACTGTCAAAAACGCTGTATCCGGCGTTACTCTCGACAAGACAGAGGCAACAGTCAATAAAGGGGACGTCTTCCAGCTTACTGCGACTGTCTCTCCTGCTGATGCTATCGCGACTACCGTAGCTTGGAAGTCATCCAATACTAAGGTCGCAACAGTGGATGAGACCGGCCTGGTGACTGCAGTCGATGGCGGCTCCGCTGTCATTACCGTCACTTCTACCGACGACACCAACATTAAGGCAACATGCACAGTTACAGTGAATGTTCCCGTTGAAGGTCTCGAGGTGCAAGACGAAGATCTAAAGCCGCTCGAGAGCGGTGTGGTAATCAATGTCAACACCGGTGACAGCTATGACCTCACAGCAGTCGTGAAGCCTGCCAATGCCACCGATAATAAAGTGACATGGACTTCAAGCGACGAGGCGGTGGCTACAGTAGACTCCAACGGATTGATCGACACCCATAAGGCAGGTGAGGCTACAATAACAGCGTCAATCGCTGGGTTCTCGTTTACTGCCAAGGTGGTCGTGAAAGATGCAGAGATTGTCGTGACAGGTGTGACTCTCGACCAGACCAAGGCCGAGATGAAGACCGGAAAGACTCTCCAGTTGAACGCTACCGTCACTCCGGAAGAGGCCGCTTCCAAGACTGTCACCTGGTCGTCGAGCGACAAGGAGATAGCTACAGTCAGCAAGGGTCTCGTGACAGCCTTGAAGGCCGGCAAGGTGACCATTACTGCTACTGCCAACAAGATCAAGGCTACCTGTGAGATTACCATCACCGACATTGATGTGACTGCAGTCACTCTCGACATTACCGAAATTGAGGCTTTGATGGAGGGTGAGAGCGTGAAACTCACTGCTACAGTCACTCCCGATGACGCCACCGACAAGAGTGTCGCTTGGACATCCAGCGACGAGAGTGTCGCCATGGTAGACGAGGAAGGGAATGTGACAGCTGTCGCTCCCGGCAAAGCGACCGTGACCGCAACAGCCGGCAGCGTTAGCGCAAACTGCGTGATCACCGTGACTGCCAAGCCTGTCGCTGTCGAGAGCATCGAGCTCAGCGAGAGCGAGATTGTAATAGAAAAGGGAACTGAGTTTGCAATCGAATGCACCGTTCATCCTGAAGATGCTACCGACAAGACCGTAGTCTGGAGCTCAAGCGACGAGACGATTGCTGCAGTCGATGCTGCCGGCCGTGTGACTGCCCTCAATGGCGGCTCCGCTGTCATCACAGCGAAGGTAGCCGATAAGACAGCTACTTGCAAGGTTATCGTGACTGTTCCCGTCACAAGCCTCGTCGTTCTCGATGAGGATGAGAAGCCTCTCAGCGATGGTGCTGTAGTCGAGTTCAATACCGGACATGAGTACAACCTCACGGCTGTTGTGGGCCCGGAGGATGCTACAGATAAGACAGTCGCTTGGACTACAAGCGACGAGACAGTGGTCAGCTTCCTTGACGACGAGGGACTCATGAATGGCCTTAAGGCTGGCGAGGCTAAAGTCACCGCTTCTATTGCTGGGTTCTCCGTAACTGTTATGGTTAAGGTCACAGATCCAGTAATTCCCGTGACAGGCGTAACTCTCAATAAGACTACCGCCGATATGCTGACTGGAGAAACTCTACAGCTTGAGGCTAAGATAGAACCCGAAGACGCCACTTCAAAAGACCTTACATGGACATCAAGCGACAAGACCATCGCTACTGTAAGCACCAAGGGCCTGGTGAAAGCGCTCAAGGCAGGCAAGGTGACAATCACCGTATCCTCCAACCAGAAGACCGCTACCTGCGAGATCACAATCACAGACCCGATTGTAGAAGTAGACGAAGTCACTCTCGATAAGACAGAGGTTTCCCTTACAGAAGGCGAGACCATTACGCTGACGGCAACCATCACTCCGGAAAATGCCACCGACAAGACTGTCGCTTGGACATCGAGCGATGAGTCAGTCGCCACAGTATCGGCTGCCGGCGAGGTGACTGCTCTTAAAGCCGGGTCCGCCACTATCACCGCAGCTTCCGCCAACGGCAAGACTGCCTCTTGCATCGTGACAGTGAAAGCCAAGATAATTGACGCTACAGCCATTACACTGAGTGCTACTGCTGCTGAATTGAAGGTCGGAGAGACAATCAGTCTGACAGCTACCGTCGCTCCTGAAAACACCACCGACAAGACCGTCGTTTGGATCTCAAGCGACGAGAATATCGCGATTGTCGATGTCAACGGAAAGGTAACAGCGCTTGCTCTCGGCGTGGCAGAAATCACCGCCACTTGCGGTAATGTCTCTGCCATCTGTAGAGTGACGGTAGTCCCAACACCAATTGAGAGCATCACACTCAGTGAGACTGAACTGAACCTGACTGAAGGAGACACTGCCACCCTGATTGCGACTGTAGCGCCAGAGGATGCCACCGACAAGACTGTCATTTGGACTTCGAGCGATGAATCAGTCGCCACAGTATCGGCTACCGGCGAGGTGACAGCTGTCAAAGCCGGCACCGCCACTATCACTGGCACATCTTCCAACGGCAAGACTGCCACCTGCAAAGTGACTGTAGAGCCGGCTTATATCGAGGTTGTGGAGATTACACTCGACAAGACGGAAGCGAAAGTGAACGAAGGGGAGACATTGCAGCTTGTGGCGACAGTGACACCTGATGATGCTACCGACGCCACCGTAACCTGGACTTCCAGCGACGAGAGTGTGGCCACTGTGGATGAGAATGGTCTTGTGACCGCCATCGCATGGGGCAACGTTGTGATTACAGCTCAGGCCGGCGACAAGACTGCGGAGTGTGCAGTGACCGTAGACCGCGCTACAGCTGTAGAGCTTCTCGGCTTAGATCCCGACAGTGATGTCAAGGTGTTTGACCTCAACGGCTTGCTTGTTGCCGACACAGTGGATGGCCTCCAGCGAGGCACCTACATCATATGTCAAGGCAATCAGACGAAGAAAATCATAGTTAAGTAAGTCGCTCCAGACGACCGATTCAAACAGCAGGAGGGTGCCGGATCTTGGCACCCTCCTTTTGCATTCAATACCCCGGATAAAGCACTTAGAGCGTGAACCCATCGCACGTGGTGGGTGTTTTAAGATTGAAAACATTATTTTATCAAAAACTTAAAAATACTATGAAAGAAGAAAAAGCATATGTCGTTAGTTTTGGCGCTTCCGACAAATACAGCGTTCCTTTCGACGGAAGTCTGGAAGAATTCAAGCGCAGTGATGAGTTCAAGAAAATCAAAGATGCGGTCTATGACTACGTAAAGGAGAAATTCCCGGCAGCCGAGGTCAAGTATGTGGCTGAGCCTCAGGTGGAGCCTCTCGACAAGAGCGATGAGGTATATCCTGTGCTTGACGCCGACAATCTTGGCAAGCTGAAGCATAACGTAGCCCGTCAGGTAGAGGTGAAGATGGGCGATACAGCCCTTAATTCCGACGCTCCCTATTCCGACATCAAGTAAAGAATATCGAAAAAGCAAAAATTATACTCCGACCCGAATCCCCCATTGAGGATTCGGGTCGGAGTTCATATGTCTTATGAGTAGGAAAGGAAGTTGGTTTATTTCTTTCTGTAGGTGCCTCTATAGGCATTCTTCATGAGGTCTTCACTCATTCTCACGCTCTCGTGGAGAGGTCGTCCCTCCTCGTCGAGGCTATGGGAGAAAAGCCAGTCATAGAGTTCGGGGAGGTAGAATATGCGTGCCGGGCGGGAATGGTTCATGCCCGGTATGCGGTCGTAGATGAGACGCGGAGTTTCGGAGTCAACACCCTCGATGGCTTTAGCCACGCGGTCGCTTTGGCTGATGGGGACAGCTCGGTCGGCTGTGCCGTGGATGATCCAGAGTGGTAGTTCGCTGAGGCCTGAGAGGTCTTTTACAGAAGCACCGCCACAGATACCGACGGCAGCGGCCACCTCATCAGGATAAGTGGCGGCATAGTCGAGAGTGCCATATCCGCCAAGGCTCATGCCTACGACGTATACACGGGCCGGGTCGATCTTATAATGCTCCTTGGCCCAGTCTACGAGTTTCTTTACTCGCTCCGGCTTCCAGGAACCTCCGGGATTTTGAGGGGCCAATACGTAAGCGTCGATCTCGCGACCTCTTTCTATGGCGTTCATTGTGCCGTAGCGTTTTGCAGCATCCAGATTCTTGCCGCAGCAGCTTGCTCCGTGAAGGAACACTACGAGGGGTTTGAGCGTGTCTGATTTTTCCGGGGCAGAGAATAGGAAGTTGTAGCCACCCTCCACCTTGTTGAGGTTTCGCTCGATGGTGCGGGCATTTAGCCCCTGGACTGTGAGGGTCAGCAATAGAGAGAGGATGAAAAAGAGCTTACGTGTCATAAAAGTGTGATTTTGTTTAGTCCGTTGGTGCGCGAACCGATATAGATTGTATTGTTGATGATGATAGGTGAAGACTCGAAATTATAGCCCACACTCTTTTTAATCAGTATTTTGCCTGTCTTGCCTTCTATCAGGTAGAGGTTGCCTGAGCCGTCGGCTGTCACTACGAGCATGTGCCCGTCTTTCGTTAGCAGCCCGGCAGGCGACGACCATGAGTAGTGCTGCAGAGGTGTCTCGTAGAGCACTTTTCCATCGGCTCGGTTGATGGCCATGAAGACACCGTTTTGTCCGTTGGTGTTCTTCACGCGATTGGTGAATATCATGTCGGTGCAGTCACCCTCTCCAAGCAGTGGAGATGCGTAGTAGCCACCGTCGAAATGCTTGTTGCCGATGTTGAATCTTCGGCCGTCGGGTGTGATTTCCCATACCTTTTCGCCAGTAAGTACGTTTAGCTTTGCAAATTTTGCAAATCCTCGGTCTAAGCGGTCGATCTCGCATCCCACGTAGGCGTATGGCACGCCATCTTCCACAGCCAGCATCGGAGATGCGTCGGTGTCGTCGTCGAGTGAGTAATGCCATACGGGCTTGAGGTTGTCAAGATTGACGGCAAGCACGTTGCCGTGGTTGTCGGTGAGTATACCATAGTTGGAGTAGACAGCCATCGACGATTCGATGCCCGGGGCAGCGCCGTTTGCTTTGTAGCGGAGCGTAGCCTGAAGCTTTGGGATTCCGTCAGTTCCGATGGCGTATTTGTAGAGGCTTCCGTTTTCAGCAGGGCGGAATAGGTATTGCCCCACTCGGATAGGTGACGAGTCGTAAGCGCCCCAGCGGCGCCATGCTTTGGGGTCTTCTGGATTGAAGTTGATGGTCTTGTTGTCGAGAAGACTGATGGTTAGGCTTCCGAATGGACGCGAGGCCGGCACTCCCTGGCCCACATAAATGTTACCATTGAAAGTGGGGTCAACCGACGCAGTGCCTTTGATGGGATTTCCGACATCTATGGGCTGGCGGGTTAATTTTCCGGTCTGAGGATTGAGGAAATAGAGTTTGCCGCAGAGCGAACCGAAAATCACTTCATTGCCAGCGAAGTCAGAAGTGACAGCGTCATTGCGCTTCATCTTTGCTGCCACACTGTCGGGCCATTCTACATAGAGTGGCTGGCCTGTCCAGCCTGTGCCTCCGCCCCAAGGACCATAGACGGTGTCTTTTTTCTCAAGTTCTGTCTCAATGGTCCAGTCTATATTCATCTGGGTTGGGACACTGTCGACAGTTGCTTTGAAATCTCCCTGACGCAAAGGTCCTCTTCGGAATGTCAGGATGGAAGATGTCTTTCCGTAGAGATTGGCAAGATTGTCGATAACGCCATTGGATGTGGTGTCCTTGACATCGATGACGAAGCTTAACTTTGCAGCTGATGGGAAGATGGTGTCGGGAAGACGCTTTACGCTTTCTGTTTCCTCAATCTGGGCGACACTGTCGAGCGCCAGTGAATCCTCATTGGCCGCCAGCGGGTTCTGCTTTTTTGAGCCGCAGGATGTGGCTGCAATGAGTCCGGCTGCCATGGCCAATGGTAATATGCGTCGTGATATCTTGAGTAGGGTCATTACTTTTGTATTTCTTTCCTCTTTGCTGCTTCGAGACAGAACTAAGAGTGAGCTTGAAAATAGAAAATTGCCAAATCAAGCCTATGCCGAATAGATTTGGCATTAAATTTATATTGCAAAATTACTAATTTTTTATGACCCTAACTAAAAATTTAATTTTTTTTAAATGTTTTATAGAAGTTTTGAGACTAATAGCCAAATTTTTGGCTATTAGTCTCAAAACTTAACTGTACGGTATTACGAAGATGGGGTGTCAGAAGGCGTTGTAATGGATTTTGGCGGGTGCCCATTTGTCTTTTGGAGCAACTGGAGCAGAGGGGTAGCCGAATGCCATGACATTAAGAGGGGTAAGGGTTGCAGGAAGGTTAAGAATCTGTCGCAGACGGCTCTCGCGGTCCTTGAGAGGATATATGCCACACCATACGCCGCCTACACCTAGTGCGTGCGCTGCCAAAAGCATATTCTCGGAAGCTGCCGAGCAATCTTCTACCCAAAAGCCTCCATCAGGGATATCACCCTGAAAGAGATTGTCCATGTCTCCGCAGACCACTACGGCGAAACTGCAGTGCTCTACCATCTTGGTGTATTCAAATGCGGAAGTGATGGAGTCTTTCAGGTTCTGATCCGTCACCACCACGAATTGCCATGGTTGCTGATTGGCAGCTGTAGGGGCTGCCATACCCGCGCGAAGAATTTTGTTGATGGTGGAGTCGTCGACCTGGCGGTCGGTGTAGCTGCGCACACTTGCGCGGGTCATGATGCATTCGACTGCCGCGTCGGGAGCATCTGTTGATTCAGAATCGGATGATGATGAATAGACGGCAGCTAGCCGTACGGATACGGCTACGAGGGCGATTGCCAATAGGAGTATAATCCAGTTTTGGGGTTTCATATTTTGTGGTGTTTTTGAGTTGTCAAGTTGATGAGTTGTCAAAATGTCAAAATGACAAAATGACAAGTTGGGGAATTATGCTTGCTTTAGAAGGGAGCCTGTAGGGCAGACAAAGCGGCAGAATGGTCGCGTGATGAAGAGCGAAAGGATGACAAAGAGGCAGCCAACGGCAATTATTATCCATGATGCTGACTCCACGATGAAGGCTGTGAAGACTTCATAGTCAATCCAACTTGTGGCCCAGCCAATGTAGAGAAATGCCAGTAGAACCACCCAAAGGAGTTGACGGAAATTGTCAAGACCTTTGATGAGTTTCGGCGACATCTTCCATTTCTTTTTGCATGCTTTTCCGGCAAGTTCCTGCAGGGAGCCGAATGGGCAGATCCATGTGCAGTAGAAATTGGGTTTGTTGAAGAGGGGATATACGAGGCCGACGATGAGAAGGATGAGTGTGACCACAAAACTAAGTGTCATGCGTGGGGCTCCGGAGAAGAAATTGAGCATCATCGCATAGTCGATGAATGTACCGGCCCAGAAACCGAGCACTGCCACGTTGAGCAGTTCCTGCACCAGACGGTAGGCTGGCTTCTTGACGAAGAGCGGAACCACTGCACCCAATAAGACTACTATAAGCGCTGCAATGGTTGCTGCAGATACAGGTGCGGACGTCTTGGCTTTCTCGCCGACAGCATAAGCTGCCCCCGCCCGTACATTCCCTATGAAGGCATTGGAAGAATATGTGGCTCCTGAGACGCCATCCACCTCCATTGTCTCTGCTTCTTGAAGTGTCTTGCCATTCCATGCGCGTGTCAGTCCTCCCTCTTCCAATCTGCCGAAAAACTTTGGGCTTTCAGAGTTTGGGAGCGCTACGATGGAGTCGATTATGCCATTTGATACATAAATTTCCAATGGTACAGGTCCGGCATATCCTGAGATGTCTTTGCCAATCTCGGTAGTGTTGATGACTTCTTCACTACCTTCCTGGCTAATGGTGGCTACTTCATCCTGAGCCTCTGTTGCAGAAGCATCTCCAGAAGAAAAAAAGCTGGAAGCTTCACGACCGAAAAGCGACCCATTGCGGATTACTGCCAGAGAAGCCAATAAGCAGAAGACTGCGATAAAGGCCACCAGTCTTGCTCCTGCCTGATTAGGTTTTTTAGTGGGTGTCATTGTGGGGGTATTGGTTTATGGGTTTATAAGTTTATTGGTTTATGTGAGGCAAAGAATTGCAATTTGCACGAGGATAACTCTGCTGAACATGCAGAGTGGATATACAGTGGCATAGGCTACTGAGGCGCGGTCGCCTGGTAGGGTGCTGTTGGCATAATCCAATGCCATAGGATTGGCCATTGAGCCGCACAGCATGCCGGCCGTAGTGCCAAAGTCTATTTTGAAACCTTTCACGCTCATCAATCCTATCAGCACTGTCGGCACTACTGTCAGGATTGCCCCTAATCCAATCCAAAGCAATCCTTCCGAACGGAACACTGTCTCGAAGAAGTGAGCTCCGGATTCCAGTCCTAAACATGCAAGATAGAGCGACAGTCCGATGGCTCTCAGCATCAGATTGGCACTTACAGTGGTGTAAGTGACCAGATGCAACTGAGGCCCGAACTTTCCGACGAGTATGCCCATTATGATTGGGCCTCCAGCAAGGCCAAGGCGCATGGGGAGGCTTATTCCGGGGAAATGAAATGGTATCATTCCTAAGGCTATGCCCAGCACTATGCCTATGAAGACTGCAAAGAGATTTGGCTCATCGAGCACATTGACGGCATTGCCAATGAGGGGTTCGATTTTATCGAGAGCCTTGCCTTCGCCTACTACGATGATTTTGTCGCCAAGTTGAAGGCGAAGGTCGGGGGTTGCCAAGAGAGGTACTCCACTGCGGTAGACACGGCTGATGTTGACTCCATATAGGTTTCTAAGGCGCAGTGAGCCGAGAGTCTTGCCGTTGATCTGGCGGCGAGTGACTATGAATGGTTTTGACACGAGTTGACGGTCTACAGCATTCCAATCTATATCCTTTGCGTTCCAGTCGGTCTTGTCTTGCTCTCCGAATACTATATGCAGGCCTTCTACATCATCCGGCGCACTGGTGACAAGCAGGTGGTCACCTATCTTGAGTTCAGTGGATGAAGTTGGAATTGAGACATCACCGTCGCGCCAGAGACGCGATATCACGAAGTGGCAGTTGGAGAAATGGGCTATGTCGGCCACTGTCTTGCCATTGATGCCTGGATTGGTCACTTGGAATTCAGTTATTTTGGGTCGGGGGAGGTTTTGCATCGAGTGCTCGGAAACCTCATCAGGCGTTATGAATACCTTGCGCATGAATATGATGCCTAAGATGACCCCTACTACGCCAAACGGATAGGTGACGGCGCATCCGAGAGCCGGAGTGCTTGCAGGAATTCCCAACTGGGCAAGAGTCTGCTGCACGGCTCCCAAGGCCGGGGTGTTGGTGGTGGCTCCGCAGAAGAGACCCATCATATCCGGGAGACTTACGGGAGTAAGGAAAGTCAAGGCTATGGCACAAAGGAGTGTGGCTACTGCCAGCCCAAGGCCTATGAGGTTGAGACGTATGCCTCCGTGTGCGACAGAGCTGAAGAAGCCGGGACCTACCTGCATGCCGAGTGCGTAGACAAAAAGCACAAGTCCGAAATTCTCAGCATATTTCAATATCTGGGTGTCGATGGAGAAACCGAAATGCCCGGCAAGTATGCCTACGAAGAAGACGAAGGTAACCCCGAGTGAGACGTTGGCTATCTTCAGTTTGCCGAGTGCAAGTCCGAGAGCGCAGACAAGGGAAAGCACCACTATAGCCTGCACCGCGCTCTGCTCTTGAATCAGATTTTGCAACCATTCCATATTGTTATAACGCAATTCATGCAAAATCTATTCTCAGATTACGTCGATGTTTTTTCGGTGTTCGATTATGGTTTTCATGTTTTTTTGAGCCCATTCGGTGAGTTGCATGATGATCGGGATGAGTGACTTGCCTGTGGCTGAAAGTGAATATTCCACACGTGGCGGCACTTCTTGATAGTAGGTGCGCACTATCAACCCATCTGCCTCGAGAACCCGCAGTGTGCTGGAAAGCACTCTGGAAGAGATGTCGGGAATAAGCCGCCGCAAGTCGTTGTAGCGCACCGGTTCGTTTTCGCCTATCACGAGAATCACCAGAAGTCCCCATTTATTGCCGAAACGGGCTATGACATTTCTTACCGGACAAATCTCTATAATGGAGTTCAGTTGCTGTTTCTTTCTCATCTGCAGAAGGGTTTTTATGCACAAAATTAAGCTAAATATCCAACATATGCAAGTTTTTGAAAAAAGTTATTTTACAATCTATTACAACTCGCTGATTATCATAATTGCGATAAATATGTTACTTGGTGTATGAATTGTAACCTCTTGATTAATCGAGAATAAATTATTAATTTTGCGATGATAAACAGTGTTCAACCCTAAAAATAAGTACGACTATGACACGTATTTCAAATTGTGCTGTAAAGCACACCGCACAGGCTTACCTCTGTGCAGAAGCTGAAAACGCTACTCCTTCAGGAGCTTGCGGCTCGGCTTGCGGAGCAGGCGATGCTAAACCCGAGGAAAAACCCGCAGCATGCGGATCGGCTTGCGGCGCTGGCGAGAAGTAATCTCTCCGACCTACAGCTTTGCTTCCGATGTAATACCCATGTGTTTGCATCGGAAGCTTATTCTAACAAACCGACAACATCTTATGGAATATTTTGCATTTCAATGGCACATCACCGATAGTTGCGACCAACGGTGTGAGCACTGTTATATCTTTTCCGAGGGGCATCCCCATATTATAGAAATGCCTCTCGACAGGGCAGCCAACGTCATAGACCAATGTGTGGAAATGTGCCGGCGCATGGAGCGTCTGCCATATTTTTATATCACTGGTGGCGATCCCATATTGCATCGCAATTTCTGGGAAATCCTTGCCATGCTGAAAGAGCGGGATATTCCTTTCACTATCCTTGGCAATCCTTTCCATATTACGGATGAAGTATGTCAGCGACTTAAGGCAATGGGGTGCCAGAAATATCAGCTGTCGATCGACGGCATGAGAGATACGCATGACGCAATCCGCAAACCTGGCTCATTCGACACCACTGTCGAAAAGATTGATGTCTTGAAAAGAAACGGGATTCGTGTCGCAGTGATGACCACCGTCTCTGGCACCAATATAGATGAGATTCCTGATGTCGTCGACACGGTCGTTGAGAAAGGAGTGGATGTATTCGCCTTTGGAAGATATTGCCCCACTTCAGAAGAAAAGTCGACCCACATATCCCCTTTGGAATATAAGGAATTCCTTGAACGCATCTGGAAAAAATTTGAGCAGTATAAAGACTCTGGCACTATATTCAATCTCAAAGATCATCTTTGGACCCTTTTCCTCTATGAAAAGGGACTCTTCAAGATTCCGGAAGATAGCGATCCGGATGCTATTTATGACGGTTGCCACTGTGGGGATTGCCATTTCACCATTCAGCCCAATGGCAACGTGATGGCGTGCCGTCGCTTTGAGAGTGTCGTCGGCAATATGTTTCATAAGCCCATCCATGAGCTATGGGAAGGCGAGGAGATGGAGCAGTATCGGCAATATGAGAAATTTGAGAAATGCTCGAAGTGCGAGTTGCTTCGTTTTTGCCGAGGTTGTCCCGCCGTGGCTTATGGTTATCATCGTTCGTTTTATTCACCAGATCCTCAATGTTGGAAAGAAATATGAAAGCTGTTGTGCTTACTGAGCCATGTAAGGCAGAGGAAATGAGAATCACTGATCTGCCGGTGCCCGAAGTGCGTCCGGGATGGGTGTTGCTCAAGGTAAAGGCATTCGGAATCAACCATTCAGAGGTGCTGCTTCGCCAGTTTGAAGTGGCGCAGTCGTATATCAATAAACCTATTGTTCCTGGCATTGAATGCGTCGGGGAGGTTGCAGACCCTTCCGACAGTGGATTGAAGAAGGGGCAACGTGTGATAGCTCTCATGGGAGGCATGGGGCGTAGCTTTAACGGCAGCTATGCCGAATATGCTTTATTGCCTGCAAGCCACGTGTTTGCAGTGGATAGTAATTTGGAGTGGGAGGAATTGGCTGCTATTCCTGAGACATTCTATACAGCATATGGCTCGCTCGAGATGTCGCTGCAACTTACTGGCCAGGACACTCTGCTCATCCGTGGGGGGTCATCGACTGTCGGAATTGCTGCCCTGCAACTTGCAAAAGCCATTGGAGCAAAGGTAGTGGCCACAACCCGCAGTGAGCGGAAGGGCGAGCTGCTGCGCGGATATGGTGCGGATGATGTGATTTTGGAAGGAGATGAGTTCCGTCGAAGGTTTCTTGAGAAGTATCCAGCAGGAGCCACCAAAGTGCTCGAGCTGATTGGAGCCTCTACGCTAAGGGAGTCTTTGCGGCTGGCAGCCTATCATGGGATTGTGTGCCATACCGGACTGTTAGGTGGGGTATACGGCCTTAAAAGTTTCGACCCGATAAAGGAGGTGCCTACGGGTGTATATCTGACAGGTTTCTATAGTAATTATCCTACTCAGCGTCAGATAGATGGTATGATGGCGCTTATAGAAAAAGGAAACGTCCGGCCTGTGATAGCCGAACGCTTTCCTTTCGATAAGATATCAGATGCCCATCTGATGGCTGAGCGGCGTGGACAGATAGGCAAGATAGTTGTCGGTATGCCGGATTAATCGGCAGTCCAAGCTGGCCATTGGCATTCGCCGACTTTCATGTCGGTGAATTTGGCGGTGAAGGAATGGTCGCTGGGGCTTGCTGCGTAGATGCCGAAGGATATTTCTCCATCGCCATGGAAGAGATGGAAGGCTCTCATCTGCTGGAAATTCACTCCGTCGGTGCTGGTCTCGATGTAGAAGTCGCTTTCGCGGCGGCTGAGTCGATACCACATCTCGTGGATTGAGGAGGGAATGTCGCTTGTGGCCCAGTCGGAGTATCCGTTGTTGGTCACTACGCTCCCGAGCCGAGAAATCTGCTCATTTTCGTATTCGATGGATGCCTTTGCCCAGTTCTCGCTGTCGAGGTAGATGGCGATGCCGCATTGGTCAAACAGGACTGAACTGTCGAAAGATGTCTTGACGGTAAATGAGAAATACTTGCGGGAGGTCTTCATCTGCAGCACGGGAGCGTTGTCGTTCTGAAAGCCGTAGTAAGTGCGTTGCCAAAGGTCGGTTTTGGGATCAGTCTGGATTGTGATGAGAGAGTCTGTGATGGAGTATTTCTTTGGAGCACGGGTCCAGAAGAGATTGTCTTTGGTAAATTGGCGGAACATAGTGGTGTCTTTTTCGATTGTTGAGTTTTGAGTGGCGGTTGCGGAGTCTTCTGCTTGAGGCTGATGGTTGCCAGAGCAGGACGCCATGGAGATTGCGGCAATTGCTATTGCGATATATGTTGATTTGAAGTTCATACCGGTTTGTATCGTTGTTTTGTCTGCAAAGTTACGAACTATTTCGCATACTCGCAATGGTTATAAATGACCATATACTGACTAAGAACTCGGAATTTTGTGAAAAATAGGGCAGAAAAAGTCCGGATTATGTGAAAATTGAGGTTGATAAAGTCGGAATTATGTGAAAAATGAGGCTAAAAAGTCCGGATTATGTGAAATTTGAACTTGAAATTATTGAAAATTAGCAACATAGTTTTTAACGGCCAGTTCTACACTTTCCCCTATTTCCTGACCTTCATGCTTCGGCGCTTCCTCTCCGAAAGAAAAAGCAGGAATCTGGTCTTAGGGGAAATGTGTTTTTTATTTGGGTGTTCAGTTGCAAGTGATATTGCTCAACGCACCTACCTAGCTCGGAGAGCTGTTATTGTGTTGAAACCCCAGGCTTTAGCCTGGGGTAAAGGTAAAGACGCAGCAGCCTCGGAGAGGCGATTCGTGATGGCTTTTGCCTCTTATGTCTGGAATCCCAAACTGAGTGCACTCTAATATTAGGGTTATTGATATAATTCGTCAACAAGTCGTTGACGAATTTCCTCAACGAGCCATTGAAGAAATTCGTCACCAACTTGGTGACGAATTTGTAATGCCGATTATAGATAGATAAATTGTTGTAAATTAAATTAATGTTCTTCAATATTAATAACAAATACATTAACTTATAAATTTATTTTGAATGATAGTTCTGAATTACATGAATCCCAAAATCTGACATTGAACCCCAAAATATGATTATATAGTCAATAAACCGATATAAAACCGATACAAAACCGATATAAAATCGATGTAAAATTGAAGAGAATGGCACCATCTGCTCTTCGGCTCACGCCGGATCTTTCCATAGAAGATTAATTTGGCGGAAATAAAATTTTAACGACAAAAATTAGATTACTTAAAAGAATCCTCCAAGAGAAAATAAGGTCTTTTGGAGGATTTTTGGCTGGGTATTGCGATTTTAACGAAAATAGTATTGACATGTAAGGAATATTTTTGTAATTTTGCGATTGCAGACCGAAACGCAGGGGCCCGGTCACGGGCAACGCGGGAGGGACTGTAAGACATAATGGGAAGCGTATACTCGACGCTCTAGAAATATATGGATATTTTGCTGATTTTATCCAATTTTTGCGCTGTGCTGGATAAAAAACATGCTTTTTTATCCAGTACAGTGATTTTATTGGATAAAATTGATTATCTTTGTGGACTAATACTTACCGCAAATGAAAAATATAATTCTTAATCAAAGAGCCGAGCGAGATGAGCTGATGGCTCGCCCATACCAATATAGAGATACAAGATATGACGTCGATGAGTTGCTTGCAAACCCATTGATTAAGCTTATCACAGGGCCGCGTCGTGTCGGAAAATCTGTATTCGCACTCTTGCTTTTACAAGGAAGAAATTTTGCATATCTGAATTTTGATGATAACCAATTGCTTGAAAATTGGGACGAGGATTTAGTCATGAAAATGCTTGACGAGGTGTATCCTGACTATGAATTTTTGTTGGTTGATGAGATACAGAACTTACCAGAATGGGATTTATGGGTAAATAAGCTATATCGACGTGGCAAAAATTTGATTATTACTGGAAGTAATGCCAAAATGTTGAGTAGTGAAATGGCTACTGTATTGACAGGACGCTATCTGCAGATTGAAATGCTTCCTTTCAGTCTGGAAGAAACAAGGCGATGGAAAAAGATCAATCCTGAGATTGAAGAACAGAAGGTGCAATTTGGCATTCTTGCCGATGATTATTTGCGTAATGGTGGATATCCAGAAACTATCCAGGCACGAAATATCACAAAAAGCTATCTATCGACACTTTTCGATTCGATACTGTTGAAGGATGTAGCTAAGAGACACAAGGTCAGGAATACTACTGATTTATACAATCTTGCCACATACTTACTTTCCAATTTCTGCAACCCGATTTCCGCAAATGATTTGGCGGTAGATTTAGGATTGTCTAGCGTGACTACTACTAAAAAATTCTGTGATTATTTGGCTGAGCCTTATTTGTTTTACTATCTTCCACGATTCAACAACAAGATGAAGCTAATGAAGAAGGCTCCAAGCAAAGTGTATGTAGTCGACAATGGCTTTGTTCAAAGTACGGCATTCAATCTGAGTGAAAATCTTGGACGACTTTTGGAAAACCAGGTGTTTGTAGGATTGCTTCGACGTGGGTATGTACCGGGAAAGACGTTGTTTTACTATCGAACCCGAAACGATAAAGAAATTGATTTTGTTACAAGACAAGGTTCTAAAGTGGAGCAACTTATCCAAGTTTGTTATGATATGACTTCAGATAAAACCCGCAAACGAGAATTGGATGCTCTGGTGGAAGCCTCGGAGGAATTACATTGCGACAACCTTCTTGTCATCACAAACTCTGAAGAGGAAAAAATGGAGTGGAAAAACAAGGTGATTATGATAAAATCCATTGCTCAATTCTGATGAGATTCTAAAAGTATGCTACACGTTGTAAATGCAGATTACTTGGGCAACTATACGTTGCTTTGTACTTTCAGCAATGGCGAAAGTAGAGAAGTTGATTTTTCACCACTTCTTCAATTCCCGGCGTTTGAAGAACTCAATGATAAAGAGAAATTTCAGGAGTTTGGGGTCTTGAATACCATATTCTGGTCAAATGGGGCAGATATTGCTCCAGAATGGCTCCTCCAACATGGGAAAGCAGTGTAGTCCTCGAAAAAGTCACCGTTGGACGCGCGGGGACGCACGCAGGAGCGTGCTCACTACTTTGGCTGCGGAGTGGGGTTTTCGAGGAGGGCGGTGGAGACGAAGTGGAGGATAGGGGAGATGCCGGTAATCCAGTAATACCAGCTGTGGACGCCACTTCGCATCCTGTAGTCGATGGGAATGCCTTGCGATTTCATCGCAAGATAGAATTCTACATTGCCTTGATAGAAATAGTCGTTGTCGCCGCAATCAGTATACCATTTTACAGTCTTGAGTTTCTCTATAATATCGGGAGTGGCATTCTTCACAAACTTGGTTGGGTCGTTTGCAATCAATGAATCGGCGTAATCCTTATCGGTCTGAGCCATCTGGCTTTGCTCCGGATGACCCACAATCCCGCTTATGGCACACGACACCGCATACAACTCAGGATGCTTCTGGGCGTATGCTATCGACGCTTCGCCACCCATCGATACCCCTGTGATGGCTCTGTGATTCTTGTCGGCCACAGTGCGGTAAGTGCCATCAATCAGAGGAATAAGTTCATCATGAAAATATGCTTCATAATCCCATCCGGGCACAGAAAAGAAACCCAAGTGTTTGCCGAGATGAAACTCAGCTTCGCCACTTGCATCGGGAAGCACGATTATCATAG
>CAZIAX010000004.1:0-32975 GCA_964537745.1 uncultured Sangeribacter sp.
CTGTCTGCTTCGATGGCAACGGCTACACCGAAGAGTGGAAAGAGGAGGCAAAGCGCCGCGGTCTTGACACTGAGGTCAGCGTACCTGAGATGATCAAGGAGTTCCTCACTCCCTCATCAGTTGAGATGTTCACCCGCACAGGAGTCTACACCAAGGCAGAGCTTGAGGCCCGCAGCGAGGTGAAGTGGGAGACCTATACCAAGAAGGTGCAGATTGAGGCCCGTGTACTCGGAAGAATGGCTATCAACCACATCATCCCGGCAGCCCTCGAGTATAAGGGCAAGCTCCTCGGCCTCATCACCCAGATCAAGGATATCTATCCCGACAACTATAAGGAGATGGCAAAGACCGAGATAAAGCTTCTTGAGAAAGTAACCCGTCTCGTTGAAGACATCCAGGATAAGGTGTCAGCAATGGTGGATGCACGCAAGGCAGCCAACAAGATCGAGAACGAATACGAGAAGGCAAAAGCTTACTACGACATCGCCGAGTCGCTCTTCGCAATCCGTCGCCCCATCGATAAGCTTGAGGAAGTGGTAGACAACGACATGTGGCCTCTCCCGAAATATCGCGAGCTCCTCTTCATCAGCTGATGTAAGCTGTAAGTTGTAAGTTTTAAGACTCAAGAATTGACTTTTAAAACTTAGTTCATAATAAAGGCATGTCATTGCCGAAGGGGCAATGGCATGCCTCCCCAAAAGGGACTTTCTGCTGCAGTGCGCGCCAAGCGGCAGAGGCCCGTAATGATAATTCTAAAGGTAGAAAAAGCTTATGAAAAAGATTGAAGCTATAATCCGAAAGACAAAGTTTGAGGAAGTAAAAGCTGCTTTGCTTGAATCGGATATCAATTGGTTTGAATACCATGATGTCCATGGTATAGGACAGGCGCGACAAGAGAGAATCTATCGAGGAGTGCAGTACAGCACCGACGTGATTGAGCGTGTACACATCTCAATCGTCTGCCGCAACCAGTTTGTAGAGCCGACCGTAAAGGTAATCCTCGACATAGCCCACACCGGAGACGTGGGCGACGGACGCATCTTCATCAGCGAGGTCGAAGACGTCTATAGCATTCGCACAGGGAAGCACGGCGAGACTGTGATAGCCGACCAGCTGTAATCTAATTCCCGTCACTTTCTTTTATCAAATTTCTACAGTATTTCTTATTAGTTTCCAACTCGGCCCTTTATTGCAAAATGGGGGGTTAGGGAGGCTATTATCAAAATTTTAAGGTTATGAATGCAAGTTTATTAGATTCTATCAGCGGGATCGACACCCTCTGGGTGCTTCTCGGCGCAATGCTTGTCTTTTGGATTTTCTAAATCAACTGCTCAAGAATTTGGAGTTTTCACTATTGTTTATCGTTAATTTCTCAATGCAAGGACTTACAAATTAGTTGCGTTTTAAATTTACCTTTTTGTTGTTGCAAACCCGGATTCTTGAGTGGTTGGTTTTTTCGGAAACTCGATTATTTATTCTACAGGTAAAAAATTTTTATTATGAAAAGATTCTATTATATCATATTGGCTGCTATGCTGGCAGTGATGCCGTTTGTAAACTCCTATGCTGAAGACGACTTCGAAGCAGAAATCAAAGCTGACTTTGTGAGCCAATACATCTGGCGCGGACAGGATGTGGGTATATTGGTGCGCAACTGTCGGCGCTGTGCCCTATGCCACCTCCTTCTATGCCAACGCTAATGGATTTGCCGTCGTAAACGCATCGCTTTCTGCCTCTTACGACATCAAAATCACCGACTCATTTGCAATTCCGATTTTTGCGGCAATCAATACCAACCCCTCGACGCAAAAAGCCGCCTTTGTAGTAGGATTCACTTTACAACCTTGGCAGTAAAACAAAAACGGTTGTCAAATTGTTATTAAAGTAAATTTTTATCAAGATAAATGACAATTCATGAAGAAACGTCCCATCGAAATTCTTGTGAATGTCTCATATCGCTGACTTCTGACAACTTATAACTTCAAGCTGACAACTTAAAACAGACAACACACCATGTGCGGAATCGTAGGAATATTCAACATCAAGGAGCCTACTCCACAGTGGAGACAGAAGGCACTCCGAATGAGTAAGAAAATAAGACACCGTGGCCCGGATTGGAGCGGCATATATTGTGATGGCCCGACAATCCTTGCCCATGAGCGCCTAAGCATTGTCGACCCGGAATCGGGAGGTCAGCCTCTCTATTCCCCAGACGACAACGTAATACTGGCGGTCAACGGTGAGATCTACAATCATAAGGAAATCCGTGAGAATCTCCCCTATGATTTCCAGACGGGAAGCGACTGCGAGGTGGTGCTCGCTCTTTGGGATGAGATAAGGGATAATCCCACTCCTGAGGTCATATCGAAAATGATGGACCGCCTCAACGGGATTTTCGCCTTTGCTCTCTATGACAAGGAGCGCGACGAGTTTCTCATAGCACGCGACCCCATAGGTGTAATCCCTCTCTACATCGGCCGTGACTCTGACGGCACAGTCTATGTGGCGTCAGAGCTCAAGGCTCTGGAGGGAGAATGCGAAGAATTCGAGGCTTTCCTGCCGGGACATTATTACTACAGCGGCGATAAGAAGATGACCCCCTATTACACTCCCGGATGGAAAGACTACGAGGCAGTAAAGAACAATGGTGCAGATGCCAAGCTCGTCAGGGAAGCTCTCCAGTCGGCAGTCAAGCGTCAGCTAATGAGCGACGTACCATATGGCGTGCTTCTTTCAGGCGGACTCGACAGCAGCATCATCTCAGCCATCACCCAGACTTTTGCCGATCATCGAATTGAAGACGACAGCAAGACCCGGGCCTGGTGGCCTCGGCTCCACTCGTTTGCAATCGGATTGGAAGGAGCACCCGATTTGGCTAAGGCCCGCATGGTGGCCGACCACATCGGCACGGTGCATCATGAGATTCATTACACTGTGCAGGAGGGTCTGGACGCCCTGCGCGACGTAATCTATTTCCTGGAGACCTACGATGTCACCACGGTGCGCGCATCCACTCCGATGTATCTTCTTGCGAGGGTCATCAAGTCGATGGGTATCAAGATGGTGCTTAGCGGCGAAGGAGCCGATGAGATTTTCGGAGGCTATCTTTATTTCCATAAAGCTCCCGATGCTGAGGAATTTCACAATGAGACAGTACAGAAAATAGGGAAACTATATCTCTACGACTGTCTCCGTGCCAACAAGGCCCTCAGCGCCTGGGGCGTGGAAGGAAGGGTGCCATTTCTCGACAAGGAGTTTCTTGAAGTCGCCATGAATTTGAATCCGGAGGCAAAGATGTGTCCGGGTGTCACTATTGAGAAGAAAATCCTTCGTGAGGCATTCGGCGATATATTGCCCGACGAGATTGTATGGCGGCAGAAAGAGCAATTCTCCGACGGAGTAGGATATTCATGGATTGACACGCTTAAGAAGATAACATCTGAGGCTGTCAGCGACGAGCAGATGGAGCATGCGGCGGAGCGTTTCCCCGTCAATACTCCAATGTGCAAGGAAGAGTACTACTATCGGAGCATATTCGAGGAGCACTTCCCGAGCCAGAGTGCGGCGGAGAGTGTACCTCACGAAGCCTCAGTAGCATGCTCTACGGCCACGGCCCTTGCATGGGACGAATCATTCCGCAACATGAACGACCCAAGCGGACGCGCCGTAGCGGGGGTTCATAATCAAGCCTATTGATTCAACTTTCCCTTTTTGAGGAAAGTTGAGGGTTATGAGGTTATGGGGTTAAGAGCTTATATGAATTGAAAGGACGCAAGGATGTGAAAATCCATGCGTCCTTTCTCTTTATATCTTACAACTTAAAGCTTACAACTTAAAGCTTACAATGTCTTAAGGAATCGCGACCCTTCCGGGGTCTTTCAAAGCCTTGATGCGGGTAGGCATCACGTAGAACCTCTGGACAAGGAAAGCCAATACTGAATATCCTGCGGCCTGAATCCAAAGCGCGATATAGTCGCCGCTTACTTGCGCCAAAGTCGCGCCGTTGGTATTCATCCTGATGAATCCTTCTACGCCAAATGTGGCGGGAACAAGGTCGGAGAGTCCCTTCCAGAACGGAGCCATCGCATATCGTGGCCATGTCAGACCCGAGAGGAACAGGAATGCAACTGAGGTGACAACCCACAGCACAAACACTGACTCCCTTTCGCGACATGCAGCCTGGAACACCATGCCCAATGCTATCGAAGCTATCACCATAGGAAGGATAAACATCTGAATCTCCCACGGATTGCCCGCCATCGGGAACCGGAACATCATCGGGACGTAGTGGAGCATATATATGCAGGGTACGAGGATAACTGTCAGATAAGCAAGCGTAGAGCCTGCCAGCGACTTGAGTGTGCCTCCGGCGGTAGCCTTGTCGATGTCGGCATAAAGCCATGGCTTCTCGCGCTTGGCGCCACCCGTCATGCCGACGGCAAGCACCAGACATTGCTGCAAGATAAGCACAAGCACACCAGGCATGATGAATGAGTCAAAACCAGACTCAAGGTTGCCCATCGCAATATTCTCCACTCCGAGCGGATCGCCAGTGATGAGTGTCTCAGCAATCGGAGCAGACTCATTTATCTTCTCGGTCAATATCTCACCGCCCATGGCCTGCGCCACGTTGGTGCTCGCCACCAGAAAACCACGGTAGCGGAGCAACAGGCTCATCTCGGCATATATCACGGCAGGAGACGACTCACCGCGGCCCACTTTCTTCTCGAAACCTTCCGGAATCTCAAGGATGCCGTAGCATTTATGGCTGTCCATCGCATGCTTACCTTCGCCGAGGTCGGCAGCATACCCTATGATACGAATCTCCTGCGTGGCGTCGAGATTGCGCACCAGCTCGCGCGAGAGGGCCGTCCGGTCGTGGTCGACCACCACCATCCTGACGTCTCTCACCTGCTCCGGATTATAGATCAGAGAGTAGATGATAGGGTAGGCGAGTGGCAGAAACGCCAGGAAGAGGATTACGCCTATATCATGCGTAATGATCTTCAGCTCCTTAATATATGATTTTACAAATATTCCCATCGTAAATTCTCAATTGTAAATTCTCAATTCTCAATTCATCACGGTATATAGACCGGCTTCTTGAAGGCATCCTTTATTCTCCACATCATGGTGAAGGGTAAAAGCATATATACGATATATGCCGCATACCACCAGCGCGAATACCATATGTCGATGCCATTGAGAGCCTGGTCGATATAAATAAGGAAGTTGTAGCGTATCGGCATCACATAGCTGAATATCGCTATCCCACCATACATGCTTTCCACCGGGAAGGAGAAGGCAGCCAAGGAGAAGGAGAGAATGCCCAAAAGCGAGCAAACCGATAGGCTGAAGCGCAGGTTGGGCAGCACTTCGAAGAAGAAGACCGCCAGGCACTGGCATGCCACTACAAACATCAGCTCAGAGATGGTAAACCACCACCAGCTGCCATGCATCGGATATCCCTGCCAGAAGTAGAGCCATGACTGCATGAAGAGTATCATAATCCACCAGCCTATGGTCTGAGGCAGTATCTTCGCCGCAATGGCCTTATACGTGTTGCCACCAGCCATATTCAGAAGTTTGGCAGAAGTGCCATATTTTATTTCCTCTCCAAGCGAGAAGCACACCATCAGCATTATCATCAGCTGGAACACGCACGGAACGAATGAGTTGCATAGGTAGATCGCATAGTTCAGTCCCGGATTGCCCAGTCCTCGGCTTACGATATTGATAGGCTGCATCATCGGCACCACCTCATCGGCCGACAGCCCCGCTGTCTCCGCAACATCGAGCATGATGCCTGCTTTCGACATCAGTGCGGTGGTCTTGAAACTCTTGAAGAGCAGCGACGCCGGCACGAAATAGGTCATATTGGTGTAGAAGGTGATGGTCGGGCCCTTGCCAGAAAGCAAGTCTTTCTCGAAATTCTCCGGAATCATAAAGAATCCGAATATCTCTCCTTCCTGCATCTTATGGCGAGCCTCAGTGTATGAATTGCTTTGGTCTACGAGGTCGACCATCTGCAGCGACCCAAGATTTTGGGTTATCTCCCTTGAGATGGCAGTTCCGTCTTTGTCTACGATGGCAGCCGGTACCTTGTCTGGCAACCCCGACTCCATCATGTTGGTGAGCATCAGCATCAGAAAGAGGGGCAGCACAAACATGGCAACCCAATATATGGGGCGCCCGGTCAGCTGAATCACCGACCTTTTGAATATCTGCTTGAATCCACTCATATAATAGTCGTTTAAGTGTTTATTTGTTTAATCGTTTAATATTAAAGACTCTCCATTATTGTAGTTAGAATTCCTAATTAAACAATTAAACGATTAAACCTACTTCTCCACTCCGAGGTAGACAACGCTCATGCCTGGACGGAAATTCTCAATTTTCTTTGCTGGTTTTGCCTTAATCTGGAATGTACGCGCGTCATAGTCGCCCGTCGACTTGGTTGCCTGCCAGTTGGCATAAGTGCCGAGGTCTCTGATGTAGTAGACCGTCATCACTTCCTCCTTGTCGAGAGCCGGAATCTTCACCCGGATCTTGGTGCCTTCGGTGATGTCTTTGAGAAGTGTCTCTCGCACGTTGAAGACTGCATGGTCATCATCTTTCTGGAGGTTCATGATGGGAGCTCCGGTAGCCACGAGTTCGCTGACATTAGGATATACCACGGTGATCACGCCGTCGGCCGGGGCCAGCAGGTATTGGTCTTCGAGGATAGCACCTACTTCATTGACGCCACCTTGAGCCACCTTCACCATAGACTCAGCTGCTTGCTTGTCTTCGGCCTGGGGGCCAGCGAGAGCAAGCTCATACTGGCTGCGTGCCGCAGCCTCGCCAGCCTTCGCCGCCTCATATGCGGCCTTTGCCTCGTCGCGTTTTTGCTCTGTGACTACCCCCTTGTTGAAAAGGTTTTCCATTCTGTCGTAGGTCTTTTTGGCGATGCCGGTAGCTGCGGCAGCCTGGTTCATCACGTCGCGGGCAGAGTTGATTATCTGCTTGCGGGTGCCGGCGTCAACCTTTCGGTTGGCTGCTTTCGAAGCATCCTCCATAGCCTCAGCTTGGGCCAGACGTGCTTCGATGAGAGAGGAGTGGATATGCACGAGTGTGTCGCCGGTCTTCACGCGCTGACCTTCTTCTACATATAGTTCTGTGATGCGTCCCGGAAGCTTGCCTGAGATGCGCACTTCGGTGGCGTCTCCCATTCCCTGGATAGTGTCGGGCGCGGGCTTGATGAATATGAATCCTACCACTGCCATTGCGGCCACGATAAGGAGCACAATGACGATAGTGAAAATAAGTGATTTCTCTTTTGCTGTCACCTCAGTCGGGTCGACATTTGCTGGTGAGTTGTAATTATTATGCTGTTCCATAAGGCAATGTTTTTAAGTATGAAGTATTAAGTATGAAGTATGAAGTATTAAGTTTTAAGAGTCAAGAACCAAGGGTTAAGAGTCAAGAGGCATTGATAATTTATCATTTTTAATTTATAATTTATCATTTTCCAAGGGTGCCTGTCACCTTGCTGAGGTAGGTGTGGCAGAGGCGGATGCCAATCTGCGCGTCGATTACTTCCGACTTGGCCTGAAGCCATGCAGTCTGCGCGGCGAGCACATCGTCGGTCGTCATCACTCCCTCTTTGAAGGCGTATTGCGCATTCTGAAGGTTTTCCTGAGCACTCTCCATGTTTTTCTGGGTCATGTCATAGGTCTTGAAGGCCTCGTTGTAGCTGTACTGGGCCTGGCTCACCTGGAGGTTTACTTTCTCTTCCATGTCCTCGAGAAGAAGTTTCTGGGCTGCTGTCTGGGATTTCGACGCGCGGTATTTATTGTAGTTGCCTCCCCAGTGCCAGAGTGGTACGGTCAGCATGGCTCCTACTGAGAAACCACCACCGAATTTCTTCTCAAAACCATCTATCACGTTGGGGTTGGAGAAGGAATAGGCACCGAAGGCAGCCACTTTCGGGAGCATCGCGGAGAGCGAGAGATTTTCCTTGCTCTTCATGAGGTCGATGCTCTTGCGGAGCACGTCGAGGTCGCTGCGGCGGGCATATACGTCTTGCATGTTGGTGCTCGGGATTGTCATGTCAGCCTCAAGATTGTCTGACGCCTGGTCGGATAGAGTCATCGGTGTGCCTACGGGGAGTCCGCATATCTGTGCGAGTGCCATGCGCGAAAGCGAGAGGCCGTTGTCTACCTTCGTCAGCATGATGCAGGCCTCATTGTATTTCACTTCTACGTTGAGAACGTCGGAGCGGGTGGCGACCCCCTCCTCCTTCATGTCGATGACGCTCTGGCGCAGGGAGTCGACAAGATTCACAAAACTCTGCGCGAGGTTTCTCTTCTCAACGAGTGAGACCACCTGCCAGTAAGCCTCGTCTACACTGAGAAGCACGTCCTGCTCAGCCTGGTCTTTGAGCGAGCGAGCAATGCTCTCGCCATGCTTGGCTATCTGGTTGAGGGCGCGTATGGATCCTCCTAAATATATAGGCTGTGTCAATGTGAAGGCCCCGAAGAAGACGTTGCGGGTGTCGAATTTCATCGCTTCTTTCGGAATCACGGCAACCTCGCTCGGTATGGGCTGGCCTGTGGCCGGATTCATCACCGGCTTTCCGTCGGCTCCGGTCACGAGGTTGTATTCATATTTCATGGTCTTTGGGTCGAAGCTCATCGTGGGGAGTTTTGCATCCTCTCCTAAAAGCGCTATCTGGTTTTGATTGTGCATATATCCTCCCGAGAAGTCTATGCCCGGGAGATAAGCGGCCTTGGCCGCATCGCGCAGATAGCCGGCTCCTCTTATGTTCTCTTCTGCTATCCGGATGGCCTTGTTGTTGTGGAGCGCCATGTTGCGGCAACTATCCAGCGAGACAGCCTCTTGGGCGAGTGCGCTGGCCGCAGTCGCCGTGGCTATTATAAATAGTAGTGTCTTTTTCATACCCATATAGTTTGAAGAATCGTAATGTGTTTCTAATGGTACTCTATATTCTATTGTAATAATAATACAATAAACTTTAATAAAAGTTGACTTTCGCCGATAAAGTCTTCAGTCTTCAGTCTTGAGTCTTCAGTGGCTACGCAGTAAGTGGGAGACCGCTGGTCTCTGCACTCAACCGAAAACACAGACGGTATTGGGACGCGCGCGGACGCGCGAACCGAGCGTCGCTACCTGGGGTCGCTACCTGGGGTCGTTGTCTGGGGTCGTTGCCTGCTGAAATTCTCAAATCTCCATTCTAAATTCTCAATTATTATTTGCAAATCAGCGTTTTTTTTTCTAACTTTGCACGATAAATCGGCACTCTCACGCGCCGCTTTCTTCCGGATGATTGCTTCCGGAGGGCTTTGTTTTGTATTAATCAACTACTTACAGTATAATTTCAGAATGGCAACATTAGAGAAAATCAGAAGCAAATCAGTCATGCTGATCGTGATCATCGGCGTGGCGCTTCTCGCTTTCATCGTGGGTGACGCACTCACCAACAGCCGCAACCTCTTTGGAGACACCACCACAGTGGCTAAGATCGGCGGCAAGAAAATCGACTATACCGAATATCAGCGTAAGCGTGAAGAACTCAACCGTCAGCTTGAGCAGCTTAAGCAGACCAATCCCCAGCAGTATGCCAACTTCGACCCCCAGATGCTGGGCCAGATGGCGGTAGAGCAGCTCGTGGCTGAGCGTCTACTCGACGACGCAGTGTCAAACGCCGGAATTGAGTCAAGCCCCGAACAGCTCCGTTTCTTCGTGCTCGACAATCCTATCAACCGCGAGGCTATGAGCAACATCCTCCAGCAGCTCAACGCAGCTGGCTTCAGCGCCCAGACCCCCGCTCAGGCTTATGAGGTGATCTTCAACCCTGGCCGCAACGGCATGTCGGAGCAGCAGGCCAAGCCTTTCCAGAATGCTTGGGTGGCTATGGAGGAAGAGACAAAGCAGCTTATCAAACGCCAGAAATATCAGCAGCTTGTAGTCGGCACCGTGAAGGCCAACGACCTTGACAAGAAGGCTCTCTACAACGACTACGTGGCTACCAACAATGTCTCTCTCGCTTATCGCCCCTATGGCGTAATCGACGAGAAGAAATATCCCGTGAGCGATGCTGAGATCAATGCTGAATATGCCGATGAGAAGTCAAACTTCGAGGTGCTCGAACCTACTAAGGAGGTCTCTTTCATCGCTATCAACATTGCGGCTTCTGATGCTGACCGGGCAGCTGCGAAGACTCTTGCTCAGAACACTCTCAAGGCTCTCAACGACTCCGTAGCCAACGGTCTTCCCGCAAACATCAAGAAGGAAGGCGTAGTGATGACGCGCACCAATGTCCGCGCTTCCGACCTCCGCAACGGTCCTGTCAAGGAGTTCGTCACTTCAGCCAAGGCAGGCGAGGTGAGTATGGTCACTGAAAATCTCCGTGGCTTCGAAATCGTGAAGATGGGCAAGCGCTCTTATGAGGTGGACTCAATTCAGATCAATATCGTCCAGGTGGCTGGAGAGGCACTTCCTGCAAAGGTTGCAGCAAGCCTCAACGCCGGACTTCCAATCGACAGCATCAACAAGACATTCTCAGCCGACAGCGTATTCGCACAGAAAGAGCAGTGGATTCCCCTCTTCGCTCAGGATGGTCCTACCGGCGCCCTTGCAGCTTCTCAGCTCGACTCACTCCGCCAGGCAGGCGGCAAGTATATCTCCATAATGACTTCTCCCCAGGGTGCAGTTCTTGCAAAAGTTGTAAAGCAGAACGCTCCTGTAGAGGTTGTGGAGTTTGAAGAATACAACTATCAGCTCAATCCCTCGCAAAAGACTGTAGAGGATGAGATGGCTAAGTTTGAGAAATATCTTGAGAAGAACAATACAGCTGAGCTATTCAGCAAGAACGCTGCTGAGGCTGGCTACAATGTACAGACATTCCAGTTCACTCAGTCTACACCCGCCGTTCCTCGCATGGCAGGCTACAACCAGTACTTCCCCGATAGCCGTTCTGTAGTGCGTTGGGCTATGATCGACGGAAAGCCAGGCCAGGTGTCACGCATCTATGAGTCGAAGGATGCTTCCGCTCCTATGCTCTATGCAGTGGCCGTCGATGCTGAGTATGAGGATTACGTCCCGACCTCCAATGCAGACGTGAAGACTTATCTGACCAACAAGGTTCGTCGCCAGAAAGCAGGCAAGGATCTCGTGGCTGAATATCAGAAGGGAGGCTCCAACCTTGAGGCTGTCGCCAAGGCAATGGGAGTTGAGCCCCGTCAGCTCGCTGAGTTCCGCATGGGCCGAGGCATGGGTGTCAACGATGCCAAGGTGCTTGGCCAGATTGCTGGCTCAAAGGCTGACAAGAAACTCGTCGTTGTTCCTGGCGAAGACGGCGTATATGCATTCGTAGTCAACTCAACCGGCAAGGCCGATATGCCTTACAACGAGGCTAACTACGAGCAGCAGTATTTCCAACTCGTCAACCCCAACTTCGACCAGATGCTCCGTGGCGCTGACAAACTCGTCAATAAGAGCTACAAGTTCGAAGGGGGCGAATAATCATGGAGCAGCGGCTTGGCAGCCGCCCAGGTCCCATCCCCGCATATCGAGGGTCATCCCCATCCGGGCGATGACCCTTTTTTAATTTATCATTCATCATTAATATTTATCATTAGATGAAACCCTCCCTAATAGGAATGACCCTCCACGACCTCGAAGGGGTAGCGAAGCAAGGCGGTATGCCACGCTTCGTGGCAAAACAGCTTGCCGACTGGCTCTACTCCAAGCGAGTGACCTCTTTCGAAGAAATGGCCAATATATCCAAGAAAAACCAGGCATGGCTTGCCGAAAACTACGAGATCGGGCGCTCAAAGCCCGTCAAAGCGTCTAAATCAGCCGATGGCACTGTCAAATATCTCTTCGATGCCGGAAATGGCAACCGCGTGGAGTCGGTGATGATTCCAGATAAAGAGCGCGCCACTCTCTGTGTCAGCTCGCAGTGTGGCTGCAAGATGAACTGCTACTTCTGCGCTACGGGAAAACTTGGTTTCAAGTCAAATCTCACTACTGCCCAAATCATGAATCAGGTGCTTTCGATGCCTATCCGCCAGAACAAGACCGGCGGGTCGGAACAGGGTGAGCTCACCAATATCGTATTCATGGGTATGGGTGAGCCACTCGACAACTTCCCGGAAGTGCTCAAGACAATCGAGATTCTTACTGCGCCGTGGGGCCTCGGTTGGAGTCCGAAGCGAATCACAGTCTCAACAGTAGGTAAACTCCCTCAGCTCAAGGACCTCCTCGAGAAGACCAACGTCCATGTCGCCATCAGCGTGCACACCGCCGACGTGCTTCAGCGCGAGTCGATGATGCCGGCCCAAAAGGCTTTCCCCATCCAGTCAGTGATGAAGATGCTGAAGTCTTACGATTTCTCAGGTCAGCGGCGGCTCTCTCTTGAATATATCATGTGGCGCGGCGTCAACGACGATGTCGCCCATGCCAATATGCTCATCAAGCTTATAGGCGATCTCGACTGCAGGGTCAATCTCATTCGTTTCCACCGCATCCCGGGAGTGGATCTCTATCCTGCTTCCGACGATAGGATGCAGATGTTTCGCAAGCTCCTCAACGACGCGGGAATCACAGCTACAATCCGCGCATCACGCGGTGAGGACATCGATGCTGCCTGCGGAATGCTCGCTGCCAAAAAATAATTTTGGCCGTTTAAGAAATATTTTGTAACTTTGAGAGTTAATTCTCAATTTATCAATTTCTCAAATTGTCAAATTGACAAACATAACCCAAACACAAGAATACATGCACAACCCCATACGCGTGGGTATAACCCACGGAGATTTCAACGGAATAGGCTATGAGGTCATTGTGAAGGCGCTCGACGAGGAAGAGATCACCGATCTCTTTACTCCTGTCATATTCGGTAGTGCCGAGATTCTCAACCAAGTGCGAAAGAACCTTGGCACCGAGACATTCCGATTCACCCCTGTCCGTAGCGCCGCCGACGCTCAGAATGGCAAGGTCAATGTGGTGGATGTCTGTCCACGAGGCTTGGAACTCACTCCCGGCCATCCATCCAAGGAGGCCGGAGAGGCTGCTGTGGCAGCCCTCGAGGCGGCTTGTCTTGCCCTCGAGGATGGTGATATCGACCTGCTTGTCACTGCCCCCATAAATAAGAAGACAGTCTACAGTGAGAAATTCCCCTTCCCCGGCCATACTGAGTTCCTCGCCAAGCGGCTCGCCGATGAGGAGGGTAAGGCCACTATGATTCTCTTTGACGATAAGATTCGTGTAGCTTTGGTGACGACCCATAAGGCTCTACGCGACGTGCCTGACGCCATCACTAAGGATGCCGTGAAGAATACGATAATAAACATGGATGCCGCCCTTCGTCAGGACTTCCGCATGGATAAGCCGCGCATCGCCGTGCTTTCACTCAATCCTCACAATGGCGACAACGGGCTGCTTGGCTCGGAGGAGATTAATGAGATAGAGCCGGCTATCGCCGAGTGCGTGGCTGATGGAATCTTGGCATTCGGCCCCTTTGCCGCAGATGGCTTTTTCGGCACGGGCGATTACACAAGGTTTGACGGCATCGTTGCTATGTATCACGATCAGGGTCTCGCTCCCTTCAAGGCTCTGGCACGCGAATATGGCGTCAACTACACAGCCGGTCTGAAATACGTGCGCACCAGTCCTGACCATGGCACCGGCTACAACATCGCCGGCAAGAATCAGGCAGACCCCACCTCCATGCGCGAGGCTATCTACCAGGGTATTGACCTTGCACGCAATCGCCGCATGCATGCCGAGGCCACTGCCGACCCTCTTCCCAAGATGAAGCAGGAGCGCCGCCAGAAAGGAAATCAAGACGACTCCACTCCCCAATAAAGAGCCCCCCGCTTATAACTTAAAGCTTATACCTCCCAACCTAACGCTTCCATCCCATGGCCGACACATCAGTTGCTGCAGTGCTCCGCGCAGGCATATTCTCGCCAAACCACATCGCAAACGATGCGGCGATACTTCATGCGGTGGTGGCTGAGCTGCGCAAACGCAGCTGCGAGGTCAACGTCTATTCGGAGGAGGAGTTTGCCGATGCTGATATCCGTGCGGACGTGGTCTTGGCCATGTGCCGTGGCGACCGGGCCATTGAGAAACTACAGAGACTCGAGGATGCAGGCACAATAGTGATGAATTCCGGCTATGGAATAGAAAACTGCATACGCATGATAATGGTGCGCCTACTCGAGCAGGCTGGTCTGCCGATACCGCAGAGTTTTGTAGTGGAGACAGATGTCGATGTGCGCAAACTCCTGAAGAAGGCAGGCTTCGGCCCTTGTTGGGTAAAGAAAGGGGAGGCTCCTGTGCATCATCTTGAGGATATCGCCCGGTGCCGCCATGCAGAGGAGGCTCAGGAAATCCTCCACGAGTTCTTTTTCCGGCGTATCACAAAGGCTGTCATAAGCCGGGATGTGGAAGGGGAGAAGATACGCTGCTACGGTATCGCATCTACCTCTACGTTTCATGCCTTCCTCCCGTTTCGCAGCTCGGAAAGTGGTGAGAATTCCGGCAATGTGTTGCAGGATGATCTTTTCAGCAAGGTGAGAAATATTTGTATGCGAGCTGCCGAAGTCTTGAAAGTCGATATCTTCGGCTGCGACATTGTGCTTGATGGAGAGGGGGTATGCCATCTCGTCAATTTCGACGACTGGCCCAGTTTCGCGCCCATTCGTAAGGAGGCAGCCCGTGCCATATCGAAGGCAGTGCTTGCCCGTGTGAGAAAATCATCCTCTAAAAGAAAAAACTTATGAGCACACAGAAGAATAAACCCAATGCTCCGGAGTATCAGGAGCATGGCATAAAGCATCTGGGCAACACTCTGCTCAAGAGCAAATCGCTTGTGCCCACATTCCTTCGCTCAGCCGTCTCAAGCCAGGCTTCCGGATGGGTCGACTTCATTGTCGGCTTTGTGATGTTCTATTGGATATTCAATCAGCATCTTTCATGGCTGGCTACCGGTATCGGAGTCGTGGCTGGTGGCATTGTGAATTGCATCATCTGCTATAAGTTCACGTTCCGGGCCGAGAATTGCTCATGGAAAGCCGTCGTGGTGAAATATGCCCTGGTATGGATTGGCAATTTGGTCCTTAACTCAGCCGGAACGGAGGGTCTCTACATATTGCTCAAGAAGTGGCGCATTCTTGAGGAAATGGGATTCAAGACTGCCGGATATTACAGTACAGCCCGATTGGTGATGTCATTGCTCGTCTCTTGGTTTTGGAATTTCATCCTGCAGCGCAACTTCGTCTATCGTCCTACGCGTTTCGACCCTGTGGCAGAGCGCTTCATGACATCTCTCCTGGACTTCCTCCACATCCGCCATACCGAGACTACCGATGACCCAGCCGAAGTCTACGACTGATTATTGGGTCCCTGCTTCCCAGCCGGCAAAACATTATCATATCCTTATAACCCCATAACCTTCAACTTTCGCATTAAAGCGAAAGTAGAGTCAAGAAAAAATGGAAGAAACCAATCAGAATCACGCTGAGATGCGTGAGAAATATAATATCCGTCCGGATGTCCTCAATTATGACGACATCGTAGAGATGGTACCCAAACTCAAGGGACACAAGAAACTCGTCAACCGCCTCCTCCATTGGTTGCAGGTAGACGAGGTGAATGCTGTCCATGGACGTTGGTGTGACACCCCCGGTCCTGAATTCGTCAAGCGTATGGTGGAGGAAGACTTCAAACTCAAACTTCGTGTTGACGGTATGAACATTCTCGACGATATGCCCGACGGACGTTTCATAACAGTCTCCAACCATCCCTTTGGCGCGCTCGACGGCATCACCCTCATCTATCTCGTCACTCGCCGGTTTCCAGATTTCAAGGTCATGGTAAACATGATTCTCAATAAGATATCAGCCATGCGTCCCAATTTCATCGCAGTGGATGCTTTGAGCACAGACGACCCTGAAAAACGCAAGGTGTCGGTCAACGGCATCCGAGAGGCTATGCGTCAGATTCGGGATGGTCATCCTCTTGGATTCTTCCCGGCGGGTGCGATGAGCAAGGTAAACATCCACGGCCATCTCGAAGACCGTCCTTGGCAGAAGTCGGTGCTCCAGATAATTGGAAAGGCCAAGGTGCCGGTCATTCCGATTTTCTTTCATGGGAGCAACAGCTGGTGGTTTAACATCCTCGGCCACATCTGCTGGCCAGCTCGCTCGCTGCGTCTCCCGGCAGAAGTCTTCCGCAAGCGAGGCAAGGAAATCCACATCTCAATTGGGCAGCCTATCAGTGTCGAGGAAATCCAGGCCCACAACACCTCTCCTGAAGAGCTCGGGGAGCTTCTCCGCTCCCGCACCTATGCTCTGCGCTCCATCAAATAGAAATAATTATGGAAAAATCAAGATTTCAAAAACTGAAGGAAGAATACCGCGGCTCCTTGAAGAGCAGCGACACTGAAGAATGGTTCGATTTGATTTTCTATCGTCCCATCGGCTTCACTTGGGCCGTCATAGCACGTAAGCTTGGTATCCCTCCCAACGCCATCACTATCGCCTCTATTTTCATTGGGATTGGTGCTGGCATCGCTTTCTACTACAATAATTTCTGGATCAACCTTCTCGGTATGTTCCTTCTTATATGGGCTAACTCCTATGACAGTGCCGACGGTCAGCTTGCGCGCATGACTAAGCAATACTCTCGTCTTGGCCGTATCCTCGACGGTGTGAGCTCCGACCTATGGTTTGTGGCCATATATGTCGCAATCTGTCTTCGTGAGAATTACACTTCCGACTTCTTCATGGCTCATCATTGGATGATCTGGGTACTTGCCGTCTTTGCCGGAATCTGCCACGCGCAGCAGGCTGCTATGGCAGACATCTACCGTCAGTTCCACCTATTCTTCCTCAAAGGGAAGTCTGGCTCGGAGCTTGAGGATGCGCAGGTGCTTTGGAAGAAATTCCACTCGATGTCTTGGAAGAAGGAATTTTTCAGCAAACTTGTGATGGGTTTCTATGCCAACTATACTCGCACGCAGGAGCGATGCACGCCTCAGATGCAGAAACTGCGCCGTGCACTCCGTGAAAAGTATCATGCACAGATTCCCAAGTCGTTTGCGGACAAGTTCCGTGAGTGCAGCCGTCCATTGATGAAGTTCACCAATATCCTGAGCTTCAACGTAAGAAGTTGGGCCCTCTTCATATCGATTCTAATCTTGCAGATGCCGTGGATATACTTTGCCTTCGAAGTGACGGTGATGAATATCCTCCTCATTTACATGGTAGTCCGCCACGAGCACATGTGCCGCCGCCTCCGCCTCTCCCTCAACTCTTAACTCTTACCTCTTATAACTTCCAACTATGTACAAGCCATTTATCTCAGCCCTGATCATAGGCATCTCCATCGTGATTTTAGGCTTTTGCCTCAAGGCAGGCATCGACAACTTCGCATTCCGCGACCGTGAAGTCACTGTCAAGGGTCTTGCAGAGCGGGAGGTCCCTGCCGACCTCGTGACGTGGCCCATCTCATACTCAGTGGCCGGCAACGATCTCGCATCCCTCTACACGCAGGTGAGCCGGAGCAACGAGACCATAATCAACTTCCTCACCTCCAATGGTATCTCACGCGATGAGATATCCATAAATCCCCCTGACACTTACAATGCAGAGTCGAATCAGTATCGCTCAAACACCTTCAACTATAATTATTCCATCTCAAGTACGGTGACAGTCACTACGAAGAAGGTGGATAAGGTGCGCGAGCTTCTCAACCGTCAGTCGGAGCTGCTGAAGGAGGGAATTGCGTTCTCCAACTCCTATATCAACTATCAGTTCACAGGGCTTAATGCCATCAAACCCGAGATGATAGGTGAGGCCACGAAGGCGGCCCGCGACGCCGCCGCGCAGTTTGCGGCCGACAGCGACAGCCGTGTAGGCAAAATCAAGAACGCTCACCAAGGCAATTTCTCTATCGACGACTCCGACTCCTCCACTCCCTACATGAAGAAAGTCCGCGTAGTCACTACCATAGTCTACTACCTGGAAGACTAATTATGGAGTGCCGGCTTCCCAGCCGGCTAAGAATTCTCAATTCTCAATTCTCAATTCTCAATTCAAATTTATGCTTATAATCCCCCCAAAATATACCCTCAAGCTCCTCCCGGAGACCACTGAGGTTGCCATCCAACACATCAAAGACTCCTTCCAGCGTCACCTCTCAAAGGCCCTCAATCTCCGACGTGTGACAGCCCCCCTCTTCGTGCTCTCCGGCACAGGTATCAACGACGACCTGAACGGTGTGGAGCATCCGGTAAGCTTCACAATCGATGCCATAGATGGCCGTCGCGCAGAAGTGGTGCACTCTCTTGCCAAGTGGAAAAGAATGAAACTCGGTGCCTACGACATAGCCCCGGGTTATGGCCTTTACACCGATATGAACGCCATCCGCACATTCGAAGACCTTGACAATCTCCACTCCCTCTACGTGGATCAATGGGACTGGGAGAAGTCCATTCGTGAGGAAGACCGTAATCTTGATTATCTCAAGGATACAGTCCGTAAGATTTATGGCGCTGTGAAGAAAGTGGAGGCTGAGATTTATGAGCGCTTTCCCCATATCACCCCTTGGCTTCCGGAGGAGGTCACTTTTATCCATTCGCAGGAGCTCCTTGACAAATATCCCGACCTCTCACCAAAAGATCGTGAGAACGAGGCTGCAAAAGAATATGGATCCGTCTTTATCATAGGCATCGGCGCACCGCTTACAAATGGCGACCCCCACGACGGTCGTGCCCCGGACTATGACGACTGGATTACTCCAAACGAAGATGGATATAAAGGGCTCAACGGCGACCTTATCCTTTGGAATCCCATACTGCAGAGTGGTTTTGAACTCTCGTCGATGGGTATACGTGTCAGTCCCGAATCGTTGCGAGCGCAGTTGAAGGAGCGTGGTTGTGAAGAGAGGGAGAAATATGACTTCCACAAGTCGCTACTTGCCGGCGAACTTCCATACTCAATAGGCGGAGGCATCGGCCAGAGCCGTCTCTGCATGTATCTGCTCCAGAAAGCCCACATAGGCGAAGTCCAGGCCTCCATCTGGCCCGAATCGCAAATCCGCGACTGCGCGGCCGCCGGCATAAAATTACTCTAACTGGTAGGGCGTGCGTCCGGGAGCCGGTTTTACCAAATTATCGGTGTTTTCCCCCGAGAAGCCAGCCAGGCGTTAGCTTGCGAAAAATGCCTGCATCCAAAAAATCCTCGTGAGGCAGAAAGAGGGGAGGGGTGTGGCGCCGTAAGCACAAGGTGCTTCGAGCGGTCGATCATGCTCCCCTTCCGGATAGCATCCGACCCCCACAACATAAAGACGACACCGTCGCCATGCTCATTTATGGCACGCACGGCAGCGTCGGTAAATTCACTCCAGCCGAGGGCAGCATGCGACCTCGGCTGGTGCTCTCTTACGGTGAGCGTCGCATTGAGC
The DNA here is from genome assembly GCA_964537745.1 of uncultured Sangeribacter sp. Taxonomy (GTDB): domain Bacteria; phylum Bacteroidota; class Bacteroidia; order Bacteroidales; family Muribaculaceae; genus Lepagella. The sequence continues at coordinate 19,480 of CAZIAX010000004.1, forward strand.
AGAAGCACTCCCTGCTTTGCCCAGCGTGTAAGGTCGCCATCAGTCGGTATCGGAGCACCAGTATCAGAATTAATTTCTTTAAAAATATTGCGTAGTGAAGGAGGTATCTGTATGCCAGGATTCACCGAGAATGCAAGTCCATTGGCCTGTCCGGGGCCATGATATGGGTCCTGCCCGATTATCACCACCTTCGTGTCCTTGAAAGCCGAATGGTCGAAAGCCGAGAAAATCTTCCCTGCCGGAGGATACACATGGAAGCGAGGGTCGGCATACTCCTGCCTGACGGCATTGGTCAAAGCCGCGAAATAAGGTTTTCCGAACTCATCCTGAAGCTCCCTCTTCCAACCCTCCTCAATCCTGACCTCCTTCACTTCTTCTCCCATCTTCTTAACTCTTAAATTCATTTGGTTCTTGACTCTTGACTCTTGACCCTTAACTCTTAAAACCTTACACCAACTGAATCACATTAAGTTTAAAATTCTCCATACTGCAAAGCACGATAATCAGCAGCGTGACAGTGACAGTGATATACTGCCACATCGTCACCGTCCTGACCATGCGAGAGACGGTAGTCGGGTCGCGGTGCATCTTGCTGAATACCCATAGCGAGGAGGCTAAAAGACATATTCCGATGATGATTCCTACCCATGGCGATACGTAGTGCACAGCAGCCGGGCGTATGATGAGGATAGCTGTGACAATCGCCGCATCTGCCAAGTATACGAATCGCGTGAAGTGGCCACCCTTGCTTGTCACCAATGTTTCTTTCCCGTTCTTCAAGTCTTCCTCATATCTCAGATACTGCACCGCGATATGGGCGTTCACTGCAAGGAGGCCAATGATAAACGAGTAAGTTATTATAGGAAGCCAGTTGTCGCTGTGCATGTTTTGGATAAGTGCAGTGCCGCTCACAGCTAATGGACCGAAAAAGAGGAATGTGAAGAGCAAAGACCATCTTGTGCGCACGGCAGCTTTTGGGCCGGCAAAATAGAAGTAGAGCATCAGTAAGATGACTGCAAAGTAGACGATTCCTATCCATCCTATGAATGGATAAAGCGCAAGTCCGGCAGTAATCGTAAGTATTGCAAACGCATTTGCCACAGTCTTTGTCAATAAGACTCTCGAAGAATTGAAGGCACGTGAATCGCGGTCGTACATACCTGCGATATTCTCTCCGGCTCCAAAGTGAAGGTCGCAATAGCCATGGTAGAGGTTTGCAGATATCTGCAGAAGCCATGCGAAGATGAGCGTCATTATGGCAGGAAAAAGAGTGATTCCACCACGTATCACGGATGCGGTAAGTCCGCCCATCACCGCACCGGTGCTGATGATAAGCGACGCAGGATGCGCATTATATACTAAAGTCTTGGTAAGGCTTTTCATATTAATAATATCGTTAAGTTCAAATATCCCTTAAACCCCCAGATACACAATCGCCGCCAGCGACCCGACACCGATGATGACCCAAAGCAGCACTGCCTGCACAAGTGGTTTCACTCCAACTTGCTTGATTACTTTCAGACTCAGTCCGGCGCCGATGGCGAAGAGCACGGCAATCAGACACTGCTTGGCTATGACTACTAACACGTCGTAAAGAGGACGAAGGCTATCGGTGCCAACATAGGTGTTGAAAATCATCGCCACGACGAAGAGAAGGATAAACCATGGGATTGTGACCTTAGAGTTTCCACCTTGGCTGTTGCCTTTGCGGAAAAACCACATGGTGAAGAAGGCGAGGGGTATTATCCAGAGGGCACGCGTACACTTGATGAGGGTAGCGAGGTCGCAGGCCTCGTTGCTTCCGGGGAAATACATCTGGTCGTAAGCTGCTCCGGCACCCACTACGCTGCTGGTGTCGTGGATGGCAATTGCGGCCCAGGTGCCAAACTGATGCTGAGTCAGACCTAAGTAGTGGCCCATCGGGGGGAAGATGAAGAGAGCTATTGCATTGAGAATGAAGATGACTCCAAGCGATACCGCCATCTCATTTTGGTCAGCTTTCAAGACTGGTCCTACGGCTGCGATCGCGCTGCCTCCGCAGATGGCTGTGCCCGACGAGATGAGATAGGATGTCTTTTCATTGATACGCATCAGGCGACCTAAGAATACACCGGCTGCCATCACGATAATCACTGATGCGACAGTGAAGATCATACCCTCGGCGCCGCTCTGCAGCGACTTCTCGATGTTCATGCCGAAACCGAGACCCACTACAGAGGCCTGCAGAAGATATTTCGAAAGTTTCTTGTTGAAAGCCGGGTATGGGATACCGAAGATAAGCGCGAAGACAAGCCCTACGAAGAGAGCCACGGGAGCTGTGATGATAGTCGACCCGAATATCAATTTGAAGGGCACAAACATCAAGACCAGTAGCACCCAATAGAGGTATTTAGCGATTGAAGCCATAAGTTTATAGTAGATTTAACATGATGCAAAATTAACACTTTCGCCCCACACCACAAAATTTTTCTGTTAAAAAAATTAAATTCTCAATTCCCAATTCCCAATTCTCATTTCTTTTTATTACCTTTGCATCCGCAAACCCGCAAGGGCTTGCAAGAGTGGAAAAATTTGGCTGCTTGCAACCACTGAAAAAAATGCTAAAACTGCTTTCTGATTCTCTGCCCCTATGGGGTAGAGCAAGCTGTTGAGGCATTTGGTGCGCAAGCCCATATGTCTCTTTTATTTTTATCTAAGGTTTGTCAATTTGTCAAAATGACAAACACTTAAAACTTAAAACTAATAACTCAAAAGACAATATGAGCTACTTATTCACATCCGAATCAGTTTCTGAAGGCCATCCCGATAAAGTGGCCGACCAGATTTCCGATGCCCTTCTCGACGAGTTTCTCGTACGCGACCCGAAGAGCCATACCGGCATCGAGACCCTCGTGACGACTGGCCAGGTGATGATTGCCGGTGAGGTGTCGTCCGAAGCATATATCGACCTTCATGCCGTGGTCCGCAACGTCATCGACCGCATCGGCTACAACCGTGGCGCTTACCGTTTCGATGCCGACAGCTGCGGCATACTCTCCGCCATCCATGAGCAGAGCGCCGACATCGCGCAGGGCGTCAACCGAGAGATCGACGAGCATCAGGGCGCCGGCGACCAGGGCATGATGTTTGGTTACGCTGTCAACGAGACAGAGTCTTACATGCCTCTTACTCTCGACCTTGCACATATGTTTATGCAGGAACTCGCCGACATACGTCGCGAGGGCAAGGAGATGACCTACTATCGCAAAGGGAAACTCGTCACATATCTCCGTCCAGACGCCAAGAGCCAGGTGACTGTGGAGTATGACGACAATGGAACACCCCTCCATATCAATACCCTCGTCATCTCTACGCAGCATGATGAGTTTATGGAACCCCTCGAAGACACTCCCGAGGCACGCCGTGTGGCCGAGAACAAGATGCTTGAGGTGATCCGCCGCGATGTCCGCAACGTGCTCATCCCGCGTGTGCTCGCCAAACTTCCTGAGAAGACCCGCGCCCTCTTCGACGACTGCCTCATCCTCCATGTCAACCCTACTGGTAAGTTCGTTCTCGGTGGTCCGCACGCCGACGCTGGTCTGACAGGGCGTAAGATTATCGTCGACACCTATGGTGGTCGCGGTGCCCACGGTGGAGGTGCGTTCTCTGGCAAGGACCCGTCCAAGGTAGACCGTTCGGCAGCCTACGCATGCCGCCATATAGCCAAGAATCTTGTGGCAGCCGGAGTTGCCGACGAGGTGCTCGTGCAGGTAGCCTACGCCATTGGCGAGGCAAGCCCCGTAAGCTTCAATATCAATACCTTCGGTCGCTCTAAGGTCAGTATGTCTGATGCTCAGATAGCCGACGTGGTGAAAGGACTCTTCGACCTTCGTCCGAAAGCGATTGAAAAACGCTTTGGTCTCCGCGAACCCATCTATCTTGAGACGGCCGCTTATGGCCACATGGGTCGCACACCGCGCAAGGTGAAGAAAGTATTTAAATCCGGCTATGATGCCAAGCCCATCGAGCGCGAGGTGGAGCTCTTCTCCTGGGAGAAGCTCGACTCCGTACCCGCCATCCGCGAAGCCTTCGGCCTCGACGTCTAAATATAGAGATGCATAGTCAATGGGAAGGCGGTTTTTAACCGCCTTCCCATTGACTATGTATTTTGTAAATCTTACTTTACAAACACGAGGTACTCCCCAGCCTCCAGCGACATAGGCACGTCGGCGGGTTCGCCACGGAAGTAATCTGTCATGTTGCTTACGTCAGGCTTGGCACTCTTGAACTCCACTGCCTGCTCCTCGCTGCCAAGGTTGACCATCGTCACTACCTTCGAGCCATCCTTCTCGCGGGAGAACACCAGCAGGTCGGGGCTTACAGTCGGGTAACTTACGATTGTGCCTCCTGCAGTGCCTGCTGCCAAAGCCTCCTGTGAATGCTTCAGTGCATTGAGCTTCTGATAGAATGTGAAGTACTCATTGCGTGGTTCCCACTGCGGTGCCTTATCCTTCTCAAAGAATTCGAATGCACGGTTCATGCCGGTCTCCTGGCCGGTATAGATAAGCGGCATGCCAGGTAGTGTATAGCTGAGCACTGCGAAAGCATTCGTCAGGTTGCCAAGGCGATCAAACTCCGTGCCCTCCCAAGAGTTGAGGTCATGGTTGGTCACCATGTTCATCAGATAAGTGTCTTTCGGATAGTCAGCGGCTTGTTGCTCAAGAAGGTCATAGATGGCGATGGCATGTTTTTCGGGGAACTCGCGCATCTTTCCTTCCTTGTTCTTAAAGGTGTACTGACCGGAGGTGGCGGCAATCTCGCTAAAGAGGTCTTTCATAGGCCAGTTGTAGCCCATGTCGAAACCATTCTTCTGAAGTTCCGGCACGCTTGCCTCAGCGAGCATGAAGAGGTCAGGTTTTGCGGCCTCAAGTTGCGGACGGGCCTCGTCCCAGAAATCGGTAGGCACTTCCATAGCCACGTCGCAGCGGAAACCATCCACGCCCACTTCAGTCAGCCAGAACTTCATGGCGTCGATCATACCCTTGCGCATCTCAGGATTTGCGTAGTCAAACACATAGACGTCGGTCCAGTCATATACTCCCTTCATATTGCCGAGGCTGTCCTTCTCATACCAGTCGGGATGTTCGGTCACCCATTTGTTATCGCGACCAGAGTGGTTAGGTACCCAGTCCAATATTACCTTCATTCCCTTCTCGTGTGCGTCCTTCACCATTTCTTTAAACTCCTCTATAGTACCGAATTCCGGGTTAAAAGCAGTGTAGTCTGCCACGGCGTAGTAGCTTCCAAGAGTACCCTTTCGGTCCTGCTTGCTGATAGGGTGCACAGGCATCATCCATAGGATATCCACGCCGAGGTCTTTCAGTCGGGGGAGTTCCTTCTGGAAGGAAGTCACCTTTCCGTCGTCGCTATATTGGCGGAGGTTCACCTCATAGATCACCGCGTTGCGGCTCCAATCGGGATGTTTCACATTAGTGTAGGTCGAGTCACGTTCCTCTCCCTCGGCAGCCTTTGCTGCCCCCTTTCCGCCGCAAGCGGAAAGCAGAAGTGCGCCGATCATCCCCAGCGCCGGTAAGAATCTCTTCATAGTCTTCAGGTTTTATTGGGTTAATATAACTTCCGAATTTCATACTCTAATCCCCGCTTCTCCTTCTTCTCGTTGAAATTGGCGCCGATAAGATAGGCGGTCCTGTTGTCCATCGCGTAGCGACCTGCATAATCGCGGGAATTGATTTGATCCATCGCCTCCTTGACACTCTTGTTATATTTAAATTCAAATAGGTATATATAGTTGCCTACAAAGACCTCCAAGTCGCTCCTCCCTTTATAGCTTTGATTTTCAGCAATAGCAGGGGTTCCACAAAGCACAGCGAGAAGATATGTGACAGCACGATATGTAGATTCCCTATGGTCTTCTCCCGGCAGAGACTTCAAGAGGGATGCCAGGCGCATCATGAAATCATCAGGATGCCCTTTGAATAGGTCTATCTTGAAAAGAGGAAAGTTAAAGGGACTGTCATACTCTTTGACTTCTGGAGCGTATAGTGGCAGCAATTGCTGGTAGAAGCCGATTTCGACTTCTTTATTTGGAAATCGAAGTTCAAAGAGATTAATATCGGTATGATATGTGGCAATAGTCAGGTAGCCAGTCTGAAACATTAGAGGTATCGGGTTGCTGTCGTCAAGCCCAACAGATATGAGCTCTTCTCTGGTGCACATCTTTCCATTGATATCGGGAGGGAAAGTGCCTCGGGCTCTGACCCTCTTCGCCAAGAACGTTGGAGTGCCTGTGTCAAACCAGTAAGGGTCGATTTTGCTCTTGTCGAGAGCATTGAGCACACTGAAAGGGTTGTAAAGCCTTGTGCCCTCTTCGGTGAATAGATACCCATCGTAATAGCTCCTTAGCGCCTTAAGGGTTTCATCAAAGTCCTCGTTTCTTTTTTTTGCCAGGCTCTCTATTCCGGTATGGAAATTATCCAGCAGTTCCTTCTCGGTCCAACCGCAAATATCGGCATATCTTTCGTCGATAGAAATGTCCTTAAGGTTGTTGAGGTCGCTGAAAATGCTCACCTTATTAAAGCGGGCGACTCCAGTCAGGATGCAAAATTTAATATATGCATCCATCGACTTTAGATTTGAGAAGAACCCTTTCAGCAGGCTTTGGTTCTCCTCAAATTGATTCTTGTTTTCTTCCACATCAAGGAGAGGCTTGTCGTATTCATCGACGAGAATCACTACCCTTTGTCCAGTCTTGTTATATACCTCGTTTATGAGGTTTTCGAAACGCAATACGATATCGTGTTTCATTCGGGGAGTGACATCATATTTCCTTTCGTAACGGTCTAAAAGAGCAATCAATTTGTCATTAAGGCCGCCTGTGCGTTTATATTGCCCATTGTTTAGGTCGAAATAGAGCACTGGATGTGGATTCCACTCAAGGTCTAAGGTGTCGGCAGCCAATCCCTTGAAGAGCTCTCTCCGCCCCTCGAAATAGGCTTGAAGAGTAGAAAGCAGAAGGCTCTTTCCAAACCTTCGGGGTCGGCTCAGAAAGATAAATTTCCCTTTGTTTAGTAAAGCTTTGATATATGCAGTCTTATCTACATATACATATCCCTCCTCGATAATGTTGGAGAAGGTCTGCATTCCTACGGGATATCTGGTTTCATCCATATGCTTCAAACTTTTCTGCAAATATAGTGAAATATCAGATAGAATCCAAATTAAATTATACCGCGTAGCCAGAGTAGTTAGCACGCTCTGCGTGCGTCCTTCACCCGACCAAAGGTAACTATCGCCATGCACTCGACGCTTAGCTTATTTGAACCCTACCAATACTGCGTAGCCATGGAATGGAGGCGCCCTCGCCTCCGCCGACCCTACTAAAGGTAACTACGGCCCTGCACATCGATGTAACTCCCCGAATGCATAGTGAATGGGAGGGAGGTTTGCAACCTCCCCGAGCCGTCTCCCCCTAATCAAAGCAAAGACCCAGAGGTAGGAACACACTGTTCGTACAATGCGGTTCAAATAACATTTTCGGCCGCCCAATACTGCGTAGCCAGAGTAGTTAGCGACCTCCGGGCGCGTCGTGCACCCGACTAATGGTAACTATGGCCATGCACTTGAATATTAGCTTATTTGAACCGCATTGCACTGTTCGTTCGTCCGCAATCCAGTTCCAGTATCGATAATAACTTTTAAAACTATACATCTATGTCAAACAAAAATAAAAAGATAAAAATAGAATATCCGGATGGACGTTGCGAATGCCTGTCCGTTGTCGCAGATACCTATCGCAATGCAATCCAATACATGGGCCTCGAAGAAGTAAGAGCCCTCAACATAATGAGGAACTCCATCAACATCGTCAGCACCCCGGAGGAGATACAAAAATCCAGCGGAGAGGAAGAAAAAACAGCCATTAAAAGAGCAGATCCTACCACTCATCTCTGCATTTGCACTCAGTTCGAAACCGAGGTTAAATATAATATTCTTAATTAGGTTAATGACTGCTTACACAAGAACCTGAAGATTAGTCTTGTTGACCCAGATGAAGAGGATACCACTATATATGTCTTGTATATATGTCTTGCCCACTATGGCGATCATATCGTCTGCCAGGTATGCGGTTTCGACTTTGAGAAAACCTACGGAAAACGCGACAATGCCGAACCCTACATAGAAATCCACCACATCAACCCACTTGCCGAAACCTCCTCCAAAGAAGGCGAGCACAAGGTAGACTACACAAAAGACCTCATCCCCCTGTGCGCCAACTGCCACCGCATGATCCACTTCCTCAAAAAAGAGACACTGCACCCCTCCGAGCTGAAGAAAATATATGAGGAGCTTCAGGGGTTGGGGTGAGGATTGATAGTCGCTATAAGGCGCCATTGCCCAGGCGTGGGTACCTCTATGCCATAGCAACGCAGTATTTGTTAGGATGTCGCTATTTTTTATTTAAAATATTGTTTTTTTATAAGGATTTTGTTAACTTTGTATCAGAAGACTATTCACAAATTATGAAGTAAATTCTTTGATGTGGATAATGTTTTCTCAATAATTTTTAATGGCTTGACCATTTAGAGGGATAAAGAGAGTGATTTAAGTTAAAGAAACAATAGAATAATAACAAAACTGCTAATACAAATGCAAGGAAGAGCGATGCCACTGCAGACAGTGATGGGAAATGGAAGTACCCAACTTCTCATACCAGTATACCAACGTAATTATTCATGGAAGATTGAGAATTGCAATCAGCTTTTTGCAGACCTGGTGAAACTAAAAGAGAGTCATCGTGACAACCATTTCTTTGGTTCAGTCGTGACAGCCCCAACTGGACATGGAGTTGACAGACTTATTATTGATGGTCAACAACGCCTGACTACAACATCTTTGCTTATGCTTGCTGCAATCAAGGCTGTCAAAGATGGCAAGATGAGTGTGGAAAAAGAATGGATGCTTGAGCAAGTCCATGACAATATGTTGTGGTCTAAATATGGTGCCCATCCTACGTGCAAAGCCAAACTCGTCCCTATAGAACAAGATCGCATTGCCTATGAGCGTCTCTTTACTTATGATGAAGAACAGTTCATCAAAAACTCAAGGTTGACAAATAATTTCGAATATTTTTATGAAAAACTTATCTCATGGCCTCAGCTTTTTACATTTGAAGAACTTTGGGATGTGGTCAACCGTCTGCAAGTGATAAGTATTGACCTTGATAATAATGACGACCCTCAATTGATATTTGAGAGCCTCAACTCAACTGGACTGGCTTTGGAGGAAGCGGATAAAATACGCAACTACCTTCTGATGTCGCTTTCCGCAGCTGAACAAGAAGAATGCTTCAAAAAATATTGGCAAAAAATTCAGACCGCCACTAACGACGCCCCTACGATGTTTCTAAGAGATTATATTACTATCTCAGACAATCTTCTTAGACCCGTAAAATTAAACAATCTGTATTTCCATTGGAAGAAATATATGGATGATGTAAGTAAGGATCGAAAGTCCGAGCTTACGTCAATGCTTGAGTATGTGAGATATTATCAGATGATAAACACTGCAGAAATATCATTATTACGAGACGATAAATGGGTTAAAAGCGCTAAGTTGAGCAAAAAAATGGCACAACTACGCAATCTTGATACAGATGTGATAAACGTCTTCTTGATTTCTTTCCTCAAGTATGCCGTAGAGAATAATTTTTCAGAGGATGAAATATGGAAGGTTCTTGATTTAGTGGAGTGTTACTTGGCACGACGCATAATCTGTAGAATGTCTTCCAACTCCCTTACTCAGACATTCTGTGTTCTTCATCGAGATGTATTAAGATCTATATCGGAATACGAGAAGGCTGGTCAACCATTATCGGTCCCTTATCATGATGTCTTGGCTTACCATATTCTCAGGCGTGAAGGTAATTATCTTCTTCCCCATGACCAAGCCTTTGCAGAAGGGATAAAGACACGTAATGTGTATCAAATGCCGAAAGCAGCCCAGTATTTCTTCTTTGAAAGATTAGAGAATTTCAACCACACGGAATTTATAGATGTCAAGAAGCAGATGCAAAGTGGAGAAGCTACCATAGAACATATAATGCCACAAACATTGAATGCCGACTGGAGAAGAGAGTTGGGCGCGGATGCGGAAGCCATCCATGACCTGTATCTTCATACCTTTGCCAATCTTACTCTCACAGGAGTCAACTCAGAGCTGAGCAATAATTCTTTTGAGGAAAAGAAGAATGGAAAGATGTTGGATGGTCAGTCCGTCAATGGATATAAGGGCTCCATATATCGTCTGACTCAAGAACTTGTCGGATATGATACATGGCAACTGAGCGACATCGAAAACCGTGCCACAAAAATTAAGGATAAGCTGTTTACACTCTATCCTTACCCGACAACAAAGTTCAAACCCCTGCCTAAGACTATTGAGGAAATATCATTGGAAGAAGACTTTAATCCTACGAATCGTTGGCTCTCTGGGTATCGATTGTTTGGAAAGGAACATCAGCAGGGTACATGGGTGACTATGTACATTGATACTGTAAAGGAACTGTGGAGGCGCTATCCAGATGCACTCATGGAAATCTTGAAAAAAGGTTATTGGCTGCATTCTACAGATTATGGCGAACCTAAGAAGTATGAGAAAATTGCGGAGGGATGCTATCTATGGAAGCATGCAAACAACCGCAATAAGCTTACCGCGCTTCGATATCTGTTTGACGAGTTGGATTTGGCTTATGCTGAATTGGTGCTCCTTGTGGAGCCGAAGGCTGCAGAAACAGAAATCGTTGCGGAGGATCAAGAAGAGATTAAATAAGGGAAGCCGGTGCTCCATACTCGAGAATGTGAAATTTGCCAGATTCGGGAAATTTTGTTATCTTCGCGGTAGTATTGCGATTTTCAACTTTGACAGCTATGATTACCGGACATATAAAGAATCAGATAGATCAAATTTGGGATACCTTCTGGACAGGAGGTATCACTACACCTATTACCATCCTGGAGCAGATGACTTATCTCTTCTTTATGAAGATGCTCGATGATGCGCAGATCCGCCGCGAGGCGATTGCCAATTCCATCGGTGAGGAGGTGCATGACCCTACTTTCGCTTATGGCTCGTGGACCAACCCCGAGTCCGGACGGCAGGTGGCACTCAACGACCTTCGCTGGCACGTCTTCAAGGACTTTGATCCGGAGAAGATGTATCGTACTGTCAAAGACGATGTGTTTGCCTACATAAAGTATCTCGGAGGAGAGAAGGGTGAGGATTCCGCCTACTCCCGGTTTATGAACAATGCTGTCTTCATGATTCAGAATCCCCGCACTCTTGTCAAGATTGTAGAGGGCATTGATGCGCTCGATATGAACAATCGCGACACGATGGGGGATGTCTATGAGTATGTGCTCGGTAAGATGGCGGCCTCAGGAACCAACGGACAGTTTCGCACGCCGCGCCATATCATTCGCATGATGGTGGAGCTGATGCAGCCGACTCTCGAAGACACCATCTGCGACCCGGCGATGGGTTCGGCGGGATTTATCGTGGAGAGTGCCAAATATATTCGTGAGCACTACAAGTCAGAACTCAAGAAGAAATCAAATGCGGAGCATTTCCGCAATTCGATGCTCCATGGTTTCGACACTGATGCCACGATGCTCCGCATTGGTTCGATGAACCTCATGCTACATGGCGTGGATAATCCAACAGTGGAATATCGCGACTCCCTCTCGAGCGACAATACCGATGAAAACCGCTATTCACTGATTCTCGCCAATCCTCCGTTTGCTGGAAGCCTTGACTATGAGGCGGTATCTAAGAGTCTCTTGGCAATGGTTAAGACAAAGAAGACGGAATTGCTTTTTATGTCGCTCTTCATGCGGGCACTGCGCATCGGAGGACGTTGCGCCTCGATTGTTCCTGATGGTGTGTTGACAGGTTCTTCAAAGGCACATAAAGCTATCCGCAAGGAGTTGGTGGATGGTCATCGTCTGCAAGCGGTCATCTCGATGCCGTCGGGGGTTTTCAAACCATATGCTGGTGTTTCAACCGCTATCCTTATCTTCACAAAGACCAACAGTGGAGGTACGGACAAGGTCTGGTTTTACGACATGAAGGCCGACGGTTTCTCACTCGACGACAAACGCAATCCGATAGCCGACAATGACATTCCGGATGTCATTGCCCGTTTCCGCAATCCGCAAGGGGAAGCAGACCGCAAGCGCACCGACAAGTCATTCTTTGTGCCGGCAGAAGAAATCCGGGAACATGAGTATGACCTCTCCTTCAACACTTACAAGGAGACGGTCCGTGAGACAGTTGTCTATGACGCTCCGGAAGTAATAATGGACCGCCTACATGATCTTGAAGAGCGTTTTCTCAAAGGAATGTCCGAACTCAGCAAAATGATCGTCAGCAATGAAGCATAATTGGGAGTATAAAATATTTTCACAATTAGTTAATTCGATTACTCCTACTACCAAAATTGATAAATCGAATTATCTAAATAGTGGGTCATTCCCGATAGTTTCTCAAGAAGAATCATGTATTTCTGGTTACTGGAATAATCCACAAGATATAACACAACATTCAAAAGCAGTTGTGATTTTTGGAGATCATAGTCGAGTATTAAAATACATCGACTTTGACTTTGTGGTGGGTGCTGATGGAGTAAAAATACTGGAGACTAAAGACGGCTATGATCCCAAATTTCTTTATCATTATCTTAGGTGGTATAATGTCCCATCTTTAGGGTATTCGAGGCATTTTAAACTCATTAAAGAGGCCAAATATCCAGTTCCCTCCATGGAGGTTCAGGAGCAGATTGTTGCGGAGTTGGATAAGTTGAATGAGTTGATAGCGACTCGGAAGGAGCAATTGAAAGAACTTGATAACCTTGCGCAGTCTCTTTTCTATGATACTTTTGGAGCCCCGTTCATCAATGCTAAAGGTTGGCCAGTGAGAATCTTTGGAGACTTAGTATCATCCATCAATTATGGAACAAGTCTGCCTGCAACTGACGGAGGTAAATATCCTTATATAAGGATGAATAATCTTACAGACAATGGATATCTTGATTTAACAAGCCTAAAATATATTGACATACCGGATTCTGAGATTAGTAAATTTATAGTCAAAAAGGACGATATTCTGTTTAATCGGACCAACTCGCGTGAGAAGGTCGGAAAAACAGCTTTATTTGACAGAAATGAAGAAATGGTAATAGCTGGATATATAATCAGAGTAAGAGCGAAAACAGAAATCCTAAATCCCATTTTTGCTGTTCGATATATGAACTTGCCCCAAATGAAAGAATATCTCCGTAAAATTTGCAGAGGTGCAGTTAATCAGGCGAATATCAATTCAAAAGAATTGGCTCAGATTCCATTTTTGGTTCCTCCTCTTCCTCTCCAGCAACAATTCGCCACCCAAATAGAGGCAATAGAGAGGCAGAAGGAGTTGGTAGAGGCATCGATAGTTGAATTGCA
>CAZIAX010000005.1:0-32735 GCA_964537745.1 uncultured Sangeribacter sp.
TGTCGGCACCGGCTGTTGCCATATTGCGCATGCCGTCAGCCGCAAAGGGGAAATCATATTTAGAGAAATACTCATAGCGGTAATTGTAGCGCTGCATTTCCTGCGCTATCATCACATCGAACACGTTCTTCTCGTTGAAAGTATAGTTCCATCCGATAAGGTTGGTCCAAGTCAGAGTGCTTGAGTTGGAGTTGTATTGCTGTCCGAGACCATTGTAATCAATACCTTGGGGGTTGTAGACTGCGCTCCAGTAGCTATATTCACGCTGATCCATGATGTTCACGCCGAAGTTAGTCTTGACGTAGATGCCATAAGGGAGATTCACCTGTAGCCAAGGATTGGCATTGATGGTCTGGTTGGTCACCTGATCAAGGTCGCCGAGCTTTGGGTCTTGGAGTGCGAGAGGGTTGTAATAGTCAGCATTCTCATACTCAGTACCATCTGCAGTATACACTGGGTAGAACGGAGTCATGGTAGACATAGCTGCGGTCACAGGAGCTGACATAGTGCCAGCCGTTGACTGAGAGAAGGAGTTGTTCTTGCTGTATGAATACTGCGCGTTGATACCGCCGGAAAGCCATTTGTATTTGGTGTCGAGGTTTACGCGACCTGAATAACGCTGGTTGTCAGAGCCTACGATGATACCCTCAGTGTCGAGATAGCCGAGAGAGAAGTAGTAATGGGTGTCGCCGGTAGCGCCGGCTACAGAAGCATTGTATTCCTGATAGTACGCGGTGCGGGAGATGACGTCCATCCAGTCGGTGTCAGTCTCGCCATCCCATTCGAAATAATAATCTTTCAGATATTCATATGCACTGTCGTAAGTATAGCTGGTTGGATAACGAGCGACGAGTCCATTTGCGAACAGATTCATACTCTGAGCTGCGTTGGCAAACTTCATGTTGTTGTTTGCCACTTTGGAGAAGCCTTGCTTGACGTCGAGCGTGACGTTGAGCTTGCCGGCCTTTCCTTTCTTTGTGTTGACGATAATCACACCGTTAGCAGCACGCGAACCGTAGATGGCAGTTGCAGATGCATCCTTGAGGACGGTGATAGACTCGATATCGTTGGGGTTGTAGGCAGCCATCGGGTCGAAGTAGTTGTTGGAGGTCGATGACATACCGTCGTAGTCAGAGTTAACTGGCATACCGTCGATTACGTAGAGAGGCTGGCTGCTGCTTGAGAGGGAGCCCATACCGCGGATATAGATGGAGCCGTATTGACCGGGCATTGATGTAGAGTTGTTATATTGGATACCAGTCACGTTGCCTTCCAACGACTTTACGAAGTTGGCATCATTCTTGCGGTCCACTACATCGCCGTCCATAATTGAAGCGGCACCGGTAAAGGCGGCACGAGTTGTGGTACCGTAACCAACTACAACCACCTCATCGAGATTGTTGGTAGAGTTCCACAATTTGATCACGAGATTGTCCGCGATGGCAACTTCCTCAGTCACCATTCCGATGTAAGAGACCGTGAGAGTCTTGGCGGAGGTAGGCACATCCTTCAATATGAAGTTACCCTCAAGATCCGTTGCCGTACCGAGTGAAGTTCCTTTCACTAATACAGAAGCGCCGATTACGGGTTGGTTGTCCTCACCCGAGATAACGTGTCCGGTGATGGTGCGCTGCGCGAGCGTCGACATCACGAAGACCGTCATAATCGCCATAAGTGATAGCAATCTTTTCATTTTTGATTAATTTAGTAAAACTATATGGTTAAGTATGGCGGGGTACAACGAGTAGGGACGCACGGTTCGTGCGTCCGTTGCGTGGTGGATTGAGTATTAGTAGATTGGCGGACGCTCGAGCCGTGCATCCCTACCAAACATGGTAACGGATGGGTAACAAAAAGAGAGCGTCAGAAAAGGCTGTCGAGTAGGGCTACGGCCTCGCGCTTTTTCTTATCGACTACCTTGCTGTAGGTCTGAGTGGTGCGGACATCGGTGTGGCCTACGAGCTTGCTGATGGTGTAGAGGTCTGCCCCGGCAGTCAGCATCATTGTGGCAAATGTATGGCGCGAGACGTGAAATGTCACTTTCTTTTTTATTCCAGCCTCTGATGCCACTCTTCGTAGGCGCCTTAGCGTGACTGCATAATGTGGAAATTTAAATACATTCTTTTCTGCATCCCCTCTGCTCGGCATAAAGGAACATGCCTGCTGGGAGAGAGGAATTGTAATAGTGCGTTTTGTCTTTTTCATGGTGAGGGTAAGTTCCATTCCATCATCTGTATGAATGATGTTTTTCCATTTCAATCCCACGACATCGGAATACCTGAGTCCGCAAAAGCAACAGAAAAGGAATGCCGCTACGTCGTTGGCTGCCGCTATATGGTCAGTGGAGATAACGGTTATTTTTCTTACTTCCTCAGGCGTAAGGTATTCGCGCGTGGATTCCGGATTCTTTATCCTCTCATTTGCCGTCAGCATACACATGGGATTTTTCTGAATCAAATCCGCTCTCACTGCCTCGTTGAGTATTATTGAGAGGGCATTGAGCAGTTCGTATTGAGTTGAGGCAGCCAGCGGTTTATTGGAATTAAGTGCACTTGTACCGCGAAGATAGTCAGCAAAACCAATGCAAAAGAGTCGGTCAGCGTCTTTGAGTTTTGCTCCATCCTTATATATATTAAGATGCTTTCTGACTCTTTTCATCAGGTTGGTGCTTGACTTCGACCGCAAATCCCTCTTTTTGTCAATTATCAGTTCTATCCATTCGGATATCGTGGTTTCGGAGCGTTGGATCTTAATATCCGCCTTCCCATGGACTATCGCAATGATTCTGGAGGCCTTGATTGCATTGGCTGCCCGCAAGACAGCTTCATTTACGGCTTTGTCTGCCGCAGTCCTTTCCGGAATCAGATATAGCTTGAGAAACTCATAACTTCTTTTCCCTTTGCAGTACGTATCGAGGTAGAGCGAGCGGTTGCCGTTGGTGAGTTTTTTAGCCCGGAGCCTTACCGGCTCTTTGATTTTAAATTTTTTGTTGATTTTGTCCATAATGTAAGATTTGTTTCAAATATCTATACAATCTTATGAAAGACGCTTTTCCCATAGGCCAACAAGTAACAAATTGGCAACAATTTTTTAATTTAATGAATTTAAATCCTTAAATTTTTAAGAAAATTAAAGGAAATAATTGAAAAAAGTATAAAACTTAAAACTTTTTTAACTAAAATGTGTTTTTATGTTAAAGGGGTACGGTGAAAACCGTACTGTCCTTCCGTGTATAGAGAGAAACAACAGGTAAAAAACAACTAAAATTAACCATATAGTTTTACTAAATTATTGAATATTGTATTTGATAATAGAGTTGAAAATCAATTAATTCAATCAAATAATAACAGTATGAGAAAATTGTTTCTTATTTTAGTGACGCTGATGATGTGCAGCTGGAGCGCTTATGCCCAGACTGCGACTTATCACGGCACCGTGCTCGATGCGGACAACGGAGAACCGCTTATCGGAGCAACTGTCATGCCCATAGGTGGAGGACAAGGTACTGCCACAGACGTCGACGGCAAATTCACACTCATCGTCCCGCAGTATGTCAATCAGGCAGAATTCTCTTATGTGGGATATAAGCCTGCCACATTGCAACTTTCCGATAATATGGTGGTTAGACTTTCCACTACTGCTACCGCCCTCGATGACGTAATGGTGGTCGCTTTCGGCACCACTACCAAGGAAGCATTTACTGGTTCTGCTTCAGTAGTGAACGCAGACGACCTCAAGAGCAGAACAACTGCTAACGTAACCGATGCTCTCGTGGGTAGTGTCCCAGGTCTTCAGCTTCGTAGCAGCACCGGTGCTCCTGGCTCAGGCAACGGCGACATCTCAATTCGTGGTATTTCCTCAATATACTCTGATACCCAACCGCTCATCATTGTAGATGGTGCTCCTTATCCTGAAAGTCTGAGCAACATTTCTCAAGATGACATCGCTTCTATCTCCGTGCTTAAGGATGCTGCTTCGGCTGCACTTTACGGTGCGCGTGGTGCTTCCGGTGTAGTCATCATCACAACCAAGAAGGGAGCCAACAAGGAGGCTGAAGTGAAAGTCAATGCAAAGTGGGGTGCAAATACCCGCGCGGTGCAGGAGTACGATGTGATCACTGACCCGGGTGAATACTACGAAGCTTTCTATGCACAGCTATATAATTACAACTTCCTTCAGCAAGGTATGACTCCAGAGGCCGCAAATGCAAAATCAAACTCGATGATGCTCGACCTTCTGAAATACAATGCCTATACACTGCCCGAAGGTGAAAACCTTATCGGCCTAAACGGTAAGCTCAATCCCAATGCCACTCTCGGACGCTATTACCAGCTCAATGGAGTAAACCGCTACCTTATCCCTGACAACTTCAATGATATCGCTTATCAGACAGGTTTCCGTCAGGAATATAACTTCAGCGTAAACGGCGGTACAGAGAAATCCACTTTCTATGCCAGCCTCAGCTATCTCGGAGAGGAGGGTATCCTTAAGCCATCCAACTTTGACCGTGTGACTGCCCAGATTCGTTCTGAATATCAAGTAAAAAAGTGGCTTAAGCTTGGCGCACGCGTGCAGTATACACATTCTTCCACAAAAGGAAACTCGGATATCGGTCAAAACTATGGAGCAGGCAACGTCCTTTACTGGACAGCGATGGCAGCTCCTATTTTCCCAATGTATGTCCGTACATATGACGAAGTTGACGGTAAGCCAGGAACTCCATATATAGAGAAGGATGCAAATGGAAATCCCAAATACGACTTCGGTGTCAGCACTTATGTCAATGGTTCACGTCCGTTCTCTTCTCCAGGTAATGCAATCGGTGCACAGGCACTTGACCTTGCTCAGACTACACGCAATGCTCTCAATGCCACTCTCAACGCTACCTTTGACTTTACTGACTACCTCAAGCTCGATATCCTCAGCAACGTAAACTGGGGTCTGAATCAGTATACATATTACGGTAGTGTCTACAACACTCTCAACACAAGCGTCAACGGTAAACTTGCCAAGAGCAACACAAACTCTGTGCGCACCAACAACTCACAGACCTTGACCTTCTACAAGTATTTTGGCGACCACTATCTCAACGTGCTTGCTGGTCATGAATACTACCGTGTAGACAACAACTTCCTGCAGGGATATGCAGAGGGTGGTTTCTCTCCCGACATCCTCGAACTCTTTGCTTTTGCCAATCACAACTTTACGACCAACACTTCTTATAAAGCACGCTACAATGTAGAAGGATGGTTTGGCAGCGTACAGTATAATTTCAAAGAAAAATACTACGCATCAGCTTCCTACCGCCGCGATGCATCCTCTCGCTTCGCGAAGGCTCACCGCTGGGGCGACTTCTGGAGTGTGGGCGCCGCATGGATGATGTCGAAAGAAAATTTCATGGAGTCTTCCAAGAATTGGCTCGACTATTTGAAGGTCAAATTCAGTATCGGCCAGCAGGGTAATGATAACTTAAGCGGCAGCTATTACTGGACTGACAACTATAATCTTATCCCAAGTAGCTCTACTACCGTCTCTCCTACATTCCGTGTGCTCGGCAACCCGACTATCACTTGGGAGACTACCACCAACCTTAACGCCGGTCTTGAATTCGGCTTCTTTAAGAACAGACTCTTTGGTAATATCGACGTATACAACAAGAATACCAGCAACCTTCTCTTCTGGCTTTCAATTCCAGAATCAATGGGTTCTCGTGGCTATTATGGCAATATGGGTACGATTCGCAACACTGGTGTTGAGATTTCACTCACTGGCACTCCAATTCGCACCAAGGACTTCGAATGGAACATCTCTGCAAATATAGCGACCAACAAGACTAAGATCATCTCTCTGCCAAAGCAGAAGACTGAAAACTATGGTGGATTCTACGACAGCAACCACTGGTTCGTAGAAGGAGGAGAGCTCTACAACTATATGACCTATTCATTTGCCGGAGTCAATGATAAGGGCGAGGCTCTATACTATTACGACCCCAATCTTATCAAGGATAATGGTTCGATGATTACAGAAAAGCCTGGTACTGTAAAATCAATGGAGTATGTCACTACCGAGACTACCAAGGCCTCTCGCTATACATGCGGCTCCATCCTTCCTAAAGCGTTTGGAGGTATAAGCACTACAGCACAACTGAAATGGTTTGACGTAACTCTAAACTTCGACTACCAGATCGGAGGCAAGGTCTACGACGCCCGCTACGCAACTCTTATGGCTCCGGATAACAACCTCAGCTCTACGGCTGCTACCGCTATCCACAAGGATTGGGTGAAGGAATGGAATCCAAACAACACTTCTTCCAACCTGCCAAGATGGCAGATTGGCGACCAGATGGGTTATGTGGCATCCGACCGCTTCCTGACAAATGCAAGCTATCTTAACTTCGCTTCATTCGTTGTTGGCTTTACTGTGCCTAAATTCTGCAAGCAAATCCAGAAACTCCGCTTCTACTGTGCTGGCGAAAACCTATGCTTCTGGTCGGCACGCAAGGGTCTTGACCCCCGCTTCCGATCCACTGACTCTTCAGACAACGCCTACGATGGCAACGTAGCCGTCGGTGGTTACTCTCCGATGCGTACTGTGTCAGGCGGCGTAGAGATCACTTTCTAATGATTACATCACCAAATCATTAAAATCGAAAAAAAATGAATAAACTATCATTATATCTGGCCTCTGCTGCTCTACTGACTATCCCAACCTCATGCATTGAGGAATTTTCAGCTCAGCAGAACGGCTATATCACAACCGATCAGGCAGCTAATGCCCCTGGATCGTATGATAACTTCGTGTCGGCTATCATCGACAACAACAATGGCCATTTCTTCTTCGGTGCTTCCGACCACCGCGCCAACGATTTCGGCTACTCATCCTTCATGCTCGAACGAGACGCAATGGGCAATGATATCGTCACTTTCGGCGGCTCTAACAACTGGTTCTCCACTTGGTATGAGGCAAGCTACTCACTCGGTCCCACTTATATGAACTGCCAATATCCCTGGACATTCTACTACAGCCAAATACGCGCATGCAATACAGTAATCGGTATGGCTGGAGAGGATCCGGAGGAAAACAAGAAGTCTGGTGCAGGCATCGCATACACCATGCGTGCTCTCTATTACCTCGATCTTGCACAGCTTTTCGCTCCTAAGACGTATGGAGCCGACAAGGATGCTCTGACAGTGCCAATCATCACTGACAAGACAACCACTCTTGAGGCTCAGAACAATCCCAACGCCACAAACGAAAAGATGTATGAATTCATCCTTTCAGACCTTGACCGTGCAGAGAATTTACTCGCTGGCTATAATCGCCCCAACAAGTATACCCCCAACCTTTCGGTAGTGTATGGACTTAAGGCACGCGCATATCTCATCATGTGCGACTGGGCAAATGCTGAGAAGTATGCAAAGCTCGCAGCTGAGGGCTATGAAGTGCTGACAGCTGAGCAGTATACCGACCGCAACAATGGTTTCAACAATGCTAACTGGGGTAATTCCTGGATGTTTGCTATCGAGGTTAAACCTACCGATCCATGCCAGACTACCAATGACGGTGACAACAGCTGGGGTACATGGATGATCTGTGAGTTCCCATCTGATGCGACCGGTCTCGGATATTACAATGCCTATGGCGCAAGCAACATAATGGACCGCCATCTATATGAGACAGTCCCTGCTACTGACTGTCGTAAGAAATGCTTCCTTGATTTCTCTATCGATGAGTTGGATAGCAAAGAGGAAATCGTCAAGGCTCTTTCTGAATATTCTGATGTGCCCGAGTATTTATATGGCACAGGACTTGCCCAAGAGCAGTTCGGTGGGCTTCCTCTAAAATTCCGCTCAAAGGGCGGCAACCACAGCGACCCTCAGTATGTCGGTTGGTGTGTCGACATTCCTCTTATGCGTGTAGAGGAGATGAAGCTGATTGAGGCCGAGGCTGCAGGCATGCAGGATGAAGGACGAGGCAAAGCCCTTCTTGAGGCTTTCGCTAAGACCCGCGACCCGCAATACGTCTATGGTCAGCACAACGAGTCTTACTACAACACTTCAACTCCTGCTTTCCAAAACGAAGTGTGGTGGCAGCGTCGCATTGAGTTGTGGGGTGAAGGTTTTGCATCATTCGATATCAAGCGTCTTCAGAAGGGTATCATCAGAAGCTATCCTGGTAGCAACCACATAGAAGGATATCGATGGAATGTACAGAGTGTACCCAATTGGATGAATTTCTGTATCGTCCAAACCGAAAGTAACTACAACAAGGGAATCACCACCAATCCCGCTCCTGTGGCTCCCGATGGAGATTCACCAGAATACGTATGGTAATGGGATTTTACAAACACAAAGAAAAAATGAAAGCATTCAAGAATTATATTATACTCCTCGCTGCAGCTCCTATGCTATGGGCCTGCAGCGCGGATATGGGATCGGAGCCTGGTACAGATCCGAATCCTGCAGTGACACTTTACACATATGCCCCTGCTGAAGGAAATCCAGACAATGATGTGACTGTACGTTTTGTGACCAACAACAAGACATCTTCGGTAAAATATCTCGTTGCGCCTTCTGCAGATGTAAAAGATTTGAGCGAATCGCAGCTTCTTTCCAAAGTGGAGACTGAGGGCAAGGCTGTAGAGAATCTGGGAGGCAATGCCTACGCTGATATTACGCTTACAGATCTCTACGGTGACTATACAATTGCTGCAGTAGCCAACGGTTCATCTCTTGGAAACCGCGTGACTTTCTCTGGCTTGAGCTGGGAACTCATAAAGGAAGGTACTTTCCATCTGCAGAATGACCAGATTCCTGTAGAGACTACAGAAGCCGCTCTTGAGGTGTGCACCTCTGATCCAAGTCTTTATAGGATAAAGGATGCATTTGGTGAAGGATATTCTCTTAAGCTCAACCTTCTTAATGTTACAGGAGAAGATGACGGCATCAAATTCACACTTTTCAGAGTCAAGTCGCAACCAACGCCTTGGTCATTCGGCAACTACGGACAGATATCAGTCTATGACGTGGGTTATTGGCAAGGCAACGAGGCATTCGTCACTGGTCTGACCAACTATGCCAATTTCCTATATGAGGATGGCTATGTGGATGTCTGCCTTGTATGGTATGTATCAGCTGGTTATATCAACTATGGATATAGCTCCTTCGTTCCCTACGATTGATCAAAATCCCATACCCCAAATAATAATTCAGGCGACTCCCCCTCGGGAGCCGCCTGAATTTTTGTCAGGCCTACACAAAGCCACCACTCAGGCGCTGCCTTTTACTCCCTCCAAAAGAAAAAAGGGGAGGGGCTCCGGATGGAGCTCCTCCCTTGGGGATGATATATGGAATAGTTATTTCTTCAGGATGGTGCGCCCCTTCTCGATGGCCTGCTCATTGAGCGGGATGAGCTTGTGGTGGCGCTCGGGAAGCGACTTCTTAAGCCCCTTGATTACGTTTTCCATCGGCAACTTATACTCCATCGCCTCAAGCAAGGCTCCCATCACTACCATGTTGTATGCCTTCGAATTGCCAAGCTCAAGTGCTGCGTCCATAGCGTCAATGGGATAGATGGTGATGTCCTCACGCGACGGGTGCTTGTGTATGCCATTGGTGTCATAGATAAGTATGCCACCCTTCTTCACGCGCGGAGCAAACTTATCGAGACTCTGCTGGTTGAGGGCTATGACGATGTCGTAGGTGTCGAGTACGGGCGAGGAGATGCGCTCATCGCTTAGGATAACGGTGACATTGGCCGTGCCGCCGCGCTGCTCAGGACCGTAAGACGGCATCCAAGTCACTTCTTTGTCGTCCATAAGCCCTGAATAAGCAAGAATCTTGCCCATCGAGAGTACTCCCTGTCCGCCAAATCCGGCGGCTATTATTTCTGTTTTCATTGTCTTGATTCTTATTATTCAACTTTCGCAAGCGAGAGTTGAGGTTTAAATAAACCTATAAACCCATAAACCTATAACCTTAAGTTTGGCTTGCTAAACTTAAATTTTCAGGTCGCCGAGAGGATATTTCTCAAACATATGCTGAGCCATCCACTCATTGGCCTTCTCAGGAGTCATCTTCCAGCCGGAGTTGCAGGTGGACACCACCTCCACCACACTCGTGCCCTTCTTCTCCATCGCATTCTGGAATGCCTTCTTGAGAGCAGCTTTTGTCTTGCGGACATTGGCCGGAGTGTGTACGCTCTGGCGCGTTACGTAGCAAGTGCCATCGAGTTCCTTAAGAAGATTGGTTATCTCCAAGGGATAGCCATTCAGGTCGACACGGCGTCCGTAGGGCGATGTAGCGGTCTTCTGGCCGATGAGGGTAGTAGGAGCCATTTGGCCTCCTGTCATGCCGTAGATGGCATTGTTGACGAATATCATGACAATGTTCTCGCCGCGGTTGGCCGCGTGGATTGTCTCGGCAGTGCCGATAGCCGACATGTCGCCGTCGCCCTGATAAGTGAACACCACATTTTCAGGCCAGAGGCGGTTGACTGCTGTCGCAATGGCCGGCGCGCGTCCATGAGCTGCCTCAATCCAGTCGCAATCTATATAATTGTAGGCAAATACGGCGCAGCCTACAGGAGAGACACCTACGGTGCGCTCAACGATTCCGAGCTCTGCTATCACCTCTGCCACCAACTTATGGATCACGCCATGGCTGCAACCGGGGCAATAGTGCATGTTGACTTCATCAAGAAGCTCCGGAGCCGCATAGACTTTGTTTTCCGGACGGATTATATCTTGTAGTTCCATTTTATCAATGATAAATTATTAATTATAAATGATAAATTTAGACCCGGGAGCCTTGATTATTTTCCTTCTATTAATTTTTCTTTCAGAGCGTTGACAATCTCGGAGGGGCTTGGGATGATGCCACCCATGCGTCCGAAATGCTTCACGGGGAGTGAGTCGTGCACTGCCAGACGCACGTCTTCTATCATCTGGCCGGCATTGAGCTCAACCACCAAGATACCCTTCTTTCCTTCTGCCGCCTTGCGGATAGCCTCGGCCGGGAAGGGCCAGAGTGTGATGGGGCGAAGCACACCTACCTTCAATCCTTCTTCCGCTGCCAATTCCTTGGCTTTTGTAGAGATACGGGCTACAGAACCAAAAGAGATGATAAGATAGTCGGCATCCTCAGTGTCGATTTCCTCCCAGCGGGTCTCATTGGCCTCTATCTGGCGATATTTCTCCTGAAGCTTATTGTTGATGACCTCCATCTTATCAGACTCGAGCTCGAGCGATGTCACCACATTACGTTTGCGGCGACCCTCACGTCCGGTCACTGCCCATGGGCACTGCTCGCGTATCTCGGCGTCGGTGCGCCGCGGGCGCTGCTCCGGCAGCACTACCTTCTCCATCATCTGGCCTACGATGCCGTCGGCGAGAATCATGGACGGATTGAGATACTTGAAAGCCAAATCAAAACCGAGCCCCACGAAATCGGCCATTTCCTGCACTGTGGAGGGGGCAAGCACTATCATATGATAGTCGCCATGTCCTCCACCCTTGACTGCCTGGAAATAATCGGCTTGCGAGGGCTGGATGGTGCCGAGGCCCGGACCGCCACGCATTACGTTGAGTATAAGCGCAGGCAGTGAGGAAGCGGCAATATAAGAGATGCCCTCCTGCTTGAGGCTGACACCAGGTGATGACGACGAGGTCATTACGGCCTTGCCGGTAGCGGCTCCACCATATACCATATTGATGGCTGCGACTTCCGATTCGGCCTGAACCACCACCATTCCGGTAGTGTCCCAAGGCATAAGAGCCTCAAGGGTCTCAAGCACTTCTGACTGAGGGGTGATGGGATAGCCGAAATAGCCATCGCATCCGTAGCGGATGGCGGCATGGGCGATCGCCTCGTTGCCCTTCATGAGTCTTACTTCTTCCATATGTTGTTTAATTAGTTTAATCGTTTAAATTGTTTAGATGGTTTAGGTGGTTTAGTTTATTTAAGGGGTTTAGATTGCTGAGTTTAGGGAGTTTAATTGTTTAGTTTAAATAACTTGACTAAACCATTTAAACTTTATAAACCCTTATAAACTTTATAAACCCATAAACCTATAAACCTTTAACTAATCGAGGCGGACGCGATATACCTCTATGCAGGCATCCGGACACACGAGAGCACAGCTGCAGCATCCGATGCAGGCCTCTGGATTTGACATGTAGGCGAAATGATAGCCTCGGTCGTTCACTTCAAGTGGCTGAAGCGATAGTGTGTCGGTCGGACATGCGACCACGCATAGATTGCATCCTTTGCACCGCTCCTTGTTGACGGTGACGGCTCCTTGTATTTTTGCCATTGTTTTTTGATATCTTAGGTAGCAAATTAACATTTGCCTTGGTTTACATCCACAAAGATAAGCAAAATTTTGTTAACTTTTGCCACTTGGGACAAATGTTAACAAAATTTAATAAATAGCGCATATATACATTTTTGTGCAGTTTTCAGAAATATCGGAGCAGGGATATGGAGACGCGGTTTTCCTTGCAGGAGGCAGGTCCCTTGATCATGTCGGTCAAGCCAAGCGATGTCTCCAAGTCTACACGCCAGTCGGAGAATGGGAATCCTACGCCGGCCTTCCATGCGCAAGTGAAGTGACGCTGATGACCTGCGTCTTTGCCAAATATTCCGAAATACTCATCTTGCAGATGATTGTTGTGGAAACGATAACCTCCGGCAAAGGCATAGTTGAGTTCCGGACCGATGAAGACTGAGAGCGAGAAGGCGTCGAAGTCAAACGTATAGCCCACTACCAATGGCAGACGCAATCCGACCTTATAGACCGTAGGATCTGACTCGCTCTCATTCGAAAAGTCGATTATCATTTCTTCCTTATAAGTATCATAAAAGAGGGAAAGTGATGGCTCAAGAAAGAAATTGTCGGTGAAATAGTGGGTATAGACTCCTCCTGCTGAAAAACCGAGTCCTGAGTGATAGTTTTTATGCGACATGTCGCCCACATGCCATTTGCCTGGCACATTGATATCCAAGGCGGCTCTTGCTCCCCAGAGCCCGTCGGCATAGAGGGGTAGAACTGCGAGGAGGGAGAGGAGGAGAAGGGTCATCTTTTGCTTCATAATCTTATCTTAACATTATAAGAGGTTAGCGATATATTTATTAACGCCAGTAGTCTCCAATATAGTATAATTAAACTCCTCATTGTCCACTATTAATTAGAATTGTCCACTATTAATTAGAATATTATATTAAATGGCCATTTTGAGGATCCTAATCAGCTCGGAGAGCTGTTATTGTGACGAAACCCCAGGCTTCAGCCTGGGGGAGGCCAAAGGCTCAGTAGCCTCGGAGAGGCGATTTATGATACCGAGTAGTGCACGGTCATTCCTCCGTTATAGCAATCAAAAGGCGAAAGTTGAATCACATGTCAATAAGTTTTTTTGTAAAAAAATGCAAATTGTTGCTGTTTGCATTCGCAAATTTCGAAGAATTTTTGTAATTTTACGCTCGAATTTCATTATTTGGAATCCGAGTGCTTCATTCATAATGACCAACTCACAATTTACCCCTATGTCTGAGCCTGCCTACCACATACCCGCGCTGCTTCCGCAGACCCTTGAATGCCTTGACATCAAGCCCGACGGCATTTATGTCGACGCCACTTTCGGCGGCGGCGGCCATTCCCGCGCCATACTCGAAAGGCTCGGTCCCGACGGACGCCTCATAGCCTTCGACCAGGATGTGGATGCCATCGCCAACGCTCCGGACGACCCACGGTTTACATTCGTCAGAAGCAATTTCCGCTTCATGCACAATTTCCTGCGCTATCATGGAGTGGAGCGAGTAGATGGTATTTTGGCCGACTTAGGAGTATCATTCCATCATTTCGACGATGCCGAACGCGGTTTTTCATTCCGCGCAGACGCTCCACTCGACATGAGGATGAACCAGAAAGCCCCGCTGACGGCTGCCCAGCTCCTGGAGCACTACGACGTCAAGGATTTGACATCGCTCTTCCGCACCTACGCCGACCTCAAAGATCCGGCAAAGGCCGCGAAAGCTATCATCACTGCCCGGGAGAAAGCAGCCATACAGACCACTTTTCAGCTTGCCGATGCCGTAAGGCCCGCTCTAAACCCAAAAGGGGAGAAGAAAGAGATGGCCCAGGTGTTTCAGGCTCTCCGCATAGCGGTAAACTCTGAGATGGATGCACTCACCACTCTGCTCACTTCGGCCCCCTCCATGCTTAAGGAAGGAGGAAGGGCCGTAATCCTGACCTATCACTCAGTGGAAGACAGGATAGTAAAAAACTTCTTCCGCTCCGGCAATGCCGAGGGGAAGATAGAGAAGGACTTCTTCGGAAAGCCGATATGCGACTGGCGGCTCATCACCCGCTCCCCCATCACGGCCGACGAAGAGGAGACACTACGCAACCCGCGCAGCCGAAGCGCAAAGCTCCGCGCCGCGGCTTACATATCTGAAGACTAAAACCCCTGCGGCTTGTCCGCAATCTGAAGACTGAAGACTAAAACAACATAGGATGGCTAAGAAA
The DNA here is from genome assembly GCA_964537745.1 of uncultured Sangeribacter sp. Classification (GTDB taxonomy): domain Bacteria; phylum Bacteroidota; class Bacteroidia; order Bacteroidales; family Muribaculaceae; genus Lepagella. The sequence continues at coordinate 14,524 of CAZIAX010000005.1, forward strand.
ACTAAAAAGGGAACTGAAGAAAAGAAAAAGAAGAAGGGATTCGGGTCGGCCGTCACCAACCAGGTGCGACGAAACACCGAAGACCTACGCGAGGGACGCGCTGTCTCGCTTGAGTTCTTCAAGCGAAACGCGTGGATGATAATAGCGATTATCACAGCTCTCATCGGAGTGATGGGTCTGCGCTATCGCACCAAGACACGAATGTCGGAAATAAAGCAGCTCCATCGCGAGCTGCAACGGGCCGAGAGCGAGAAACTCCACGAGAAGGCCTGGTATATGACTCTCATCCGCGAGACGGAACTCACACGCCTCATGAATGAGAAAAAACTCGGCCTGAGATATCAGGAAGAGCCTCCCGTTGTGATAGAATACGAAGGATTTAACCCAACATCTAAACAATAACGACACGACATGGCAAAAAAAGGCAGCAACAAACGACGCATCTTCATTCGCTATGGAGTGATCACCAGCTTCTTCATCCTTATGTCGCTGGGTATTGTCTGGAATATGTTTCGCACTACCGTGGTAGAGGCCGCAGCTTGGAACGAACGCGCCGAGAAGCAACTCTCACGAATAGACACCATAGCCCCCGAAAGGGGAAGCATTCTCGCCTCCAACGGCAACATACTGGCCTGCAATGTCAAGGTTTGCGACTTAAAAATCGACATGCGCCACAACAAGATTATGGCTATGCCCAAGTCGAAACTCAAGGCAAAGCTCGATTCTCTGGCCGACACCCTCGACATCCTGTATCCTCGCTTCGACCCCCAGAAGGCCGACGCAAAGACACGAGAGGAGAAATCCTGGCGCAAGCGCTTTGAGACGGAACTTGAGAAAGAACCCAACAAACGCACCCGCTCACTCACCATAGCACGCCATCGGCCGCTCGAGGAATTCGACTCGGCGCGCAAACTCGTTTTCATACGCGATTTCAAAGGAGCCGGTTTCAGATGCCCCTTATATAAAGAGGAGCACTCCCGCCGCATCTATCCCTACGGAAAGATGGCCAACCGAAGCATCGGACGTGTGCATGAGGTGGTGACAGCCACGACGCGCCATAAAGGTGAGATACATGGCTACTCCGGACTGGAGAAAGACCTTGACTCCCTGCTCTACGGCAAACCGGGCTACGCGAAACAGGTGCCCCTGACAAAAGGATACGGCAACTGGGTGACCACTCCCCCCACACCCGGCTACGACCTGCTGACTACTATCGACATCGACCTCCAGGATATCGTGGAGGAAAGTCTCCAAGATATCTGCTCGGAGTCAAACTGCGAATGGGGCACAGCCATCCTCATGGAAGTATCTACCGGCGAGATTGTGGCCCTCTCAAGCATAGAGCGTATGGACGACGGCTCGTATGGCGAGGCCCTCAACCGCGCTGTACTCCCATATGAGCCAGGCTCCGTCATCAAACCAATCTCCATGATGATTGCCTTTGAAGACGGACTTGTGAGCAGTGTCAACCAGACAGTAGACTGCTCCCCATTCCAGCGCACAAAAGACCCTCACGCGCCCACTATCAAGACTATGAAGCAAGTGATTGAGATGTCGAGCAACACCGGCATATCCCGCATCATATTCAAGGGATACGCCTCAGACCCGGCAAAGTATCACGACCGTCTGGCATCAATAGGATTTTTCGACCGTATCAATTCCGGCATCGCCGGTGAGCAAATCCCGCAGGTGCGCCGCCTTGAGCCTACAAACAGCAAGGGGCAACCCATCACCCTCGTCTCCCGCCACCTCGACCTCGCTCGCCAAGCATACGGCTACAACACAATGATTCCACCTCTTTATACACTGGCCTACTACAACGCGATAGCCAACAAAGGGCGTCTCGTAAGGCCTCACCTCGTGCGCGCGCTCCGCTCGGAGAAGGGTGACTCAATTATCCCTATCAGCTACATACGCGACCAGGTTTGCTCGCCCGAGACTGCCGAGAAGGTAAAGCAGTGTATCCACGAAGTTGTGTGGGGCGACCATGGCACAGCCCGCGCAGTGCGCGACGACCGCGTCAAGATAGTAGGAAAGACCGGAACCGCCTTCCCGGTGGAGAAAGGACAATATAACGCCGCAAAACGTCGCTTCGCATTCGCTGGTTTCTTCCCTTACGAGACTCCAAAATATAGCTGCATGGTGCTCGTGCAGGGTGCCGCAGGCCTCAGTGCCAACCGCACATCGGGCCAGGTGATGAAGCAAATCGCACTCAAGATGCACGCCCGAGGCATGCTCGCCGAGACTCCACGTCTGGCTAAGACCACCACCTCCGAACGCCCGACAATCGCTGCCAGCACCGGCAACGATGCTGAGCAGATAGCCAGCACACTTGGCCATCCCGTCAAGAAAGTGACGGGAAAGACTGACAACACGGCAAGCAAGGTGCCAGACGTAACCGGCTACGACCTACGCTCCGCCATCAAGCTCCTCGAAAGCCGTGGCCTCAACGTAGCAGTGCAGGGTGCCGGACGAGTCACACGCCAATCGCTCCCCCCTGGCTCCAAAGCCGTCAGAGGACAAAAAATAACTCTCACCCTCGCCATCTGACGAAAAATCTCTCACAACTCTTAACTCTTAACTCTTAAAACCGACAACTCAACATATGACTGCTAAACTATCCACACTTCTAAAAGACATAAAGCCTCTCGAAATAGTGGGAGACATAGATAAAAACATCGTAGCGCTCGAAAGCGACTCCCGCAAGGCGCAGAAAGAGGGTATGTTTGTGGCTGTGCGTGGCGTGACCACCGACGGCCATAAATACATCCCCGTAGTGGCCTCCGCCCATGTAGGAGCCATCGTCTGCGAGACAATGCCCTCGCAGTTTGAGCCCGGCATCACCTATATCCGCGTGGCAGACTCTTCCGACGCTCTCGGACGCCTTGCCTCTGCATGGTTTGGCCATCCATCACAATGCCTGAAACTCGTCGGAGTCACAGGCACCAACGGAAAGACCACCACCGCTACCCTTCTCTATGAGATGGCTCGCCTCGAGGGTTTCGAGGCCGGACTTATCTCCACAGTATGCAACTATGTCGGCACTCGCGCCATCCCCACCACCCACACCACTCCCGACCCCATCACACTCAACGGCCTGCTCGCCGAAATGGTCGATGCCGGATGTGAGTATGCCTTTATGGAAGTGTCGAGCCATGCAGCCCAGCAGAAGCGTATCGCCGGCCTTCACTTCACCGGGGCCATCTTCTCCAACCTCACACGCGACCATCTCGACTATCACGGCTCAGTGGAAAACTACATGAACGCCAAGAAGGCCTTCTTCGATATGCTCCCTCCATCAGCATTCGCCCTTGTCAACATCGACGACAAGGCCGGACGCTATATGATACAGAATACAAAAGCCAAGACCTACACCTACTCGCTGCGCAGCGATGCTGACTTCCGCGGACGCGTGGTGGAAAGCCGCCTCGACGGCACTCTCCTATCGCTCAACGGACAGGAAGTGGAAGTGCAGTTCACTGGCCGCTTCAATGCCTACAACCTCACTGCCGTCTACGGCGCGGCTTATCTCGCGGGGCTTCCCAAGGATGAGCTCCTCGTCAATATGAGCCGCCTCGTCCCCGTGGCAGGACGTTTCCAGACCTTCCGCGGCCCCAACGGAGTGACCGCGATTGTAGACTATGCCCATACGCCCGACGCACTTGTCAACGTGCTCGACACCATCCGCGAGGTGCTCGGCCCCGACGGCTACATCTGTACCGTGGTGGGCGCCGGTGGCAACCGCGACCACGGCAAGCGCCCAATGATGGCTCAGGAGGCGGCTTGCCGCTCCGACAGGCTCATACTGACCTCAGACAATCCCCGCGACGAGGAGCCGGAATCTATCATCGCGATGATGAAGACCGGACTAAGCGCCGAGGAGCTGCGCCGCACACTCTGCATCACCGACCGCCGAGAGGCGATACGCACTGCCCTATCCACTTGTCCAGAGGGGGGAGTGGTGCTCATCGCCGGAAAGGGCCACGAGCCATACCAAGAGATAAAGGGTGTACGCCACCATTTCGACGACCGCGAGGAAGTCGTAGCCTTCTTTAATGCATAATGCATAATTAACCCCACAACAGAAGAAATGCTTTATTCCATTTTCGAATACCTACAAGAGACGGCCGACCTCGACTTCCCGGGACGCCACCTGATGACCTACATATCTTTCCGCTCCGGAGTCACGTTCACACTCGCACTTCTGATAGCCCTCATCTTCGGACGCCGTATCATCGACCGCCTGCAGAGGATGCAAGTAGGGGAAGTAGTGCGAAACTTAGGCCTCGAAGGGCAAATGAAAAAGACCGGTACTCCCACGATGGGCGGCATCATTATCATCACTGCCATCATGGTGCCATGCCTGCTTATAGGCAACCTCACGAACATCTATATGATACTGATGCTTGTCGCCACCCTCTGGACCGGTGCCATCGGTTTTCTGGATGACTATAGGAAGATAAAATACCACAACAAGGATGGTCTTCAGGGTAAATATAAGATTATCGGCCAGGTTGGCCTCGGTCTTCTCGTTGGACTCACGATGTGGCTCTCCCCTGCCATAAAGATGAGCAGTGTGCCACTCACCACTGAAAATGAGGCTGTCACCGAACTCGCCAGCGCATCGATGATAACCTCTTCTTCGGGCGACGGCCCTACTGTAGTGCTTGCATCAAGCACCTATGATGCTGCCGATCAGGAGAGAACTGTGCATCCTGTGAAGGTCTACAAGACACCGCAGACTACCATCCCATTCGTGAAGAACAACAACTTCAACTATGAATGGCTCACCTCTTGGATTCCCAATGAGAACGCGGCCAACACAGCAGGATGGATTATCTTCGTCATTGTGGTGATAGTGGCAGTGACAGCAGTCAGCAACGGCGCCAACCTTACCGATGGACTCGACGGACTCTGTGCCGGCACATCTGCCATAATCGGCCTTGCTCTTGCCATTATGGCCTACTTGGGCGGCAACGTAATCTACTCAGGTTATCTTGACATCATGTATATCCCGGGATCGGAGGAACTCGTGGTCTATGCAGCTGCATTCATCGGCGCTCTGGTAGGTTTCCTATGGTATAATGCATTCCCGGCGCAGGTATTTATGGGAGACACCGGTTCGCTGATGCTCGGAGGGATCTTGGCTGTCTTCGCCATTCTTATTCGCAAGGAACTCCTTATCCCACTGCTCTGCCTCATCTTCTTCATCGAAGACCTCTCGGTGGTGATGCAGGTGGCCTATTTCAAAGTGACCAAACGAAAGTATGGCCAAGGACGAAGGATTTTCAAGATGACCCCCCTCCATCATCATTTCCAGAAAGCGGGCGACACCTCTATACAGAGCGTCATCAACTTCCCGAAGCAACCCATCCCTGAGTCGAAGATTGTAGTGCGCTTCTGGATTATCGGCATCCTGCTCGCAGCCCTGACATTCGTCACCCTGAAGATAAGGTAAGTTGTAAGATTTAAGTTTTAAGTTGAGGGTTATGAGTTTAAAGTTTATCCTCAATAACGAATAAACCTATAAAACCATAAACCCATAAACCTATAAGATATAATGAAGAATCAGAAAGATTTCGAAGGAAAGACACTCATAGTGCTCGGTGCGGGCGAAAGCGGCGTTGGAGCCGCAGCACTGGGCGAAGCCCTCGGCATGAGAGTTTTCGTCAGCGACAACGGCCCTATACCAGACAAATATCGCGCCGAGATGCTCAGAAGAGGTATCCTCTTTGAGGAAAACGGTCATTCTCGCAAACGCGTCCTCAAAGCTGACTATATAGTCAAAAGCCCTGGAATTCCCCCTACAGCTCCACTCGTGAAGGAAGCTGAGGAGGCCGGAATACCTATCTTGTCGGAAATTGAATTCGCCGGATGGTTTACCGACGCCAAGATGGTCTGCATCACCGGCTCCAACGGCAAGACCACCACGACGATGCTCATCTACCATATACTCCAAAAGGCTGGTCTCAATGTCGGACTCGCCGGCAACGTCGGCAAGAGCCTCGCAATGCAGGTAGCTGAGGAGCCTCACGACATCTACGTCATCGAGCTCTCCAGTTTCCAGCTTGAGAATATGTATGAGTTCAAGGCCAACATCGCGGTGATGCTCAATATCACTCCCGACCATATGGACCGCTACGACCATAAGATGGAAAACTATACCCGTGCCAAATTCCGCATCGCGCGCAATCAGGAGGCAGACGACTTCTTCGTCTACTGGCTCGGCGACCCCATCGTCACCGCCCAGGTGAAGGCGCTCCAGACAGAGGCCCGACTCATGCCTTTCTCCGACACCTACCAGCCCGACTCTGTGGCCTGGGAAGATGAAGAGGGGATTGTCCACTTCGAGATTCCAGGTGAGACATGGGACATCCCACGCGACCGCATCTCCCTGCCGGGACGTCACAATCTCTACAACTCTATGGCAGCCGGAATCTCGGCCACCCTCCTCTCCATAAAGAGCGACACTATACGCAAGGCCCTCGGCGACTTCGAGGCTGTGGAACACCGCCTTGAATTCGTGCGAGAGCTCGACGGTGTGCGCTGGATAAATGACTCAAAAGCCACCAACGTCAACTCCACTTGGTATGCCCTCGACAGCATGCGCACCCCCGTGGTGCTGATTCTCGGCGGCAAGGACAAGGGCAACGACTACACCGAGATTCTACCTCTTGTCAAGGAAAAGGTTAAGGCCATCGTATGCATGGGCAAAGACAATGCCAAACTGCTCGACTTCTTCGGCTCAGAAGTGAAGGAAATACGCGACTGCCATTCGCTTTCTGAGGCAGTGAAGGCCTGCCGCGAGTTAGCCTCCGACGGCGACACCGTGCTCCTCTCGCCCTGCTGCGCAAGCTTCGACCTCTTCAAGAGCTATGAAGACCGCGGACGCAAATTCAAAGATGCAGTCAATGACCTCTAAGTCGCAAGAAACAGGATGGTCAGCTTATGTGTACCATCTTTTGAATAAAATTCTCAGCTCGGAGAGCTGTTATTGTGACGAAACCCCAGGCTTCAGCCTGGGGCAATATACAGAGACCCAGTAGCCTCGGAGAGGCGATTTGTGGGTATTTATCCATGTTTTAGTACATCAATAAAAAGGAATGGGACAGAATGAACAGAGCGGAATCTATATCCGCGAATCAATTGGGGGAGTGCCTGTAGAGCCTGAAAAGACCCAAGGCAAAGGGAAAAAAAGTTCCCGTAAGACGAGCGAGGCCGTAGCAGCCACGCTCAAGAGCGACCCCTACATCTGGGGCATATATCTCATGCTCCTGCTTATATCAATCATCGAGCTATACAGCGCATCCGCCACGGAAGTGGTGGGCACAAATGTCTATGCTCCGCTGATACGCCACGGAATGTTCTTAGGCATCGGCTTTGTGCTGCTATATCTCGTGCAGCGCACTCACTACGGCTACATCACTCGCTTCGCCGGACTCATAGGAGTCCTCTCTTGGCTGGCCCTCGCCTACTCCACATTCATGGGCGTGGAAATCAACGGTGCGCAACGAGCATTCATGCTCGGCCCCTTCACCGTACAGCCTCCTGAGATAGTGAAACTTACAGTTATAATATGGCTTGCCGCCATCCTGGCCAAGAGCCAGAAGCGGCACGACGTAAAGACCTCCGGCATCGTATGGTCGGCCGTTATTGTGGCTGCCTTCGGTGGACTCTTGGCCCTCAACGGACTTACCAACACCCTGCTCGTGATGGTGGTGAGCGTCTCAATGTTTCTAATCTGCGGCATTCCAGTGAAGAAAATATGTATAGTAATAGGTGTCTATGCCGCGCTCTTCGGTATGTTCTACGTCTTCACAAAAGTCATCAACCGCTCTTCGGAATTCGACAAGGTGGGCCAGACTGAGGAAGTGATGGAGAGCGTTGCCGGAGGTGAGCATGGATTGGGCTCCCAGACTCACGTCAACCGTGTAGTGCGCTTCTTGAAGGGCGTGCATCCGGAAGACGAGCTGAACGATGAGAACCGACAGGTGATCATGGCAAAACTCGCTCAGGCTCGCGGTGGAGTCGTAGGAACAGGTATCGGCAACTCCCGCGAGAGTGTGCGTCTGCCGCTCGCCTTCTCCGACTACATCTACAGCATCGTCATTGAGGAAAGCGGACTCATAGGGGGAATTTTCCTTATGATTCTATACCTTCTGTTGCTTGCCAGAGCCGGCTATGTGGCCTACAATGTAAGCCGCGCCTTGCCTGCCTTCCTAATCCTCGGATGCGCTATATTGATAGTATTCCAGGCTCTTGTGCACATGGCCATCGTCACCGGACTCTTCCCCGTGTCGGGACAACCGTTGCCTCTCATCTCCAAGGGTGGCACGTCGGTGTTGGTCATGAGTGTCGCCATAGGCATCATGCTTTCAGTATCCCGCTACGCTACCCGTCAGAAGGAAGGCAAATCCGCACGCGACAACGCTGAAGCCCAGCACCTCGGCGAAGACCTCAGCGCGATCAACGCCTCCGCCGACAACTAACCCTTAATTCAGCTTATCATGAAAAAAGACAAATACAGAATACTAATAAGCGGCGGTGGCACCGGTGGCCACATATTCCCCGCTCTCAGCATAGCAAACGCCCTCAAGAGGCGTCTCAACGCCGAAATTCTCTTCGTAGGCGCAGAAGACCGTATGGAGATGGAGCGTGTCCCTGCCGCCGGATACGAGATTAAAGGTCTACCCGTAGCCGGGTTCAACCGCAAGAACCTCCTGAAGAACTTCGGAGTACTGCTCAAGCTACGCCGCTCCATCGCCATGGCGCGAAAGATAGTGGCCGACTTCAAGCCCGACATCGCCATCGGCGTAGGAGGATACTGCTCAGGCCCAACACTGAATGCCGCGCAGAGAGCCGGAGTCCCTACTCTCCTGCAGGAACAGAATTCTTACGCGGGAGTGACCAACAAACTCCTGGCTAAGAAAGCTGAGAAGATATGTGTGGCATACCCAGGACTCGAGAGGTTTTTCCCAGCCGACAAACTGGTGATGACCGGCAACCCCGTTCGCAAAGACCTCCTCGAGAAGTCCATCTCTCCAGAGAAGGCACGCGAGAGATTCGGCCTCAACCCGAAACTCCCTACTGTACTCGTAGTGGGTGGAAGTCTGGGAGCCCTTACGCTAAATGAAAGCATGGAGGCTGGGATTCGTCGTCTTTTTCATGAGGGCATACAAGTGATATGGCAGACCGGAAAGAACTTCGGCGACCGCGGACAAGCGGCCGTAAAGAACCTCAACGGTATCGTCGTCACCAAGTTTATCTCCGACATGGCGGCAGCCTACGCAGCAGCCGACCTGGTGGTGTCAAGAGCCGGCGCCGGCTCCATCAGTGAGCTGGAGCTCCTCGGCAAGCCTTCCATCCTCGTGCCGAGTCCCAACGTAGCGGAAGACCATCAGACCAAAAACGCCCGTGCACTCTCCGACAAAGGGGCTGCCCTGCTTGTATCCGACGCTGAAGCGCGCCATAGCCTTGTCGACGAGATAATCAAGACAATCCAAGACAAAGAGCGTCTGAAGAATATGAGCACTGAAATAAAGAAACTCGCTCTCCCCGACTCCGACGAAAAAATCGTAGACGAAATCCTGAATATCATTCACGCATGAAAATTCCAAAAAATATATACTTTGTGGGGGCCGGAGGCATCGGCATGGCCAACCTCGTCAGGTATTTCCTCTCTAAAGGGTGCCGCATCGCAGGCTACGACCGCACCTCTACCCAGCTGACCGACGCACTGCGCGAGGAAGGGGCAGAAATAGTATTCGACGATGACGCAGCCCTTATCCCGGAGGAAATGAAAGACCCGGAAGAGACATTGGTGGTCTATACTCCCGCTGTCGGCGACGACAACCATATCCTCTCCCAATTCCGTGCTCTCGGTTTCCAGCCCGTGAAGAGAGCTGCTGTGCTTGGCCTAATCACGGCTGACACCGACGGTATTTGCATCTCAGGCTCCCACGGCAAGACCACCACATCCTCGATGACCGCCTGGATTCTCGACCAGACTCCCGGGGGCTGCAACGCATTCCTCGGTGGAATCCTCCGTAACACCGGCTCCAACCTCATGATATCGCGTGGCAGCCACTACTCCGTGATTGAGGCGGATGAATACGACCGATCCTTCCATCAGTTGCATCCTTGGCTCGCCGTAGTCACCTCCACCGACCCCGACCATCTCGACATTTATGGCGATGAGGTCGGCTACCTCGAAGGCTTCGCCCATTTCACATCTATAATCCGCCCCGGCGGCTACCTTATAATGCACACTGGTCTCAAACTCATCCCCCGCATCGGCCCAGACGTGAAGCTGGAGACCTACAGTGGGCACCGCGGCGAGCGTGGCGACTGGTATGCCGACAATGTAAGATGGGGTGAGGGCTCGCTGACAATCGACATACACGGTCCTGAAGTGAGCATACTGGATGTAAGCCTTGGAGTGCCCGTGGAGATTAATATCGACAATTCAGTGGCGGCCGCCGCTGCTGCATGGCATGCCGGAGCTTCTCCGGAAGAGATAAAGAAGGGTCTCGAGACATTCAAGGGCGCGGAACGCCGCTTCCAGATATGGCTCGACGGCGTCAAAGAGAGCCGCACAGCTGTAATCGACGACTATGCCCACTCTCCAGCTGAGGTAAAGGCCTCCATAGAATCTGTCAGGAAACTTTACCCCGGGCGCGAGATAGCCGTCATCTTCCAGCCTCATCTCTACACACGCACACGCGACTTCGCCTCTGACTTCGCCAAATCACTCTCCGAAGCAGACCAAGTAATCATGACGGAAATCTATCCGGCACGTGAGCTTCCCATCCCTGGAGTCGACTCCCAGATGGTGCTCAAAGACGTGAAAAGTAAAAATAAAATATTTTGCGAGCGAAAAAATTTGCTTAATTTGATAAAAAATAGTAATTTTGAAGTGCTTATGACTCTCGGCGCGGCAGATCTCAACGTCTTGCTGCCCGAAATCTGCCGTATCGTCACAGCAAATGACTGATATGCAAATCGTTATATAACAATCCCTCAACCATGGGGATAGAATGGATAAAAGAGATATGTGGAAGACGATCTTCAAAACTGTCTTATGCGTGGTGCTACTGGGATATGTGGCACTCGCCTTCGCGTTCGTACATCAGGACAACGCGAAGCGGGTCTGCCCAGGCATCGACCTGCGCATACAGGGCAACACCATCCCCGACAGCGTTATGCGGCAAGGCGTCAACTCACAACTCGCCCGATATGGCAAGAAACTGAAAGGGCAACCCCTGGAGCGCATCGACCTCAAGCATCTCGAAGACTATCTGAGCGCTTTCTCAAATTTCGAGTCGGTGGAATGCTCCTTCAATCCCGATAGCCGCCTGCGCATCACCGTCACTCCCATCAAGGCGGAGGTACGCGTATTCACCGATAAGGGAAAGAGCTTCTACATCAACCGCTATGGCAAGCGCATAGACGCCGACGCCGAGTTCTATATCGATGTGCCGGTGCTCATAGCCCCGGAGAAATACGAAAGCTCAATCCCGGCGGCCCTCTCCCTGATAAGATACGCAGGATCAGACCCGGAACTCAGCCCCCTTATAGCCGCTTACAAGATCGATGGCCCGCACGACCTCATAATCATCCCGAGGCTCCAGGGACACGTAATCAATTTTGGCGACTCCACCCGGCTCGACGAGAAGAAAGCGGCAATACTGACCGCCTACAGAAGAGTACTCCCATCAAAAGGATGGAATACATACGACACCATCTCCGTCAAATTCAAAAGCCAGATAGTGGCCTCGCGCCGCAACAAGGCTGTCGCCACCCACGGTGCAGTGGAAGATGATGGGGAAGATCTTGAAGAAGCCACTCTCCCCGACGTGGCAAATATTAATACTCAGACCCCTGCTGAGGACAATGGATAAAGAAGAAATATGGCTACAGACAGATATATAGCAGCACTCGAAATAAGCAGTTCGAAAGTAATCGGCGCCGTAGGGGCCGTAGGCAAAAGCGGACAGCTGGAAATACTCGCGGTAGAACAAGCAAAGACAATCGACTCGGTAAGATACGGACAAATCCTGAATATCGAGGAGACATATAATACCATCAACTTCGTGCTGGAGTGCCTCGAAAGGCGCCCCAACATCTCCCCGCGCGAGATAACCGGAGTATACGTAGGCATCTCCGGCCGCTCGCTGCGCAACATCGAAAAGGAGGTCAATATGACACTTCCCGACGATACTGAAATCACCGACAGCATTCTCGAGACTCTAAAGAGAAAGGCTCTTGACGCAGATATCGACAATTCACTTAATATCGTAGATGCAATCCCGAGGGTATTCACTGTCGGACGCGAAGAGACTCACCGGCCCAAAGGGATGATGGGCAGCCATATATCAGCCATCTACGACCTCATAGTGGCGCGCCCGGTCATAACCAACAATCTGAAAAGAGTCATCATCGACAAGCTCGACCTCGACCTGAAAGGGATTGTGATAACACCACTCGCCACTGCAGACATCGTGCTCAACGAGCACGAGAAGAAACTCGGCTGCATGCTCGTCGACATAGGCGCCGAGACCACGAGCGTAACCATATACAACCGCGGCAACCTCGTCTACTACGCCACTCTCCCACTCGGAGGCCGCAATATCACACTCGACCTCAAGGCTCTCAACGTTATCGAAGACAAGGCTGAGGAACTCAAGGTCACTTTCGGACACGCCATAGCTCCCATCAATCCCTCGCAGGAGACTGTAGGGCCTCACAAGCTCTCCACTATAAGCAACTACGTCGTGGCTCGCGCCGAGGAGATTGTTGCCAACATCGCGGAGCAACTCAGAATTGCCAATCTCTCACCTAAAAACATACCCGAGGGCATAATTCTCTGCGGAGGCGGCGCACGCCTAAACGGAATGACCGACCTCATTGGCAAGTTCACCGGCATGAAAGTGAGAATGGCCTCCTACCCTTCTTTCATCCGCATGAGCGACCCCAACGGCCAAGGCATCGAAAGCCTGCAAGTATCCGCCATACTCTATGAGGGAGCCAAGAAAGGTAGCGACGACTGCCTCCAGATTCCGGCAGAGCCTATGCCAGAGGAGCAACCGGCAGTGGCAGCTGCACAGCCCAAGCCTGAACCGAAGCCGCAGCCAAAACCGAAACCGAAAAGAAGTTTCTTCGACAAATTAGGCAATACACTCGGACGAATCTTCACCCCAATCGGAGAAGACGACGAAGGCGACGAACTCTCCTAACACTTACACCTCACTACCTCAAACAAACTGAAAATGGAAGATTATAACCACGACATATTGAATCAATCCGAATTCATCGACGACGCAACTTCGGCTATCATCAAGGTGATAGGCGTAGGGGGTGGCGGCGACAACGCCGTCAACTACATGTATCGCCAGAATATACCGAACGTCAACTTCGTCGTCTGCAACACCGACGAGCAGGCGCTCCGGATGTCGCCTGTCCCCGAGCAGCTCATCCTCGGATGGGACGTCACGCATGGCCGCGGAGCCGGTAACGACCCCGACACTGGCCGTATGTGCGCCGAGGCTTCCACAGAAGATATCCGAGCCCTATTCGACAAGAACACAGAGATGGTCTTCATCACCGCCGGTATGGGTGGTGGCACCGGCACCGGAGCTGCTCCAGTGGTGGCAAAAATCGCCAAGGAGGAAAAGAAACTGACTATCGGCATCGTCACAATTCCTTTCCTCTTCGAAGGCCCGAAAAAAATCATGAAGGCCATCGAAGGCGCAAAGCGGATGCAGCAGCACGTAGACGCACTCCTGGTCATCAACAATGAGAACCTCATCGAGATATATCCCGACTGGAACTTCTTCAATGCCTTCGAGAAAGCCGACGACACACTGGCAAATGCCGCACGCTCCATTTCGGAAATCATCAGCGAGGAGTGTTACATCAACGTCGACTTCGAAGACGTAAAGGCTACCCTGCGCGACTCCAAGACCGCCATCATAGCCACTGCCTACGGCGAGGGCGACCATCGCATCACCAATGCCATCCGCAATGCCCTCCACTCGCCGCTGATGAAGAAGCACGACGTCAACACATCGCAACGCCTGCTGCTCAAATTCTCCTGCAACCGCAATAGCGAGCGCCCTATCACAGCCCAGGAGATGACCGAGATATATGCTTTCACCTCCAAACTCCCGCGCACAATCGACGTGAAGTGGGGTATCGCCGACAATCCTGAGCTCGGCGACAAACTGAAAGTGACTATCCTCGCATCCGGATTCGACCTTACCCTCATCGAAGGAGAGGTAGCCGAGGGAGAGAAAGGAAAAGAGAATGAGAAGGTAGTGATCTTCGGTGAGACCCATAAAGACGCCGAGGAGAATGCCGCCCGCGACAAGGAAATGGAGCGACAGATAGCTGAGATATATGGCCCTGAGAAGCTCCAGCAGCAACTTCGCGACGCCAACAGGGCGAAATATGCTGTGCTCGACCCCTCGCAGTATGACAACCACGAGGTGGCTGCACTGCTCGAACGAATCCCGACCTTCGGTCGAGATCCACTAATCCTCGATGAGCTCAGGAAGATTTCCGACGGCAAGGAGGCCCGCGCGGCAGCTCAGCAGAGGCAGACATCCACTCCTTCTGCTAGCGGCCACACCACGGCAGAAACCGACAACGAAAACCAAAACAATAATATCATAAGTTTCTAATTGACAAAATGAATTCTCAATCCACACAGACACCTGAGAATCCAGAGAAATTTCAGATGGTGGCCAAGACCTTCCAGGGTCTTGAGGAAGTGCTGCGCGACGAGCTTATCGACCTCGGGGCAGAAAACGTTGAGGTAGGCAAGCGCATGGTGCAGTTTGAAGGTGACCTCGCCATGATGTACAAGGCAAATATCTGCTGCCGCACCGCACTGAGAATACTTAAACCTATCGTGAAGTTCACCGCTTCCAATCCCGACGAGCTCTACGATGCTGTGCGTGAGATAGACTGGGAGAAATATATGACCCCGGAATCCACGTTCTCCATCGACTCCACGGTGTCAAGCGCCGACTTCACACATTCCAAATTCGTCACCTATCGAGTGAAGGACGGCATCGTCGACCATTTCAACGATATCTGCGGCAAGCGTCCTTCAATACGTCTGCAAGGTGCTGACATCCAGCTTAACGTCCACATTTCGGAAAACAGAGTGACGATATCGCTCGACTCAAGCGGCGAACCCCTCTCGAAGCGCGGCTACAAGGTGGAGAATACCGAAGCTCCAATCAATGAGGTGCTCGCTGCCGGCATAATCATGCTCTCCGGATGGAAGGGCGACAGCGATTTTGCCGACCCGATGTGTGGCTCAGGCACCTTCCTCATTGAGGCCGCTCTGATAGCAGCCAACATCAATCCGGGCATCTACCGCGAGAAATTCGCCTTCGAGACTTGGGACAATTTTGATGCCGAGCTTTTCGAGGAAATATACAACGACGACAGTGGCGAACGCGAGTTTGCCTATAAGATCTACGGCGGCGACATCGACGCTGAGGTAGTGAAGATAGCTCGCCGCAATGTCAAGAGCGCCAAGGTGGAGAATATGGTAGAGGTGACATGCAAAAGCATCGAGGAATGGACCGACAACGCTCCCGAAGGCACACTCGTCATGAATCCTCCCTACGGACAACGCATCAATCCCACCAACATGACTGCACAGGCTCTCTACCGCACCATCGGCACATGCCTCAAGAGCAACTTTGAGGGATGGAACGCATGGATTATCGGTCTTGAGGATGGATTCATGAAAGATATAGGCCTGAAGCCCTCAGTGAAATATCCCCTTCTCAATGGCGGACTCGAATGCACGCTCAATGAATACGTGATGTTTGGGGGAGCTTATAATAATTTCCGTGCCGAAGGGGGAGTGGTGAAGCATTCTTCCGGCCGTCAAGACAGCCCCAAGGTGCGCCGTATGACCGACAAAGAGTGGGAAGACGACGCTAAGCGCTACGACGGAAAGAGCCGCAAAAAGGATGCCGGAAAGGGCGACCGACAGAAGCGCCGCATCGAGGACAAACCTCGCCGCTATCCCTCCAACTTCGACGACAACTTCGATAATGACGACGACTTCACTCCGCGACGTTTCAGCGAGGAGAAGCCACGCAGATTCGATGGAGGCAGCGACCGCAAACCAAACTTCGACAAGCCGCGCCGATTCGACAATGGAGGCGAACGCCGATTCAACGACGACAAACCACGCCGGTTTGACAGCGATAAACCGCGTCGATACAACGATGACAAGCCGCGCCGGTTCGACAACGGAGGCGAACGCCGATTCAATGATGACAAACCACGTCGTTTCAACGACGACAAGCCACGCCGATTCGACAATGGAGGCGAACGCCGATTCAACAACGACAAGCCGCGCCGATTCGACAATGGCAGCGGATACTCAAGCCGTCAGGAAGCACGCACCATCTCAGACAAGGGCCCCAAACTGACCAACTACACTGAGCATAAAGCCCCTGGCAAGATGCGCTCCAGAAAGAACTTCCGAAACTCATTCAATCAAGACGACGACGAGTGATGCTATCTGCACATCCAGAGCAAGAATCAGACAATTACTTCACGGCCGGACCAGGCTCGATGACAGTAGGAGCCGTGGCAGCAATCTTTATGATTGCTGCCACCGCACTGCTCATGCCATCCCTGCAGCCAGAAGCGGAACTGGGCATATGCGTCTCAATTCCTACCGATGCAATACCTCACCTTCTCGGATGTGGCATCAACACTCTCCTTATAGCTCTGGCCATAATTCTCGCTTTCCTCTTCAATAAGAAGTATTCCTTCGTCAGGAGCACCGAGGCGCTCCTCCCCACGGCCATGGCCGTGATTCTCGCCTCCAATCCTGTCAATACTTCCTATCTTGGCTCTCCGGTGGTAATGCTGATTGTCAATCTGATATGTCTCGACATCATGATGAAGACGTATGCCTCCGAAAACGCCACAACCTCCATGTTTGCAGTGGCCACATACCTCTCTGTGGGTTCTATGGTCCAGTACGCATTTATGCCATTGATGCTCGTATATCCCGTCATGGCCTTGATGACAAAGACTTTGAGAATAAAAGAGAGTGTAGCTTACGTCATGGGGCTGGTAGCCCCTTATTGGGTAGCCCTCGGATTCGGACTCATCACATGGTCTGACTTCCGTATGCCACAGTTTTTGGCCGACCTTCCCTATGCCGACGGCAACTACCTCCTGATGGTATTCATTTCTCTGGGCACACTTGCGCTCGTAGGGCTCATCATGATGCTCAACAATGCCATGCTCATCTATGCCGGCAATATGAGAGTGCGCACATTCAACAATATGATCAACCTCCTCGGCTTTGCCTGCGCCATTCTAATGATTATCGACTTCGATAATTTCGGCAGCTACGCATCTTCTTTCTGCTTCGCTGTGTCGGTACAGATATCAAATTTCTTCGCCATGCGCCGCCTTCCGCAGAGCCCTATATGGTTCTGGGGACTCCTCTCGCTCTTCATCGCCTTCTTCCTCTTCATGCTCATCGAATCCCTCATCGCATAAATGGAATATGCATAGTAAATGGGAGGAGCGACTTGCTTCAGCTTGGGCGTAGCCAATTTTAACCGCCTCGAGCTGACATAAGGTAACTATGGCCGGACTCCTTTACCAAACGATACTTAAACCATGAAAATAATAGCCGACAAAAACATCCCATTTCTCGAAGGAAGACTGCCAGAGGCAGAGCTTATCCTCCTCCCGGCAGCTGAAATAAATGCCGACGCAGTCAAAGATGCCGATGCCCTGATAGTGCGTACCCGCACACGCTGCGATGAGAATCTCCTGAAAGACTCCAAAGTAAAGCTCATCGCAACAGCCACAATCGGCACAGACCACATCGACATCCCATGGTGTCGGGAACACGGCATCACCGTCCGCAACGCCCCTGGTTGCAACGCCCCTGGCGTGGCGCTCTACGTCTGGTCCTGCCTGCTCCGCAATGGTTTCGACCCGGCACGCCACGTGTTGGGAGTCATCGGTTGTGGCAACGTAGGTAGCATAGTGGCCGAATGGGGAAAGATATTAGGAGCAAAAGTCCTCGTCAGCGACCCGCCAAGAAAGGATAGGGGAGAGGTCGACCACCATTATCTCCCTCTCGAAGAAGTCCTCGCCCAAAGTGATGCCGTGACGCTCCATACCCCTCTCACTCACGATGGCGACCATCC
>CAZIAX010000006.1:0-31815 GCA_964537745.1 uncultured Sangeribacter sp.
CTCTTCAGAAAGGTGAAGGACGTACTTACTCCAAAGTCATCAAAATGGAGAAATCCCCAAAGACAGGCGCTTATGTCTTCAAAGAAGAGATGGTGCCCAACGATGCAGTTCAAGCTGCCCTCAAATAAGACTATCAGTTTTTTTCACTCTGATATATCCGGATGGCGTCCAACTTTGGATGCCATCCGTTTTTTTAGTCCCCGTCATCACTTTTATGTCTTTTTCTTTTGCTTGCAATCCTTTTTTTTGCTATTTTTGTAGTTGAATTCTACAGATAATGCATACCATATGAATAAATACGGATTTCTAAGAGTGGCGGCCGCTTATCCGGAAGTGGCGCTCGCAGATCCTGGAGTCAATTCTGTCAGGATAGCAGACATGATCATGAGTCTTTCGAAGAAAGGCGCTCGCCTTATCGTCTTCCCGGAACTGTGCCTGACGGGTTACACCTGCGGCGATCTTTTCAACCAGCCTACTCTCCTGAATGCCGCTATGCGCCAGCTTGGTTTTCTTCAGCAAGTCACCAAAGAATCACACGTGACGGCTGTGGTCGGACTCCCCGTCAGATACAGAGGAAGGCTCTATAATTGCGCGGCAGTCATTCAATACGGCGAGATTCTTGGCATCGTCGCCAAATGCTATCTTCCAAATTATGATGAATTCTATGAAAAACGTTGGTTCTCTTCCGGCCTTGAACTTCACCTTCCTGCTGGACAGGAATACAACATTATAGACATTGATGGACATGCAATACCTTTCGGAATCAATATGCTCTTCAGAATTGAAAATGCAAAGTTCGGTGTAGAAATTTGTGAAGACATGTGGGTTCCGAATCCCCCAAGTACTGCCATGAGTGTCGCCGGTGCTGATATCATTGCAAACCTGAGCGCAACCAATGAAGTGATTGACAAGCATGCTTTTCTTATATCACTGATTAAGGAACGCTCTTCCCGCTGCAAATGCGGATATGTATATTCTTCGGCAGGTTCAGGGGAATCAAGCACCGACCTTGTATTCTCAGGAAATGCAATCATTGCGGAAGACGGACAGATACTCAGAAAAACTGACCGTTTCAAGCGAAAGGAAGGATATTGCATCGCTGACATCGATGTAGAGAAGCTTCGCAATACCCGCCAACGCCAATCAAGTTTCGGACAAAACGACATCGTACTCCCGACGTTCGGTAGTGAAGACTTCGCAGTAACTCAATCGGAGCCAGCCGACCTTATGCGCGAGATCAATCCCTATCCCTTCCTATCTTCTGATAAGGTAAGATTTGATGAGCAATGTGAGGAAATCATCAATATTCAGGCTTGGGGACTTGAGCAACGCCTTATTGCCACTCATTGCCACTGCCTCGTAGTAGGAGTTTCCGGAGGTCTTGACTCTACTCTCGCCCTTCTCGTAGCCGTGCGAGCCTTCGACGACCTTGGACTTGACAGAAAAGGTATCATCGGAGTCACTATGCCTGGATTCGGCACTTCCGATCGTACTCATTCCAACGCAGTAGAATTGATGGAAAGGATGGATATCACCCACATAGAAATCAATATCTCTGAGGCCGTCAAACAGCATTTCAAGGATATCGATCATGATTTCAACGTTCACGATGCCACTTACGAAAACTCACAGGCACGTGAACGCACTCAGATTCTGATGGATCTAGCCAACAAATATGGAGGCATGGTTCTGGGCACGGGCGACCTCTCAGAACTTGCCCTGGGATGGTGCACCTATAATGGTGACCATATGTCGATGTACTGCGTCAATGCCTCCGTACCAAAAACATTGATTCGGCCTCTTGTCCGACGTGTTGCACAAGACTACGACAATGAGACCCGTCATATCCTTGAGGATATAGTAAGCACTCCCATAAGCCCCGAACTCGTGCCGACAGATGATGAAGGCAATATTGCCCAGAAGACTGAAGACCTCGTAGGGCCATATGATCTTCACGATTTCTTCATCTATCATCTCATAAAGGAGGGATTCTCTCCAGCCAAAATCTATACGCTTGCTTGCAAGGCATTCGCAGAAGGTCCTTATGATGACGGACGTCCAACCTTCACCAAAGAGACCATCAAAAAATGGCTGATTGTCTTCCTCAGAAGATTCTTCAACCAGCAGTTTAAACGTTCGTGCATGCCCGATGGTCCGAAAGTTGGACCTGTCTCATTCTCTCCCAGAGGAGATTGGAGAATGCCGTCGGATGCCATCGCACGACTTTGGCTCACAGAAGCCGAAGCCATCCAAGTTTAGTTCATAAGCATAGATATGGAAGCAAACAATCAGGAGCTTAGATACGACGAAGCGGACCTTAAGGAAGCCGTAAGAGTCATGAAGGAGGGAGGACTTATCCTCTATCCTACTGACACAGTGTGGGGTATCGGTTGCGATGCAAGAAACGAAGAAGCGGTCAAGAAAATCTACGAGCTCAAACGGAGGCACGATTCAAAATCAATGCTTGTGCTTGTAGGTTCGGAAGGAATGCTTCAGCGCACTGTCAAAGAAGTCCCGGAAATAGCTTGGCAATTGATAGACGTCGCTGTCAATCCTATGACAATTATCTACGATCATCCAATAGGAATTGCTGAAAATCTTAAGGCTGAAGACGGGAGCCTTGGCATCCGCATAACTTCGGAAAAATTCAGCCGTATGCTATGCGAAAGAATGAGAGGACCAATTGTGTCTACATCTGCCAACATCAGCGGGAAACCGACTCCACTGACTTTCTCCGAAATATCATCTGAGATAAAGGATGGTGTGGACTATGTGTGCAAATTCCGCCAGAAAGAAAAGGCATCTGCCAAGCCAAGTAATATCATTAAAATCACACGTGGTAATGTAGTCAAAGTGATAAGATGATAGGAAAGATGGCTTCAGAGAGTTTTGAGCGATTTAAGCTCGTGTTGACAGACTGGATATCTGCCAACGTTGCTTTCATGCTCATAAATGTTCTGAGGTTTTATGAATCATCATGGACTCAAAACACACTGGACTATGCCATAGAATTCTTTTTCCAGACTAAGATTTGTATAGAGCAAGCAATAGTTCCTTTTGCACTCATCGCTCTCTATTGGCTCTCCGGATTCTACAACTATCCCTTCGGGAAGTCAAGGGTCAACGAGCTGATTAATACGGCTGTCACTTCTGCTTTGGCCACAATACTGCTTCATCTTGCGTTGCTTACCAACGACCAAATGAGCGACATCTATTCCAATCTGATTCAGATATCACTCATTTTCACCATCCTATTTATATTTACTTTGGCTGGAAGGCTATTGGTAATCAACAACCAGATAAGACATTTCAAGCTACGAAACTGGAAATATTCCGTTGTTATTGTCGGGAACTCGGCCAAAGCTCATAAACTGGCAAAAAAAATGAGAGAGAGCAAAGCCGTCATAAGCAATTCTATAGAGGGCTTCTTCAGGATTCCAGGAGAGAAGGACTCCGGGAAGCCGGCTCAAGAATTAGAATCACTCCAGGACTTCTGCGCTGAGCATAATATCGACCATATAATTCTCGCTCCTGAAAGGTCGGATGAGGACCATGTACTTAGCCTCCTCTATCGTTTGTTTCCAATTGGGAAATCAATTAAGCTCTCGCCAGACACCCTCAATTTCATGACTGCTTCAATCAAGCTGAAGGATATCTATGGGTATCCACTCGTAGACCTCACGCATTCAAGCATGTCTGAGTCTGAGAAGAATATAAAGAGAAGCATCGATGTAATAGTGAGCTTGCTTGCTCTGATTGCACTTAGTCCTATTTTCTTAATCTTGGCAATAAGAATCAAACTTGACACTAAAGGACCAGTCTTCTACAAGCAAGAACGTATTGGACTCAAGGAGCGCCCTTTTGAGATAATAAAGTTTCGCACTATGAGCACCGATGCAGAAGCTGAAGGCCCTCAACTCAGCAGTGATGACGACCCGAGAGTCACTAAATCCGGCAGAATCATGAGGAAATATAGACTGGATGAACTTCCACAGTTCTGGAATGTACTGAAAGGAGAGATGAGCCTTGTCGGACCTCGGCCTGAAAGAAAGTATTTTATAAATCAGATTGTAAAGCGTGCACCATACTATACCTTGCTCTATCAGACGCGGCCCGGCATTACCTCTTGGGGAATGGTGCAATATGGATATGCTTCGCATGTCAACGAGATGATTGAGCGTTCGAAATACGACCTACTCTATATTTCCAACATGTCAATACTTGTAGATCTCAAGATCATGCTCTATACGATACTCACAATTCTGGAAGGGCGTGGGAAATAGATAAATTTTTAAATTCATTCAACTATCATATAAATTGGCTTATAAAGAGACTCATAATAGATTTACTGAATGGTGGGCTGAAGTCGTTCAGTGGCGCGAAAAACACATCAAGGAGAGAAATTTCGTAATTATTCTCGCCTTGGTGGTGGGAGTGGTCTGCGGGTTTGCCGCTCAGCTACTTAAGTACCTTATCCACACTATTGCCCATCTGCTGACTCAGCATTTCAGTGCCACCACAGGCAACTGGCTTAACCTTGTCTATCCCGTTGTAGGCATAATCATCGTAACGCTTTTCATCAAATATGTGGTAAAAGACAATGTCAGCCACGGAGTGACAAAGGTGCTATATGCAATATCAAGGCGAAAGTCGCGTCTGAAAAAGAAACATTGCTACGCATCTCTCGTAGGGTCTGCGATTACCATTGGATTCGGAGGATCTGTCGGAGCAGAGGGTCCTATAGTCTACACCGGGGCTGCCATCGGCTCAAACGTCGGACAGGCCTTCAGACTCTCTCCACGAATTCTGATGCTGCTTGTAGGATGCGGCGCGGCTGCTGGCATAGCGGGTATCTTCCGCGCTCCCATAGCTGGCATGCTTTTCACTCTTGAGGTGTTGATGATAGACCTGACCGGGACCACTGTGATGCCTCTACTAATTGCATCAATCTCCGGTGCCACGGTGGCTTACGTGCTTGAGGGCTACGGAGCGGAGTTCTTCTTCTCACAGAGTGAACCATTCCATACAAACCGCATTCCCTGGACCATCTTGCTTGGGATACTTTGTGGGTTTGTCAGCCTATATTTCACTCGCGCTATGTTCATGCTGGAAAAGTGGTTTGGTACTTTCAAGAGCCGTTGGGTGAAGATTTGTGTGGGTGGCATCTCTCTTGCTGGCTTGATATTTGTGTTCCCTCCACTATATGGCGAAGGTTACGATGCAATCAATACTCTTTTAGAAGGTAATACCCAGGGCATTCTTGACGGCACCATATTCTATGGAGACCGAATTAATCCTTGGTCGATTACTCTATTTGTAGCTTGCTTAATCCTGACAAAAGTTTTTGCCACGACTGCTACAAACGCGGCCGGAGGAGTTGGTGGTACTTTCGCGCCATCACTCTTTGTTGGAGCAATGACCGGATTTCTCTTTGCCTACGTATTCAATCTAATGGATTTCGGAATTGAACTGAGTCAGAAAAACTTTTCTCTCATGGGTATGGCAGGAGTGATGAGTGGAGTGATGCATGCTCCTCTGATGGCAATCTTCCTTACAGCCGAGATGACCGGCGGTTACAATCTATTCTTACCGTTGCTCATTGTTTCGACTCTATCATATATGACCATCCTTGCATTTGAGCCTTACAGCATCTATACAATGCGTTTGGCAGAGAAAGGCGACCTAATCACGCATGAAAAGGACCGGACTGTACTGACCCTCCTTAAAATCGACAATGTTATAGAAAGAGATTTTATTGAAGTTCATCCTGAAATGAGTCTGAAACAAATGGTGGAAGTAATATCTCAATGCAATCGCAACCTTTATCCCGTCACAGATTCCCAGGGAATGCTTAAGGGTATAGTTCTTTTGGATGATATCAGAAATATAATGTTCCGCCCAGACCTTTATAGGAAAATGCATGTCAGTCGATTCATGGCAATGCCTCCCGCAAGAATCGAGATTACAGACAGCATGGACAAAGTCATGAATACTTTTGACAAGACGGGAGCTTGGAATCTTCCGGTGGTTGATAATGGAAAGTATGTTGGTTTTGTATCCAAATCAAAAATATTCAATTCATATCGTCGCGTCCTTAAGCATTATTCCGACGACTGACACCAATATAGGGAGAGCCGGTTTCCCAACCGGCTTTACTTACAGCCAATCAAATTAAAACATCAACATGGAAAAGAAAGACCTGAAGATAGTATTTTTCGGCACTCCCGAATTCGCAGTGGAAAGCCTTGATGCGCTTATAAAAAATGATTTCAATGTAGTAGGCGTCGTCACTATGCCCGACAAAATAGCCGGACGCGGCCACAAGCTCTACCAAAGCGACGTGAAACGTTACGCCGTAGAGCATGGATTATATCTTCTTCAACCAGAGAAACTGAAATCAGAAGATTTCCTCAATTCACTAAGGGCTCTTGAGGCCGACCTATTCATAGTGATAGCCTTCCGGATGCTTCCGCGAGAGGTATGGCAAATGCCCAAGCTCGGAACCTTCAATCTGCATGCATCGTTGCTTCCGAAATACCGTGGGGCTGCTCCTATCAACAGAGCAGTTATGAATGGAGACACCGAAACAGGTGTGACCACATTTTTTCTGAAGCACGAGATAGACACTGGCGATATGATTATGCAGCGCAAAATCGAAATTTTGCCTGATGACAACGTAGGAGACGTACACGACAAACTAATGCATCTGGGAGCAGAAATGGTTGTTGACACAGTAAACTCGATAATCGATGGCACTCTGACCACTACTCCCCAACCTGAAGGAGAGTTCACTCCAGCACCAAAGATCTTCAAGGAAGACTGCAGGATTGACTGGAACCACACAAGCGAGAAAATTCATAATCATATCAGAGGACTAAGCCCCTACCCTGCGGCTTGGACTACTGTCGTAGAAGAATCCGGTCGGCCACTTGAGTGTAAAATCTTTGAATCTAAGCTTTCGAACGAGACCTGCGTGGGAACAGAAGTGGGAAAAATCAAGAAAGATGGAAAGCGACTCTTCGCTGCATGCTCCGACAGATGGCTTGAGATAATATCTCTTCAACCGGCAGGAAAGAAAAGAATGGCAGCTGACGCATTCCTGCTCGGCTACCATCCTTCACATCTTCAATAAAGAAGTCAAAGTTTAATTTTTGCGGATATTTCATCTATGGCGTTGAGTTCTTCCTCAGTGAAGGACTTAGCGCCAACTGCTTTTAAAGAATCTGTGAGCTGTGCAGTAGAACTGCAACCCACTATCACCGAAGTCACTCCCTCATGCGCAAGCACCCATGAGAGTGCCATCTGGGCCAATGTCTGTCCTCTTCTGAGTGCAATTTCGTTTAGTGCCGCAACATTACATCTTAGGTCATCACTTATCTGCGCAGACTTTAGGAAGCGTTGCTGCATAGCACGGGAATCGGAAGGTATGCCTTTTAGATAACGATCTGTCAAGACGCCCTGCGCAAGAGGTGAAAATGCTATGAAACCACTCCCGTTTTTGCGTGCACAATCAAGGATATCATCTGTGATTACACGACGGTCTACCATATTAAGCCTGTCTTGAAAAAGGAGGCAAGGGGTGTCGCGCTCTTTTAGATATTCGAATGCAAATCTTGAAGCTTCTACCGGCCAGCGGGAGATACCTACATACAGAGCCTTACCCATTCTGACAATGTCTACCAGTGCTTGCAGGGTCTCTTCAAGCGGAGTCTCGGGGTCATAGCGATGACTGTAAAAGACATCGAAATAGTCAAGCTGTGTGCGCTTAAGACTCTGGTCAATTGAGGCCATAAGATATTTTCGTGAGCCCCAGTTGCCATAAGGACCAGGCCACATGTCATAGCCTGCTTTCGAAGCCACGAACATCTCATCACGATATGGACGGAATGATTTTGAGAATACATAACCAAACGTCTCCTCCGCTGTACCATAACCAGGTCCGTAGTTATTGGCCAAATCGAATGAGGTGACGCCGTTATCGAAAGCATACCTCATTATTTCTTTACTTCTCTCAAGAGGAGCAGTCTCTCCAAAGTTATGCCAGAACCCAAGTGAGATTTCCGACAACTGTATACCGCTTCTTCCGCTTCTTTTATATTGCATCCCGACCTCATAGCGATTGGGTTGTGCCTTATAGATATCTTCAATCATAATATTATGTTTTTAGTGCGTTACATGGTGGCTTTCTTTCCACTGATTAAGTGCTTGAGTTTTCTGACCATACTGCCGGGAATCATCCTCATCAATCCGTGAGTTATGGTAAAAGTTGCTCGTCTTACCTGGTAACCCAAAGCATTAGTAGTAGTGTGGAAATAAGACAAAAGTGTTTCCAACATTCCGGAAGCATACAGACCGCTTTCCCTCATAGCTCTGTGATCTGATGGAATCTCATTTTTCTTTGTAATTACAGCCACAATTCTCCCCTCATCCGTCACAGAAGGATTCACAGTGGCATATCCCTTTAAGGCATCTTCTACATCTATTCTCTCTTCTTTGTTCCAAATCACGAGTCTACCATCTTGACAGTCGACATTGTACTGGTGGAAACCAAGATATGCTTCATGTTCTGCTTCATTCGGCTTGTGGTTGAGATACAGGACACCACCGACATGAAGGCACATCAAAGCCTGCCATATCACCATCATTGGGCGGACACTGTGGTCGAGAGCATTCCTGATATGGAGCAGAGAGACAGAATCTTTCGGGAAATGTAGAGTTAGGGTCTCTCCCATCCCGAAAGTAATGCGCGGCAAGTGCAGAGAATAGTCTTCAAGTATCTTGTTATAATGCATTGCCAACGGGTCAAGATACGTCACATCATACTTTTTCCCGCCGATAATATCGCTAAACATATAGCTTAATGCGCAACCCACATCGGCTATCACTGGATTATTCTTATTCAATCCCTGGAGGAATGAAGCGACATCGAAATTATCGAGCTTGCATTCCTTTCCATACATCGACCAGCTTAAAAGGGCCTTTCTTGAAGATTTATTTCTATAATAACTTCTCCAGAATGCCACTTCATATGGAATCCCGGATAGCCACCGTCGGCTTAGAGTAAAGTCAAATGCAGGCAACGACTCACTAACGGAAGATTCCACTGACGGAGACACAGTATGTGATGTTTCTGATTCTTTCATATCGCAAATTTAATAAATTTCAACCACATATCAAGCAGGCAAATGCAAATATTAATAAAAAAAGAAAGAGAAATCAGTGAGAGATGATTATAATATAGGTAATCCAAGTATTTTTTTAATATTTTTATAAAATATTTTATCAATTCATTTTTTTTTTGTAATTTTGTAGACTCAAACAGGTAAAAATCAGAACGCAGGCTATGACTTGTAATATTCAATAAAAGACTTGAATACAGGTAAAGTCAAACGGACTAAATATAATGTTAAAGAAGAGTACACTTGAACATATCATTAGCAATGACATGTCGGAGATGTGGAATGCGCTCCTTCCAGAAGAAAAGCGCATTGTCACCGACAATTTCACTATATCCACTTTCAAGAAGAACCAGGTGATATACTCCGAGAATGAGGAGCCCGAATATCTATGGTGCCTTTTGAAGGGGAAAGTTAAAATGTATAAGGCCGGTATTGGCGATAGAGTTCAAATTCTGAGACTTTACTCTCCAGTTCAGTATTTTGGCTACCGGGCATATTTTGCTAAAGAACCTTATCTTTCTTCAGTTGCAGCTGTTGAAGAGTCTGTATTGGGTCGCGTCCCGATGAATATTGTAGAGCGATTGATTAGAGGAAATATCAATCTTGCTATGTTTTTCATTCACGAGCTCTCCCGCAATCTTGGAGGCTCCGATACTAAAATTGTCAATCTTACCCAAAAACATATTCGCGGACGCCTGGCTGATGCACTGCTTCTTCTTCGCGACAACTATGGTCTTGAAGACGATGGTGCTACTCTTCGCATTTATATGAGCCGTGAGGATTTAGCAAGCCTCAGCAATATGACCACCGCAAATGCCATCCGCACTCTTGCTACTTTCGTTTCCGAGAAACTTATCCTCGTAGATGGAAGAAAAATCAAGATTATCAACGAAGAGCAACTTCAGAAGATTTCTAAAAACGGGTAAAACGTTATGTAATCACCCGACTTGATCTTCTCTTTGAATATGGTATTATAATGATAAAGTCCGAAATCACCATCAGGCAGTTTCGGACTTTTTCATTATCGTTTAGTGTGTAATGTTTTTCTGAGCGCCAGTCTATCTACCTTTCCTTTCGGAGTCCGGGGAAGAGAAGAGACTACGATGACATCCTTTGGCGATTTGACACCAAGCTCTAAGATCTTCCTGTATTGGCGCAGCCGAACCCCTACTGCATCCTTTAGAAAATCGACGTCCATATCATCGTCGGTATTTTCAATCACCAATACAAGTTTCTCTCCCCATTTATTGTCTGGAACTGAGGATATGCAGTATTCAAAGGCAATAAAGGGACCGAGACGACTCTCAAGTTCTTCAGGATGAATTTTTATTCCTCCGCTGATTACGGCATGATCAGCACGTCCCAAAATACGGAATTGATTATCCCCCAGAAGCTCCGCTACGTCATTCGTCACAATTTTATCCCCATCTGGCATCTCTATGGCAAGACAACCATCAGGAGTAAGACTCACTGATATGCCCTCGAGAGTCTTGAAAGAAGACATTTCGATGTCGACTTTTCTAATAGCTATATGAGAAGCAGTCTCAGTCATGCCATATGATTCCCATACCACATATGGCGACGAAACTATCCTTCTTCTAATAAGCGAGGGAATAGCCGAACCACCAAGAAGAATGTTTCGAATTCCTGTCCACACTTGCGCGGAGTCAAGAACCCATTCCATCTGAGCTGGCACCATTGAGAGAAGATCGATCTTCTCCTCAAATGAGATACCACCAAGAGGATGTGAGGAAGGCTCCTCAGAAGTCAACTTACATCCAGCCTCGTCCGCTCTTACAGTCATCATCATTGAGGCTATGTACTTGAAATCTAAACATGTGTGCAGCCTCGAATCCCCTTCTATTCCAAAAAACTTATTCGTGCGACGAGCACTCGCGCGCATAAAGTCTTTTGAAAGACGAATAAGCTTTGGTTCGCCTGTTGAGCCTGAAGTATGACATTCTACGTAATCATCGCCATCCTTCCAAACCTTTTCAAATTGCTGCTGATCCATATCAATATCTCCAATCAAGATAAGAATACTCCTCATTTTTTATGCTGGCCATTGGGTCGTAAGACAACCTATCGGATTCAAGACGAAGAGGAGACTCAAAATTATTAGTAAAAAGTGCTCCAGTCCCAAGCCCCTGAGGTATGGTGGTCTTAAGAGTAGCAGCCCATTGGGCGAGCGCGTTTAGGCCCACGTTTGATTCCAAAGCGGAAGTCACCCACCATCCGATACCTCTTTCCTCCGCAAGCGTAATCCATTCTTCAGCTCCGGAGAATCCCCCACAAAGAGAAGGTTTTAGTATTATATATGCCGGCACGACCTCTTGAAGCAAAGCTTCCTTTGCTTCTCTGGTATACACTCCTATCAACGACTCATCGAGTGCAATCTTCAGCGGCGAAACCTGACATAGAAATGCCATCAGTTCCGGAAATCCGGCAGGTATAGGTTGCTCTATGCTGTGCACTCCAAGATCCGCAAGACGCTTGAGGCGAGGCAAAGCATTATCCATAGTAAATGCACCATTGGCATCTATCCGAATCTGAAGGTCAGACTCCAAATACTTCTTTCTGATGTATTCTATCATCTCTATTTCCTTCGTCCAGTCGATGGCTCCGATTTTCAATTTGATGCAGTTGAAACCTTTCTTCACCTTCTCATCTATTCGCTCTATCATCTCATCAAAATTTCCCATCCACACGAGGCCATTTATCTCTATAGAAGATTGGCCCTGAGTGAATTCAGAAGGGAAATAAATGTGACGGCAACCTCCTGCAAAATCACGCAAAGCCTGCTCAAGCCCAAAATGGATGCTACTGTGCTGAGATAAGTCAGTTGCATTTCCAAGGGCCATATTGGCAAGAAGTTCCACCAACTTATATCCATAAGTACCATCAGCCTCAGGGGAAAGTCCTGGAAACACAGAGCATTCACCTATTCCAAACCTGGAAGGATTATTCTCATCAAATACCTTGATGAAGAAAGTAGGTTTCTCCATCAGCACACCGCGACTCGTGCCCGCGGGCTGTTTAAATTTAAGGATATATGGAGCGTAAGCGAGTCTCATGGGAACATTGGATATTGATCGAAATCTGGATCCCGCTTCTCGAGAAATGCATTTTTCCCTTCCTGTGCCTCATCCATCAGATAGTACATAAGAGTGGCATCACCTGCGAACTCCATCATGCCGCGCTGACCATCGAGTTCTGCATTAAGAGCCCTTTTTATCATCCTGATAGCGAAAGGAGAACGCTTCATGATGGTCCGGCACCAATCTACAGTAGTCTCTTCAAGTTTATCGAAAGGAACTACGCAATTGACCATGCCCATCTCCAGAGCCTCCTGAGCTGTGTATTGCTTACACAGAAACCATATCTCACGAGCCTTCTTCTGCCCTACGCAACGAGCAAGATATGAACTTCCAAAGCCGGCATCAAAACTGCCAACCTTGGGACCAGTCTGTCCGAACTTGGCATTTTCTGAAGCAATGGAGAGATCGCACAGCACTTGCAATACGTTGCCTCCTCCTATAGAATATCCATTGACCATAGCGATTACGGGTTTCGGAATACTTCTGATAGCATGATGCATTTCAAGCACATTGAGGCGGGGAGTGCCATCGTCATCAACGTATCCTCCCACCCCCTTCACATTCTGGTCACCACCAGAGCAGAAAGCTTTGTCGCCTGCTCCGGTAAGGACCACGACGCGGATGTCGTTTCTTTCACGGCAGATGCGCATTGCATCGAGCATCTCAAAATTGGTCTTCGGGCGAAATGCATTGTAGACCTTTGGCCTATTGATTGTGATTTTAGCTATTCCTTCGAATTCTTCGAAAAGGATATCCTCGTATTCTTTTATTGTCTTCCAGTCAAACATATTGGTAATGTAAATTTTTTTTGTGTTTAAACCTCAACCTTCGCTTGCAAAAGTTGGATTAATTATTCTTATTAAAATAGCCGGTAAGTACCTCAGCACTCTTCATCGGGGGAGTCTTAATTATCAATAGCCGAGGGAAATCAGACTCTTCCTCCAGCCATTCTATTCCTGCTTTAAGGCTCATCATATCCTCAGCTTCTCTCACTTCTATTCCATATCCTTCTGCAATTTGTTCCATAGGAGGAAGATTGCTGACGCAAAAGTATCTTTCGAGCTTTTCAGAAGGAATCTTCGACGTGGCTTTTATGAATCTGAAAATTCCACCACCAGAATTATCCACAACAATCATTCTCATATCGAATGGAACGTCTCCAAGAGTGGATGCACCGGAATCGTAAAGCCAGGAAATGTCTCCGGAAATCAGAGAAGTCTTTCCTTTATAGGCCCAAGCACCACCTATCGCCGTGGCACTACTCCCATCTATGCCTGACACACCACGGTTGCAATACTCTGCATGGCATGTATGAGGTATCAGTTGAGAGTATCTGACGGCTGTGCCATTTGATACGAAGAGATTGTCAAACTTTCCGCAAGAGAAAAGATAATCCAGAGCCTTCAAGTCAGTCCATGGAGACTTATCTATATAAGAACGGGTGAGTTGCTGGGAAAATCTCCTCAACTCCAGCCATTTTGCCCCATACTCAGAAGTCACCCTGCTCTTAATCTTTCGCAAAGCTCCGCAAAGTTGGCGGAAAAACGGAGCAGGATCTACATCTATTTTATGAGTCAGAGACTTGAAGCAATCACAGAAATAATTAGAATGTCCAATGCTCCAGTGATAACGCGGGGGATAATCACGAAGGTATTGCTTCAGCATTCTTGACACGAGCGCACCTCCCATCGAGATTACTATATCAGGACGCATTGCTTCTTTCTGCTCGTATGATAGATCACAAAGCACAGAGTCAATCATTGCTGAAAGTGGCTGTGGATCGTGAAGATTAGCCAAAGTCTCGGCCATAACCACTACATTTGGTAAGGAAGCAAATGCACGAACTGCTTTGTCGAGACGATGATCCGGCACTGCGAAACCAGCCACAAGCATTACTTTTGAACTCGCAATATCTTCGGCCAATGCCCTTATAGTCTCATTGGATAAAGATTCTGAAGGAATCAATAGGCTGACAATCCTCTCTGTGAGAGGCGTGCCATCCGCCAACTCATCCAAAGGTTCACACAGTTGCACATTAATATGCACAGGTCCTGGTTTTCCTTCTTTTGCTTTAAGCATGGCTTCATTGACCGTTCGGTTGATATTCCATTGCATCTGAGTAGTATACTCTCTTCCGCTCCCTTCGGGTATAGCCCTCAAGTCGTAACTTCCCTTGACAATATTATTGAGCACACCAAATTGCCTTATAGTCTGGGAGTCATCTTGATCGATCCACTCTCGAGGACGGTCGGCAGATATGACAATCAAAGGGACACCAGAGTAATAAGCCTCTGCAACTGCCGGTGCGTAATCTAGTACAGCACTGCCGGAGGTACAAATGATGGCTACTGGCCTTTGTTCTACCAATGAGCATCCATAGGCCTGAAAGGAAGCACTCCGCTCATCTATTACGATTCGCTTGGCTATATCCTCACAGGCATCTACAGCCAAAAGCAGGGGCGCATTGCGTGACCCTGGACTGCAATACACTGTTTGCACTCCATGTGAGCGCATCACCTCCACTATCTGACGGCAATAAATATTGGATGTATCGACCATATTCAGCACATATGCAAAAGGGAGCGACGCGTCAGTCGCCGCTCCCGAATTTTTTATTTTGACTTTTTCTTTAAAGCTATCAAATTGCCGACCTTACGATTCCTCTATTGGAGTTTTCCACGAAATAGACTATCTCATCGCGGAATTTTGAAGGAGCACATACTTCGCGTATCATCTTCAGTGCATTGGTGACATTGAGGTCGCTAAGATAAAGGATACGGTATATCTCCTGAATCTGCTGAATCTCCTCTGGTTTAAAACCACGACGTTGGAGTCCAATGGAGTTGAGGCCAACATATGAGATTGGTTCGCGGGCAGCCTTGATAAATGGAGGAATATCCTTGTTGACAAGTGCACCACCTTGAAGCATCACATTGCGGCCGATGTGGCAGAACTGATGGATTAGGCTTCCACCACCAATCACAGCACAGTCATCGATGATGACTTCGCCTGCCATCTGAACTGCGTTGGAGACGACTATCTGGTTACCTAAAACACAATCGTGAGCCACATGGGAGTAGGCCATGATAAGACAGTTCTTGCCTACTACTGTCTTACCTTTAGATGCCGTGCCTCTATGGACGGTCACACACTCTCTGAGCACTGTCCCATCGCCAATATAAGCGAAAGTCTCCTCACCACGGAACTTAAGGTCTTGTGGAACTGCAGCAACTGTTGCACCTGGGAAAATCTTGACTCCATCGCCGATTCTTGCACCAGGATAAATATTGACATTGCAGTCGATCTCACAGTTATCGCCAATCACTACATCCTCATGGATGGTCGTGAAATTACCGATTTTTACATTATTCCCGATTTGAGCATTCGGATGTATGCAATTCATCTGAGCCATTACCTTACTTGTTTTTGATGATTTGAGCCATAAATTCAGCCTCGCACACTATCTTTTCTCCTACAAATGCGTAGCCTTTCACCACTGCGCAGCCTCGACGGATTTCGGTCATCAGGGATACACTTAGAATCAAGGTATTCCCTGGTACTACTTTCTGACGGAATTTAACGTTGTCAATTTTCAAGAAATAAGTCGAATACTTTTCTGGCTCCTCAAGGAAATTGAGCACCAGCACTCCTGCCGCCTGAGCCATAGCCTCAACCTGAAGCACACCCGGCATGACAGGCTCTTGCGGGAAATGGCCAAGGAAGAATGGTTCGTTGACGGTCACATTCTTTATAGCTACGCAATGTTTGCGATCCAACTCAATCACCTTGTCGATGAGCAAGAAAGGATAGCGATGAGGAAGAAGCTTCTTGATGCCGTTGATGTCGATCAACGGCGCGAGATTGGGATTATAGACGGGGCTCTGTATTTCTGTATGCTTCACTTCCTTACGGAGCATGCGTGCGAACTTATTGTTGACAGTATGTCCCGGTCGTATAGCCACTACTCTTCCCTTGAGCGGTCGCCCTATAAGAGCGATGTCGCCGATGACATCCATAAGTTTGTGGCGGGCCGGCTCATTGTCCCACTGAAGTGGTTTGGGATTGATATAGCCAAGCTTATCAACTGTCATATGATCTACCTTCACGGCATCACATATTTCATTTATTTTTTCTTGGCTTACGGGCTGATCGTAGATGACGATGCTGTTCTGAAGGTCGCCCCCCTTGATAAGGCCGTGCTGAAGAAGCTGCTCAATCTCACGGACAAACACAAATGTGCGTGCGCTGCCTACTTCCTGACGGAAATCGGCAAGGTCGTCCAAGACGGCAAACTGGTTGGGAAGAATTGGTGAATTATATTCCACCATGACCTCTACGCTGAAGCCTTCGTCAGGGTATATGGTCACAGTTGCACCATTTTCATCCTTATACTGCATCTTCTCCTTAATAATATAATAGTCTTTGTCGGCGTTGAGTTCCTCAAGGCCTACCTCCTCTATCATTTCTGTATAGATAGTGGCACTTCCGTCAAGGATAGGAAGCTCAGGACCATCCACTTCGATAAGGCAGTTGTCGACTCCATAAGCATAGAGTGCTGCCATGGCATGCTCTACAGTGCTCACTCGAACATCTTTCTTTCCAAGGACAGTGCCGCGAGTGGTATCCACTACATTCTCAGCAAGCGCATCGATGACTGGCTGACCCTCAAGATCCATTCTCTTAAACTTCACGCCGAAGTTAGCAGGAGCCGGATTGAAGACAGCAGTCAACTGCTTGCCTGAATGAAGGCCCTTTCCCTCCACCTTAATTGGAGCTTTTAAAGTAAGTTGATTCATATGTCGAAATGTTGTTATTGTTCCTTATTATATATGTGAGAAATGAACACAACCGATTCATTTCTTTCGGTTATGTTCATCAAAGAGTTCTTTAAGCCTACTTATATAGACAGTGTTTCTTGCGAATTTCCTGACATCGATGGCCGGATAGCCCATCAGACGCTCTCCGTTGCCTACATCTCCCGGGATGCCCGACTGGGCACCAAATTCATTATTGTTGCCCACATTGATGTGGCCGGAGAAGCCTACCTGTCCTCCTACACGGTTGCCATCCCCTATTTTTGTGCTGCCAGCCACTCCTGACTGGGCCGCAAATACGTTGTTGCGACCTATCTCTACGTTATGGGCTACCATAATGAGATTGTCGAGCTTTGTGCCGCGTCCTATTCTTGTGCATCCAAAGGTAGCCCTGTCTACAGTGGTGTTGGCGCCAATCTCAACGTCATCTTCTAAGACTACTATACCAGTTTGGGGAAGCTTCTCATATTCTCCCGCTGGATTAGGAGCAAAGCCGAAGCCATCGCCACCTATCACTACACCACTGTGAAGAATACAACGGTTGCCTATCTCACATCCCGCATATACTTTAACTCCTGCATAAAGGATACACTTCTCTCCCACTTTCACGCCATCACCTATATAGGTCTGAGGGTAAATCTGTGAGCCCTTGCCAACCACGGCACCTTTACCAATATAAGAGAAGGCTCCGATATAAGCATCGGCGGGAATCTCGACACCCTCGGCAATGAAGCATGGAGACTCAATACCCGACTTAGCAGGAATTGAATCTTGAATAGCACGAAGGAGCTCGGCGAGAGTTGCATATGGATCTTCTACCTTCAGCAGTGTCACCCCGTTGGGATTAGGGTGGTTAAACTCCTTAGAAACAAGAATTGCCGACGCTTTCGTCGACTCAATAAAATGCGCATACTTTGGGTTCGCGATGAAAGTCAGCTGGCCTGCGCCAGCTTCTTCTATCTTCGCGAATCCACTCAATACGATGTCAGGATTGCCATCGACAACCCCATTTATCAGAGAGGCCAAGGCCCCTGTAGTCATTTCCATATAGGTTTCAGACGAGGAGAAGCTCTAATGAAAACATTAAAAAAACGTATGTCTTGCAGACGTGTCTACAAATATTTTGCAAATATCGTAAAAAAATCTGATATAACAATAAATAAAACCTAAAAAATGATGTCTTCACCATTTTTTATTTATTTTTTACAATATTCTTAAAATACTTTTCGTCGTTTGAAAAATAATTGTTAATTTTGCACGTAAATGTGCGCCTCCTCCATCGAGTGAAGAGGTGCCAAACAAATTTTGAAGTACAACTAACCAATAAATCAAAACGCAATGGAAATTTCCCACATCGAACACATCGGCATCGCCGTTCCAAACCTGGCAGAAGCCATCAAGTACTACGAAGACGTGCTTGGCCTCAAGTGCTACAAGACTGAAGTAGTGGAAGACCAGAAAGTCACTACAGCTTTCTTCAAGGTAGGCGACACCAAGATCGAGCTGCTCGAAGCTACAAGCCCTGATAGCACTATCGCAAAATTCATCGAGAAAAACGGCGGCAAGGGTGGCATGCACCACATGGCTTTCGCTGTTGAGAGCGGAGTTGCAGAAGCTCTTGCAGAGTGTGAGGAGAAGGGAATACGCACTATCGACAAAGCTCCCCGCAAAGGTGCAGACGGCCTGCAGATCGCTTTCCTTCACCCCAAATGCACTGAAGCTGTCCTGACTGAGCTTTGCGAAGATCCTTCTAAGAAATAATCATTCAAGCATCTGAATAATGACCACTCAAGAACAAAAGATTCAAGAACTCATCGACAAGCGTGCAACTGCACGCCTCGGTGGTGGCGAAAAGGCAATTGCCAAGCAGCATGAACGTGGCAAATACACTGCCCGCGAAAGAATCGACCAGCTCCTCGACGAAGGAAGCTTTGAAGAACTCGACATGTTTGTGACCCACCGAAGCACAAACTTCGGCATGGAGAAGAAGCAATACCTTGGCGATGGTGTCGTGACTGGTTTCGGCACTATCGAAGGTCGTCTCGTATATGTGTTCGCTCAGGACTTTACTGTGCTCGGCGGCTCGCTTTCCGAGACAATGGCTCAGAAGATCTGCAAGGTCATGGACCTCGCAATGAAGATGGGTGCTCCCGTCATCGGCCTCAATGACTCAGGCGGGGCACGTATCCAGGAAGGTATCAATGCACTCGCAGGCTATTCTGAGATCTTCCAGCGCAATATCCTTGCTTCAGGAGTTGTCCCGCAGATCAGCGCTATCCTCGGCCCCTGTGCCGGCGGTGCTGTTTACTCCCCTGCTCTCACAGACTTCACCATCATGGTCAAAGGAATGTCTTATATGTTCCTCACAGGTCCTTCTGTAGTGAAGACTGTGACAGGCGAAGACGTCACTCAGGAGCAGCTTGGTGGCGCATCTGTGCATGCATCCAAGTCTGGCGTGACTCACTTCGCATGTGAGGATGGCGAGGAAGCTCTAAAGCTTATCCGTAAGCTCATCAGTTATATTCCTCAAAACAATATGGAGGAGACTCCGCTCGTGCCTTGCACTGACCCCATCGACCGTCTGGAAGACAAGCTCAATGAGATCGTGCCTGACAGCCCGAAGAAGTCATATGATATGTATGAGGTGATCGGTGCTATAATCGACAATGGAGAGTTCCTTGAGGTGCAGCCGGCTTTTGCTCGCAACATCATCACCGGTTTCGCTCGCTTCAACGGCCAGAGCGTTGGTATTGTAGCCAACCAGCCTAAGGTGCTCGCAGGCGTTCTTGACGTCAATGCATCTCGCAAGGCTGCCCGCTTTGTACGCTTCTGCGACGCCTTCAACATTCCTTTGGTGACACTCGTCGACGTTCCGGGCTTCCTCCCGGGAACTGGCCAGGAGTACAACGCAGTTATCCTCCACGGTGCGAAGCTTCTCTATGCTTATGGTGAGGCTACAGTGCCTAAGGTGACCGTTACACTTCGCAAGAGCTACGGTGGCAGCCATATCGTGATGAGCTGTAAGCAGCTCCGTGGCGATATGAACTACGCATGGCCTACTGCAGAGATCGCAGTAATGGGTGCTGAAGGTGCTGTAGGCGTTCTCTACGCCAAAGAAGCTAAGGAGCACGAAGATCCAGCAGCATTCAAGAAGGAGAAGGAAGAGGAATACACAAAACTCTTCGCTAATCCTTACAATGCGGCTAAATACGGATACATCGACGATGTCATCGAACCGCGCAACACTCGTTTCCGCATCATCCGCGCTCTTCAGATGCTTGCAACTAAGAAGCAGAGCAATCCGCCTAAAAAGCACGGCAACATTCCTCTTTAATATAAGAAACTATGCTTAAAAAATATATTACATTAGGAATTCTCAGCCTGTCGCTGACCTGCGGATATGCTCAGTCAGAACTTGGGCCGGAGCAGATCGACGCCCCGGTTGAGTGCTGTGCTGCCAACGGTCAGGAATGCCTTCAATCGGTAGCCGTACCCTCTGAGGAGACCAACACCGTAGAGGTCAGTCCGACAGCCAAGAGAATGCGCCAGCTTGAGAAAGCCAAGAATCTTGAGGAAAATGACTCATTTGGAGGAAGTCTTACCATCATCTCCATGTGCATCGTCATTTTAGCCCTTATCCTTCTTAGCATTCTTTTCCAGTGCTTTGGCAAGGTATCACAGGCACTTCTGACCAAAAAGAAGCATGCTGCTGTGGAAAAGGCTGGCAAGACAATCGACCAGGCCCATCCGGAATTGGCTAGTGGTGAGACTATCGCAGCTATTGGTATGGCTCTCTCCGAGTATTTTGGTCAAGGCCATGACATGGAGCATACCCTTCTGACTATCCATCAGATTAAGAAGTCTTATTCTCCTTGGAACTCCAAGATCTACAACCTGCGAGCTAAGCCTGAACTTCATCGCAACATCCGTAAATAATCTAACACAATGAAAGAGTATAAATATACAATCAACGGCATCAAATTCAACGTTGAAGTTGGGGATGTCGAGGGAAATGAGGTTGAAGTGATAGTCAACGGCAGCCACTATCATGTGCAACTTGAGAAAGATAAGAAATCTCCCGTCAAGATCAACAAGGCTGCTGCCGCTCCTACTACTGCTTCCGGAGAAAAGGTTATCTCCAAGCCCGCTGCCTCAAGTGGCGCCGCTGGAGCAGTCAAAGCTCCGC
Source organism: uncultured Sangeribacter sp. (assembly GCA_964537745.1). Taxonomy (GTDB): domain Bacteria; phylum Bacteroidota; class Bacteroidia; order Bacteroidales; family Muribaculaceae; genus Lepagella. The sequence goes on from CAZIAX010000006.1 coordinate 21,278, forward strand.
TGCCAGGCACTATCATGAGCTTCAAGGTGAAGGAAGGTGACACTGTGAATGCGGGAGACACCGTATGCGTGCTCGAGGCAATGAAGATGGAAAACGACGTAAAGACATCTCTGGGTGGCACTGTCAAGAAGATTCTCGTAAACGTTGGCGATGCCGTGCTTGAAGGCAACGACATCATGATCATCGGTTAATTCCCACAATAGTAAAGCAATTACAATATGATACTTGCACAGACATTCTGGGAATTCCTTTCCGAAAACATCTCGACGTTCTGGAACTTTACAGGCTTTGCCAACTGCCAGTATGAAAACCTCATCATGCTTGCAGTGGGATGCTTCTTCGTTTGGCTTGCCATAAAGAAGAATTTCGAGCCTCTTCTCCTGGTTCCGATTGGCTTTGGTATGCTTATCGGCAATATTCCCTTCCAGCCCGGTATGGAGATTGGCATCTATGAGCCCGGCTCCGTACTCAACATCCTCTACAATGGCGTAGAGAAAGGATGGTATCCCCCGTTGATTTTCCTTGGCATTGGCGCGATGACAGACTTCTCAGCCCTTCTTGCCAATCCTAAGCTCATGATCATCGGAGCTTGCGCTCAGTTCGGTATCTTTGGTGCATACATGCTCGCTCTTCTCATCGGCATGGACCCACTCTCTGCTGGTTGCGTCGCAATCATTGGCGGTGCCGACGGCCCGACTGCTATCTTCACCACCTCCAAGTTGAATCCGGCACTCTTGGGTGCGGTAGCGGTATCAGCATATTCTTACATGGCTCTTATCCCGCTTATCCAGCCCCCTTTGATGCGACTCTTCACCAACGACAAGGAGCGTAAGATCAAGATGAAGCCGGCTCGTGTGGTTTCACAGGATGAAAAGATCATCTTCCCTATCGTAGGTCTGATCATGACATGTTTCATCGTTCCTTCCGGTCTTCCTCTTCTCGGTATGCTCTTCTTCGGCAACCTTCTTCGTGAGAGCGGCGTGACAACCCGCCTTGCCAAGACTGCAAGCAACGCTATGACTGATATCGTGACTATCCTCCTTGGCCTCACAGTAGGCGCCTCCACCCAGGCCGACCTCTTCCTGACAAAGGAGACTCTCTTCATCTTTGCTCTTGGATTCATTGCATTCATCATCGCCTCTTCAGCAGGTGTATGCTCAGTGAAAATCTTCAATATCTTCCTTCCTGAAGGCAAGAAGATCAATCCTCTCATCGGCAATGCTGGCGTTTCAGCCGTGCCTATGGCAGCCCGTATCTCCAACAACATCGGTCTCGAGTATGACCCCAGCAACTATCTGCTGATGCATGCAATGGGCCCGAACGTGGCAGGCGTTATCGGTAGTGCAGTGGCAGCTGGTGTGCTTCTCGCATTCCTTGGATAATATTAGATGCAGATTAAACTTTATTAACAATAACGGTGTTACTCTCAAAAGTAACACCGTTATATTATAAAAATGCAATGAAGAAACTAATCACCGCAATGTCCTTGAGCTTGCTGATGCTCACTGGCTGCAGCGTAGCTCAAAACCTTGACATGGCCCGTCTCGCTCAGGGCGGAGCAAAAATCGCACAGTCTATGACAGTCTCCAACGACGAGATTCAGCAATACGTGAAAAGCTATGTGGCAGAATCAGACACGAAGAATACCGTCTGCCCTGCTAATGATGCATATACAAAACGTCTGGCTACCATCGTCAGCGGCATCACAGAGGTAGAAGGAATTCCCTTGAACTTCAAAGTATACAAGACCAACGACATAAATGCCTTCGCATGTGCAGATGGATCAATACGTGTCTATAGCGGCCTGATGGACGTGATGAGTGACGACGAGGTGTTAGGAGTGATTGGTCATGAGATTGGCCATGTGGCCCATCAAGACACAAAGAAGGCCTTCAAGAATGCGCTTCAGACCGCAGCCCTGATGGATGTCATCGCTTCAACAGGAAGCACTGCCGCCGCTCTGACTGACTCTCAATTTGGAGCCATTGCCCAGAATCTTGCGTCTGCAAAATATTCCCAAAGCCAGGAAAACAACGCCGATGACTATGGCTATGCTTTCCTGAAGAAGAATGGCAAAAATCCCGCTGCAATGGTAAAGGCTTTCAAGAAGCTTAAACAGATGGAAGAGGCTTCCGGAACCACTAATACAGCAGGTCTGGCTCAGTTATTCTCTACTCATCCTGATATCGACAAGCGTATCTCCAGGATGCAGTCAAAGTGCAAGGCTGATGGCTACACTTATTAATTGCAGACCAATATTACATGATATTTGAAAAATATGCTTCTTTTGAAGCATATTTTTTTATTTAGGTATTGGATATACGGGATAAATGTATTAAATTCGCAGTCTAAATAAGAAAGAAACCATGGTATATAGATTTAAACTTGTAAGCGACGAAGCCACCAATTTCGCTCGCGAGATTGAAATAGACTCCGACTCAACATTTCTTCAGCTGCGCAATGCTATTCTTGATAGCGTAGATTATACAAAAGACGAACTCGATTCATTCTTCCTTTGCGATGAAGACTGGCAGCGCCAGGAGGAAATTACACTTGAGGATATGGGCAGTAGCTCTGACTGCGACATATGGTTGATGGATGATACTCCCGTCGGTGAACTCGTGGAAGACGAAGGTCAGAAACTCGTATTCGTGTTCGACTATCTGACTGAACGATCTTTCTTCATGGAGCTAAAAGAGATAATCCCCGGAAGGTCGTTGGCAGATCCAGTGTGCACAATGAAGAAAGGTAAAGCTCCGGCCCAGAAAGTGGATATGGATGAGTTTGACGCTCAGATTGATGCAGTGGCTATGAAGCAGGCTGCCGATGTTCTTGATGAAGACTTCTACAGCAGTGAGGGTGGATACAATCCGGAAGACCTTGACGGTCTGGATGACTACAACTTCAATTAATGTTTGAAATAAAGCTCAGCGCCCCGTGATTCGCATGAATCACGGGGCGTTGACTTATATATTTAATATTAAGGCTGTCTTAGCGGGCAAAGATACGCGAGAAGATGTTTTGGCGCTCTTCGCAGGGACGCATATGGACGCGCATATCGTCAGAATCCTTCTGAAGGAAAAGGATATGGTTACGGAATACGAAAGCCACCTGACGATCAAACTCAAGAATACCATTGAGGCCACGAAGGAGGAAACGGCGGAATGGGCTGAATTCTTCCTGATCTTCAAAGATTACTTCTTTGTCGTTGACACGTATATGATGGTATGGAGCAAGCATCTCAATGAAATGGTCAAGGTGAAGATCCTCGGGGTTCTTCGCAGCCTTGTTATATTTCTTGTAGATCTCTTTAATTACGCGATCTGTTATCATGGTGTATGTGTTTTATCGTATTCCTACTGTCAGTTAAAATCTCAAATTGAATAGGTGGTCGGGGAGATATTTCGAAACTATAACGAAATGGTTTTATGAATGGTTCATATTTGAGTGTTTATTTAACACTTTTGTTTTAGAAACTAAATAAATGTGAATCAATTTGAGAATATGACTACGGCAATTAAGAAAAACTGACAAATAACTCGCCAGTTTTTCCTTCAATTTTGACTATCAAGAGCTAAAGATTGATTTTCAATTTTTAAATAGCTTGTTCAATTAATTGTGCAATTTCCTCTGATATATACTCAGCTCAGAGAGCTGTTATCATGTAGAAACCCCATGCTTCAGCCTGAGGGATAGCTAAAGACCAAGTATCCTCGTAGAGGCGATTTGTGATAGTTGTTTTATCCATGAGACTTCAAAATGACTTCTCTAATGATTAAACTATCACGCTCTTTTTGAGTCAAATTTGTAGGACCTATATTACATCAGTTTTATAATTCAATCTTTTATGAACATTCTACAGAAAACCTTGATTGCGGCAGCTTGCGTCTTTCCAATGATGGCCACGGCTACTGACTTTCCGTGGATGACCTTCAAAATGAACGATGGAACCGAGATCTCAGTGGCATCTGAAGGACTCTCCATCCTCTACGCGGAAGGCAACCTTTTGCTCAAATCCCCGACAGTAGACCAAAACATTGCGACAAATCAGCTGGTGTCGATGAAATTCACTACTACCCCTGCTGCAGTAGATGGTATTGATGCGACTATGACAAACCAGGCTGATTATTTCGACCTATCTGGAAAGAAAGCAGGAAGATTCGCGACTGCTGACGAAGCTCGAAAAGCACTGCCCAGCGGCACCTATATCATGAAGAGTAAAGAAAAGACAATAAAGATAATTTTCTGATGGACATGAAAAAGATTATACTAACAACAGGGTTGGTCATACTTGGGATTAACCTTTATGCTCAGTCCATCAGTTTTAGCAATGGACAAGTGACCTACAATTTCCCAGCGACCAACGCAGGCGAAATGATATTCAATGGCAACAATGTGACAGTCTCAGACAAGGCTTTCAATCTTCAAGATTGGTCGAGAATCAATGTTGAAGCCAACTCAATAGCTGACAATACCGTTGAGGTTTGTTATTCCGAAGTCGGAGCCACTGTAACGATAGCCGGCAACATTGCCCGATACGTGGATGCCTCAGTCGAAGGGGCATACGTAGTAGTCAACCAGTCTGAAGAGGTTACAGCTGACAATTGCGGAGAAATTACCTACATACTAAAGGGAGAATCATCGAAGGTGTCTCTAACGCTGAATGGCTCCTTCAAATCTACCATTGAACTTCAAGGACTCTCCCTTACCAATCCATCCGGAGCCGCTATTGATATTCAAAATGGAAAGCGCATAGCCATAAGTGCAAAGAATGGAACAGTCAATACCCTTATTGATGGCAACGGAAGCCAGAAAGCGGCTCTTTACTGCAAGGGACATCTTGAGCTGAAAGGTAAAGGAGAACTCAACGTCACCGGCAACCAATCGCATGCTATAAGCGCAAAGGAATATATAGAAATTAAGAATCTTACATTGAATATTCTTGGAGCAAAGAAGGATGGAATCAACTGCAACCAATATTTCCTCATGGAAAGTGGCACAGTGAGCATCGACAACACTGGAGACGATGGCATCCAGGCTTCTTTCAAGGACGATACAGATCGGGAGACGGAAGATACGGGGACTATCACCATCTCCGGTGGCAACCTGACAGTCGATATAACATCAGATGCTGCCAAGTGTCTGAAGGCCGACGGTGACATAATAGTGTCAGATGGTACGCTCAATCTCACCTCCTCAGCCAACGGGATATGGGATAGCGCCAAGAGCAAGACTAAGGCATCCGCCTGCTTAGGTGCAGATGGTGACGTCACAATCAGCGGCGGAGAATTAGAGCTGAAAGCGACAGGCAGTGGTGGAAAGGGAATATCATGCGACGGCATCTTCTATGGCACTGGAGGAAAGACTACAATCGCCACCACGGGAGGTATGCTTGTTTACTCCAACGGCTCTCTCAACCATAACTATACATCCTCTGCAGACCGTATCAACTCCGACTATAAGTCTTCTGCAAAAGGAATCAAGGCAGACAGTGGATGCGTGATCAATGATGGCGAGTATTACATCACGACAGCAACCAACAATGCGGAAGGAATTGAGAGCAAGACAGACCTGGAGATCAATGGAGGCACAATCTTTGTGAAGGCCTACGACGATGGAATCAATTCTGCAAAAGACTTCAGGGTAAATGATGGCGACCTTACGGTGATATCTGTTGTTGGAGATGGGCTTGATTCCAATGGCAATCTCTATATCAGCGGTGGTTATGTCCGCACAATGGGTTCCGGTGGTATGGAGATGGGACTTGACGCGGCAACAGAAAGCGGTTGCGCTGTATATATCACAGGGGGAACACTGCTTGCTTTTGGTGGTAGCAATACATATCCTACGAAGAGTGGTTCTACACAAGCCTTTGTGAAAGGCAGCGGCGCTATCAAGGCCGAGACAGAGATATCTGTCAAATCGGGAGACGAAGTTTTGGCATCATTTACTGTGCCAGCAGAATACACATCTACACGCAGCATCGCTTACGGTCCTGGTAATGGCCCCGGCGGAGGTGGATGGAATCCTGGAGGAGGGTCAGGCAATGGTTCTATTATGATCAGTTGTCCTGCATTAAAATCCGGCCAATCGTATACGATAGTCAATGGTAGCACGTCCACGTCTGCTACCGCTGCCCTCACCTCTTCCGGTCGTTAAATTTTCTATGACTTCTATACTCGACTACATTGGCATTCTGCAATTACAGAATGCCGATTTTTATATATAATTATTTTTTTATATATAATTATTAGGGTGTACAGTTAAGAGAACCATTTTTTTAGGAAGACACTCAGCTCGGAGAGCTGTTATTGTGACGAAACCCCAGGCTTCAGCCTGGGGCAAAGATCAAAGCTCAGTAGCCTCGGAGAGGCGATTTGCGATAGCGTCTGTCCTATTAATCGGAACATCAAACTGAACACCCTAACAACTAAACCCCTTTTATAAGTGTTTTATTTTCATTAGAGATAAAATTACTTTTTAAAATATTATGGAAAACAATAAGCCGATCAAGAAAGTGGCCGATCAAGTGGCCGAGATGATAGCTGATTCAGGTGTCAAGCACCTGTATGCCATCACGGGAGACAGTCTTAATGACTTAACCGATGCGTTAGTGAGAGATGGAAGGGTGAAATTTGTGCATATGCGCCATGAGGAATCCGGAGCATTTGCAGCGAGTGCTGAAGCACAGCTGACAGGCAAGTTGGCCGCCTGTGCCGGAAGTAGCGGTCCTGGACATGTCCACCTCATCAACGGTCTGTATGATGCCCAAAGAAGCAACGCTCCGGTTTTGGCGATAGCCTCCACCTGCGCATCAGCCGTATTCGGGACTGAATACTTCCAGGAGACCAACCCCACTCTTCTCTTCTCCAATTGCAATGTCTACAACGAGATGGCTACGACTCCGACCCAGGTGCCTCATATGCTTCAGGCAGCCATGCAGGAGGCAATCGGACGTGGTGGTGTCGGCATCATCGGACTTCCTGCTGACGTCATCGGTCAACCGGCAGTGGAATCATACGCAGCCACTTCCCCACTCTATACTCAGAGACTCCCCGAACCTTCTGAGCAGGAAATCGAGGCAGCTGCAGAGCTTATCAACAATGCCAAGACAGTGGCAATATTCGCTGGTTCAGGAGCAAAGAATGCCGCAACTCTTGTCAATGAACTATCTGAGAAAGTGAATGCTCCGGTTGGCACAACCTATAAGAGCCAACTCGAGCTTTCAGGTGCCTGCAAGAACTATGTAGGCCATATGGGCTACCTTGGCATGTGGTCGGCAGAAGATGCCATAGCCAGTGCTGACGTAATAGTGATAATCGGTATGAACTTCCCATATCCAGGATTCTTCCCCACAGACAAGAAGATCATACAGGTGGATGTAAGAGCAGAGAGATTGGGCCGAAAGTCGAAAGTAGACGTAGCCGTAAGAGCTGACGCAGGTCTCTTCTTGTCGGAATTGCTTCCGAAGGTTGAGGATAAGAGTGACACGACTTTCCTTGACAAGGCTCTCTCAGACTATGCTGAAATCAAAGCTAAATTTGAAGAACCTGTCAAGAACCCGGGCAATAAAGGCGCAGTACGCCCAGAATACATGCTCAGCCTGCTTGATAAGTTGGCTGATGACAACGCAGTCTTTACTGTCGATACCGGCATGAACAACGTCTGGACCTCGCACTATCTGACACAGAAGAAAGACAGACGTATGATTGGTTCCTTCTCTCACGGGTCAATGGCTAATGCGATGCCAATGGCAATCGGTGCCAAGTTCGCATGTCCCGACCGTCAAGTCATCGCAGTGTGTGGTGATGGCGGATTCAGCATGCTGATGGGTGAATTGCTTACAATCATTCAATATCAGTTGCCAGTAAAACTATTGGTAGCCGACAACCGCTCTTTGGCATTCGTGAAATGGGAGATGGAGATGGCTGGTTTGAAACCAAGTGAGACAAACCTCACCAACCCAGATTTCGGCAAGATGGCAGAATCCATCGGATTCCAGGCAGAGACCGTAGATGAGCCCGCTCAGCTTGAGGGTGCAATGCAGAGATGGCTTGCAGCCGAAGGGCCCGCATTGCTGTCGGTAGTGACGGATCAGGATGCCGCCTCCTTCAGTTTCTCTGAAAAACTGATGGAAGCAGCAAAACCTGGTAATCCGTTAAGCAACTTTATGCCTCTCGGAAGCTAATCTTCTTATCCGCAATGCCAGTATTTGAGCACCACCTTCATCATTTGATTGTGGCTGTCGGATACTTTCTCGCGGAGTGAGGAGTCATTGTAAGAAGCAAGCTTTTTGATGATACCGTCGATAAGTCTCGGAGAGAACACCTCTTTTGCTTCAAACACTCCCCTTTTCTCTTCAAGAGCCTTTGCAGAAGCTGCGCACGAATCCGGCAAGGATTTCAATTGTGCCAGCTTCTCTTTGTTTTCGTCATTGTGTATGTTGACACTGACGTAGAGATCATCGGCTCGCTCGAGTGCATTCTCCATCTCGAAACCAGTCCTGGCGGCAACTACCATAGCCGCGATAAGCTGGTAGATATCGGCAGAGCAATCGGCGCTTCTCAGCTCTACGGTTTGCTTTTGAGGAGGAATGCTGATAGTGGAGGCCTCGAGAGGATTTGCTTGTGAGCACATATCTTTTTCTCCGGTCCAGCCAAGCGGCACACGGACGAGTACAGAGCGGTTTCGGTCACCCCAGCATACCGAGGTCGGTGCCTCTTGATGAGGCACGAGTCGGAAATAACTTGTCGGGACTTTATTACCCATAGCAGTGATCGCGTCGGCATTCTCCAGGATGCCGACGATTGCTTTTTTAGCCACATCGCTCAGAGTGCCGTTTTCGGTCATCATGTTTTGTTCACCCTTCATTATCTTGAAATGGATATGCAGACCGCTTCCGGCCTTACCGACAGAGATTTTGGGAGCGAAAGTTACGTCATAACCTTTCTTTGAAGCAAGCGTACGGATTACCCATTTTGCAAGCATCAGATTGTCTGCTGCTTGAACAGCGGGTATAGGAAGGAACTCAATCTCGTTCTGCTCATATATCTTTCCATCGAGAGTGAAGTTGCCCACTTCATTATGTCCGTATTTTATCTGGCCTCCGGTTTGAGCTATAAGGCTCATGCACTCAACACGGAAATCATTGAATTTTGCAAAGGGTGCAGATTCATGATATCCTTTCTGGTCAGATGCATGGAAGAATCCGGTGTCTTCTGATATGACATAATACTCAAGCTCCCCCATCGCATAGAAATACATTCCAGTAGTCTTCGTAAACTCCTCGCAAGCTTTACGCAAAGTATACTCTGGAGAAGACTCGAGAGGTTTACCCTCCTTGTCGAAGAAGGTTGCGAGCATTGTTAGAGTAGGTATTTCCTCAAATGGGTCGAGGAAGGCGGTTGAGAAACGAGGGATGACATATAGGTCACTGTTTCCAGCCTCTATGAATGGGAAAAGGCTAGAGCCATCGACTCTTTCACCGAAAGTGAGTATAGAATCGAGGTAGCTCTCAGAGTTGACTACGAAGTTCAAGGTTTTGAGACGGTTATCATCAGCCGGGTACATGAACTTCACCATGCGGATACCGTTATCTTTGACGAACTGAATCAGATCGCTTTTTCTGAACTCAGAAGGAGATTTCTTCAGAAACTCCACCACCCTGTTAGGGGAAAGGGTTAAATTAGCATCCATGACATTAGAGGTATTATTTTGCCATCAAAAGGTATGAGACAAAGGTTAACAATAGAAGTTTCAATGGCAAATTTATAAATATTTCTGAAACACACCAAATTTTTCGCCAACTTTTCTTAAAATTATTCAAAAAGGCAAACACAACTCAAATCGCGCGACTCTGTAGTCACTTATGCGGAGATCTCGAATTGAAGACAAGAAACCATGTAGACGAAAAATACTGCGTAGCCGTGGAATGGAGGCGTCCTCGCCTCCGCCGTGTCGTCTACCACTAACTTCATACAGATTGATATGTTTGTATGCCAAGCAGAAGGGTTTGTGCCCTAATCGATTCCCCTAACACCTAAAATTCATTATCCGTCATCTCCATGAGTATGTTTTCAACAATGGCCATCTATCTTGCATACGAAAATATTGAAGAAAACAATAATTTCTTTCCAAAATTATCAACATATGTTGATAATTAACCTCCCATGAGCAAATTTTCATATTATTACTTGTCCAATTTCATTTCTTTTGTGTAATTTTGTCTAAAGGCATATCATTGTAAGTTTTGCCACTTAACAAATTTTGCCGAAAGAATTTTCTATAAGCCTATCAATATCTGCGGTCCATCTACGGATTGACAGTTAAAATTATCAAAAAGTAGGGATGAAAGATAACTTTAATACATATATTGACCATATTGACCTCAATGCCTGGCGAGAGATTTGCGTCAGCAGGGGTACTCTTCGACACTTTGCCAAGGGGGAGGAATTTGTCTCCATAGGGGAGGTTGGACGCTATATTGGATATATCCAATCCGGAACTCTTAAATATGTGGCTATTTCATCTGATGGCAC
>CAZIAX010000007.1:0-29344 GCA_964537745.1 uncultured Sangeribacter sp.
GCAGATTATGTCTTTCGAAAAGTGGCCGCTCGCCACCGAATTCTTTATCCTTTATAATTTCCATAGACATGGTTTAAGAGTTTAAAGGTTTAAGAGGTTTAAAGAGTTGAGGAGGTTTAAAGAGGCGACTCTGTAGGGGAGCCGCCTCTTTATTAACAATATAAAAATGAGATAAGTTTCAAATCTGTGAAAATGGTATGATCTGTCGTGATATGGGTTCAATTACGAATTACTTTCTTGCCATCCTTGATCACGATACCCTTCGCATCCTCATCAACTTCTACGCCCTGCAGATTGAAGGAGCGTCCCTCAGAAAATGATGCGCCGAAGATTTCCTCCACTCCCGTGCCGAATTCCTGCTTACCGGAAAGAAGCTCGCCACCGGCATTTCCTCCTTCCACAATATGTGCCACGAGGCTGTTGAGATAGTTTTCAAGGTTGGTGTAGCCGTTCTCAGCTTTTGCCGCCCCATCCTTGGCGTCATTAGGGTTGAGTCCGTTGGCGGTCTCCCACTCATCGGGTATACCATCGCCGTCCGTGTCAACCTTGGCCTCCAATGAGTTGAGTGCTGGGAATCCTGTAGTGCCATCGGCATACTTGATGTCGTCCTGACTGTTGATCAGTCCTTTCCCAATACCGCTGACGACGCAGCTTGCCGCGCCATCGCGTGTGTCTGCCACCATCATCTCATCATATTCGTCGCGGCTCAGCGATGCTCCGGCATATTGAAGCACTCGGTCGTAGGCATCCTCGGCTGAGTGGGTGGTGACTGCGGCAAACTCCATTGGAGAGAATGCTCGCAGGTTGTCTTCAGTCGCATTGTGATAGTCTACCTTGCTTCCTGTGTCAACTTGCTTGAAAAGACCGATAGTCCAGTTGTCGGCCGACACATCTGCATACTTTGAGTTTACGTTGCCTTCGATATAGTAGCTACCCCACTTGTGGAGTGTCGGTCCCCAACTGTTGGTGGACACTGCTACATCCTTTCCGTCAACATTGATGGTAAGTTTCTCGATGTCTATCTCATATTTGTTGGCATCCCCGTCAAATGTCAGATATCCTTTGTCGGAAGAATCCACAGTCAGTTTGCATGTAGATAGATTGGTGCCCTTCACCTTGTTATAGTTTTGGGCGGTCGCCTTCAATTGGTCGCTTCCGATGCAGTAAGAGAAAGTGCGGATACCGGGCTTGGCCATTCGTTTCTGTTTTGAAGCACTGAGTGATGACGTTGCAGGTCCGGGCTTGTAATAATTGTTGACTATGTTGACAGTCATAGCCTCGCCTCCATAGCAACCTTCGCCAGCGTAATTATACATCACGTTGTTTCTCAGGTCCATACGCTCATCAAGCTGAGTGCTTGGGCGTGGGCCGAGACGCGGAACGCGTGATCCGTGGTGGGCAAGAAGGTTGTGGTGGTAGCTGGCTCCTGCGCCGCCCCAGTTGCCGCCGTAGCCGTGAGAGCCCTTGCTATGTCCGGAATTCACGAGGCTCTGGGTAGCCATACACCATTGGATGGTAATGTTTTTCGAGCCGTAGACAGAAAGGCACTCGTCGATGCTCCAACTTACTGAGCAGTGGTCGATCATGATTCTTTCTCCGTCCATTCCTCCGAGTCCGTCACCCTCGTGTGCGTTTGGATTGGTCTTGAGAGCCTCGTTGCCAAGACGGAAACGCATGAAGCGGATGATTACGTTTGGTGCGCTGATGACGAAAGGATAGTCTGCCACACAGATACCATCGCCAGGTGCTGTCTGTCCTGCGATTGTCACATCACCTTTGTTTAGTTTCAACTGTGATTTCAGATGGATGGTACCGCTGACATCAAAGACGATGGTGCGCGCCCCCGACTGTGAGCAAGCCCATCGGAAAGAACCTGTGCCCGAGTCGTTTAGGTTGGTGACGTGGTATACCTTTCCGCCACGTCCGCCAGTTGTGATGGCTCCGAAACCCTCGGCTCCTGGGAAAGAAGGAAGGGCATCCTCGGCATATGCTGGGGCGATGACAGCCGCCGATGCGGCCATCATCATCATTAATTTCTTGATATTCATTTCTTGATTACTTTGTCCGTTTCAGAAGTTCCGTTGGCAAACACGATGCGGCGGATGCTGATGCCTTGTGCCGGCTCAGAAAGACGTACGCCATTTAGGTCGTAGTATTCGATAGCTACTACGTCTCCCTTGGCAGCCTCGATAGTCTCAACACCGCTGATCTTCACACATTCCGGGTAATATTCATCTACTGCACTAAGGGCCTCTGCGTTGCCTCCCTTCACGATATCTTCTACGAGTTGGTTGAGATACACCTCTACATTAGTATATATCCCCTTTGCGTCTACAGTATATGTGTTTGCATCTGAAGCATCGTTGGGATTCAGCCCGTTGGCGATTTCCCATTCGTCGGCCATGCCATCGCGGTCAGTGTCGAAGTCGGCCGGACGCGTAAGGCTTGTGAGCACTGGGAAACTTGCAGTGTTGGGATTCTCTGCCTTGGCTGGGTCGTTGATGAAGTCAAGGATGCCTTCTGTGTTGGAAGTGGCGCCTCCTGCCTTGAGGGGCTCCTTGCCGTGGAACGTCACTGTGCCTGTACGGGCCTCTTCCATATAGCGAGCGTCTACAGCGTCGCGGTAGAGTGAAGCGCCGGAGTAGGAGAGCACCTTGTCATAGGCCGACTGTGCGCTCTGCGTGGTCACTATGCCTGCATCGATAGGCTCATCAAGCTTCACACAGAGATAATCCTTACCGTCGATATCGACATATTCAACATTTTTACCAAACTTGTGGTTGGGATCCGGCATATACCTCACGCCATCTATAGTCTTGAGTCCGCCATCATAGTTTACTCCCTTCCAGTCATAATTTTCTGGTTCTGAAGCTGCAGCCATGTAGTTGCCGTCGATGTAATAGCGTGAGCAAAGTCCGATAAGAGCGGCATTGGTGGAGTTTCCGCTGCTTCCTACTGATACGTCGGTCACGCGGGTTTTGTTCTTGGTGCCGGGGCCTGCCTGATAGTAGTTATTCACCATGTTTATATACCCGCCGCCAGGTCCGCCGTAGCATGCGCTGCCCGTCCCCCAGTTATACATCACATTGTTGCGGAAGTCAACGCGCTCAGCATCTACAGTATTCTCAAAGCGTGTCTTGTCCCAGCTGGTCCACTCGTAGCGAGCTCCGTTGAAGCGAGGCATACGGTTCTGCACGTGGGTCAGATAGTTATGATGGAAAGAGGCTTCTTTTCCGCCCCATATCCCCCCGTAGCTGTGGGCGCCTTTGGAGTGCCCAGGGTTGGCGAGACCCTCGCCAATTGTACACCACTGCATGGTAAATTTCTCATTATCATAGAATGACGCCACCTCGTCGATGCTCCAAGAGAAAGAGCAGTGGTCGATGATGATATTTTTCTTGCGGCGTCCCCATGTGGCGTCGGCGCCATCGTTGACATCCTTCACCTGCGAGCGGCGGCTGCGGATGAAGCGTACTATGACATTCTCACAGTTGCCGAAATAGAGTGTATAATAGCGAAGTGTGATGCCGCCGTCAGGTGCTGTCTGTCCGGCTATTGTTGTGTTTGATGATACGTTGAGCTGGCTCTTTAGGTCGATATAGCCGCTGACGTCAAATACGATTGTCTTCTTGCCCGACTGTGCGAGAGCCCAGCGCAGCGAGCCCTCGCCGCTGTCGTTGAGGTTGGTGACATGGATGATCTTTCCGCCACGTCCACCTGTCGTGAAACGCCCGTGGCCTTCAGCTCCCGGGAAGGCCGGGATAGCATCTGCTGCAATCATCGGCATGCCAAGCGCCAACGCGCCTGCCAATAGTAAAGTTTTCTTCATGATGGTTCAGTTATGTTATATAGATTATTATAATTTTATTAAGGCATTTGTGAGTCAGGTTCTGATTCGAATCCTGATTCAAATGTGTAAAGTTAGTGCTTTTATCTTTATTTTGCATCCTTGCTTTGCATCTTTTAACAAAATTTAAGCTAAAAGCCACCAAATTTCATACTTTCAAGAGACTTTTTGCGTTCTCTATACACCTAATCCCCTTATATCTGCAAATTGGTCGACAGCAATCTATGATATTTTGATTGCTTGCGGAATATAAATATTTAAAAAAAAATTATTTAATTTTTGGTTATTATGAAAAAAATTTTTACCTTTGCACGCTGAATATATCCCAACCAGCCGTTGGGTGCATTCGTTGCCATCATCCGATGGCATTAGCCTTGATTATAACTAACCATAATTTAATATTTTACTACATCACGAAACATGAAAGATTTAAGCCAAGCCTGCGGCTCGCTGCCGCGCTGCTTTTCTCTTGCAAAGCAATGGAAAGCCCTGGTGATCATGCTGATGTTGTGCGTCGTGCTTCCTGTGCATGCGCAGAATATCACTGTTACCGGTACCGTTGAGGATTCTTCCGGCGAACCGTTGATCGGTGCCACTATCCTCGTTGAAGGTACTAAAGACGGTACTTCTACCGACATTGATGGCAACTTCACCATCAATAACGTTTCTCCCAAAGGTGTCCTCAAAGTGTCTTATGTAGGTTATAAGACCGAATCTGTAAAGATCGAAGGACGCACCGACCTCAAGATTGTGCTTAAGGAAGACTCCGAGACTCTTGAAGAAGTCGTTGTCGTTGGTTATGGCACAATGAAGAAGAAAGACCTTACTGGTGCTGTTTCTACTGTGAAGGGTTCTGACCTTGTCAAGATGCCTACTGCTAATGTTGCTCAGGCCATGACTGGTCGTCTCGCCGGCGTACAGATCACTACTACTGACGGTTCTCCTGACGCTGAGATGGTAATCCGCGTGCGTGGTGGTGGTTCTATCACAGGTGATAACTCTCCTCTTTATATAGTGGATGGTTTCCCCGTTTCAAGCATCTCCGACATCAACCCCGCTGATATCGCTGATATCACGGTGCTTAAGGATGCATCTTCTACAGCTATCTACGGTTCGCAGGGTGCCAACGGTGTAATCCTCATCACTACCAAGTCTCCCGAAGGTGGCAAGACCACTGTATCTTACAGCGGTTTCCTTCAGGGCAAGCACATCAACAAGAAGATCAAGTCAATGGATCCCTACGACTATGTGATGTTCAACTACGAACGCGCAGCTATGGCCGGCAGCTCTGCTATCCAGGCATTTGAAAAGCGCTACGGCGCTTTCGAGGACCTTGACCTCTATCAATATCAGGATGCTTATGACTGGTATGGCGACGCTTTCAACAACCACAAGCTCTCCCAGACTCATCAGGTAAGCATCAGCGGCGGTACTGACAAGACTAAGTTCAGTGTTAGTGCAGCTTACGTCGATGACCAGGCTCTTATCAAGGACCAGGGTTATAGCCGTTACAACATTACCTCTAAGATCCAGCATATGATTGCCAAGAACCTTCGTTTCGAATTCGGCACTCGTATGAGCGACACCAAGACTAAGGGTGGTAGCACTTCTGGATTCCGCGCTTCTTTCCGTTCTTACGACCTCGTGACTAAAGCTCCTGTCAATGGTCTTCTTGATCAGGTAGACGAAGCTACAATCAACCAGATGGACGAAGATGAATACGAGTCTTATCTGTCTCAGACTCAGCTCCTGAGCGCCCGCGCTGCCCTCGACTGGAAGCGTCGCCACGAACGCAAGTTCCACTATGACGCTGCTCTTAACTGGCAGATTATCCCTTCGCTCACCTACCGTCCCGAAATAGGCTATGACTATTCTTTCCGCGACAACAAGTCATGGTGGGACTCCAAGTCTTCCAAGGCTGTGCAGGAAGGTGGCGAAGACCCGATGGGTGAATGGGAAAAGCGTACGGATACTAAGCTTCGTCTTGTCCATACTCTTACTTTTACCAAAGATTGGGGCGAGAACGCTTTCAACGCTATGATCGGTCAGGAGTTCATCAAAAGCAACTATGAGCTCAACACTATGACTGGTAAATACTTCGTTGACGGTACTTCTCCTGAGAAGATGTTTGCTGCTATGCAGGCTAACAGCGGTGCTACTGGTGCACGTGTCATCAGCTCTACACTCGGTAAGGAAGACCGCACTCTCTCTTACTTCGGTCGTATCAACTACAACTACGGTGGCCGCTACTACGCTACATTTACAATGCGTGCCGACGGCAGCTCCAAGTTCGCCAAGGGTAACCGTTGGGGTTACTTCCCCGCAGGTTCAGTCGCTTGGCGTATCAGCGAGGAAAAATTCATGGAGCCCACTCAGGAATGGCTCTCCAACTTGAAGCTCCGCGCTTCTTTAGGTTCTTCCGGTAACAACCGTATCGGTTCTGCTCTCTTCGAGACTCTCTATAAGAACTATAGCGGCAGCAAGTATTATGGTGCAGGCAACATCCAGCAGCCTCACTGGACTCTTAACAACAGCCAGCTCGCCAATCCCGACCTGAAGTGGGAGACTACTATCACCCGCAACGTCGGTCTTGACTTCGGTTTCCTCAACGAGAGACTCTCCGGTACAGTTGAATTCTACTGGAACACTGTGAAAGACCTTCTTCTCAACCGCGCTATCACAGCTATCGGTTATACCACTATGCAGCAGAACGTAGGTCAGACCTCTAATAGAGGTGTGGAAATTCAGTTGAATGCTATCGCAGTAAGCAACCGCGACTTCCAGCTGACTTTCAATGCAAACATCGCATTCAACAAGAACCGCGTTGACAAGCTTGCTGATGCAGACTACTTCACTACCAACTCTGGTGCATTCTCCACTGATATGCGTGGTGTCGACGACTATCGCGTAATCGTTGGCCAGCCTCTTGGCCTCGTTTGGGGCTTCGTTCATGATGGCGTATATGGTGTGGATGATTTCCAAACATATGTTGACGATGCTGGTCATACTCAGTTCGTAATGAGCGGTAGCAACTATGTTCTTAAGGATGGTGTTGTCGACAATTCATTTGCTACTGCAGGTTCTCGCGGTGGTCTCCGTCCGGGTGCTCCTAAATTCAAAGACCTCGACGGCGACGGCAAGATCGATGCTGACCATGACCGCCAGATTATCGGTCGCACTCAGCCTAAGTTCACCGGTGGTTTCGGCCTCAACGCTATGTGGAAAGGCTTCGACTTCTCTGCTATGTTCAACTTCGTAGTTGGCAACGACGTCTACAACATGGACAAGATGGTGACTACTCAGCAGTATCGCAACGAGTGGAGCAACCTCCGCGACTACATGGGCGCTTCCACTGCTTGGACTTATCTCAACCGTGAGACCGGCAGCATCGTGGGCGACTATGAGACTCTGAAGGCTATGAACGAAGGCAAGGAGTATTGGAGCGCTCTCTGTATGAGCGGCAACAACCCGATTCCTACTTCTTGGGCTGTTGAGGATGGTTCCTACCTCCGTCTCCAGACTATTACTCTTGGCTATACTTTCCCGCAGAAATGGACCCGCAAGTTTGCTTGCAACCAGCTCCGTCTCTACTGTACACTCAACAATGTGGCTACTATCTGCGGATACTCAGGCTATGACCCTGAAGTTTCTTCAGCTATCAATGGCAGCTCTTACAGCGGCCTTACTCCTGGTGCTGACTATTCTGCTTATCCTAAGGCTTTCTCTTGGACTGCCGGTGTCAACATCACTTTCTAACACTTCAATCTCTCTTATAGCAAGACAACAATGAAACTAAAATCATTATACCTTTCAGCGATTGCCGCAGCTCTGCTCCCCGGCATCACTGCCTGTTCGGATATCCTCGACACTGACAACTTGTCGACCGACAGTGCGACCAATGTGTTGTCCAACGCAACGGATGCACGTAAGATGGTCAACCATGTCTACGCTTACTTTTGCGAGGACTCCTATACTTCACGTATGTCGACCAACTGGATGCAGAATACCGATGTGGAGATCGCTTCCATCAGTGCAAGCCAGACTACAGGCAACGACCGTCGTGCCGTGTGGTGTCTGAATCCATCTTACTTTGGTGACATCAAGACTGCTTGGGACCACAACTATGCCGCTATCGACTTCGCCAACCAGATTATCACTGGCCTTGAGGAGCAGCCTCTCTTCAAGCAGGGCGATGCTGACTACCTTCAGCTTTACGGCGAGGCTAAGTGCCTTCGTGCGTATCGCTACTTCCTCCTCTGCAACTTCTGGGGCGACGTTCCTTTCGCTACTGAGCCTACTACCGCTCAGAACCGTAACGATGGTGGCCGCGTAGAGAAAAACAAAATCTACTCTTTCCTTATCCAGGACCTTATTAACTGTGAGGAAGGCATGATGTGGTCTGATAAGATCACTACCGAGTATATGAACCGTGAGTTCGCTCTCGGTTTCATCGCAAAGCTCGCGATGTTCCGTGCTGGCTACTCAATGCAAGCTGATGGCACAATGGATCGCTGCCGCATCTCTGACGAGATCGAACCGGTCGTTTACACAGATGAAAACGGCGTGCAGCAGACAGCTCAGAGCAACGATGACTTCTATAAAGTGGCTCAGGCCTATGCCCGTAAGCTCATCAAGCTTAAAGACCGTCCCCTTTCTACTGACTACAAAGGTATCTTTGACGCTGAGATCAACGGTTGCTCTCCTGCCAACAGCGATGTCCTCTATGAAATTGGTTACATAGAGAACTCAGGTGGTGATATAGGTTGGTGCCATGGTCTCTCTGTTGCGAAGAGCTCAAAGGGTGCCGGTACTACATACACTAACATGGCAGCTCCCTATGCTCTCTCGTTCGACCCTGAAGACCAGCGTTACCCCGTCACTTGCGCTATGTATCGCTGGGACGACGACAATATCCAGACCGCTAAGAATGCCTGGGGTATCGAGCCTGCTAAGTGGTGCCGTATGGATATGAATTCTACTGCTGTTGCAAGCAAGGGTACAGGTATAAACGACCCGGTTCTCCGTTATGCCGACGTGCTCCTTCTTCTTGCTGAGGCTGACAACGCCATCAATGGTGGCCCGACTGCTGAAGCTAAGGAAATGCTCAAGAGAGTTCGCGCGCGTGCATTTGCTAAGTCTGCCAACGCTGCTCATAAAGTAGATGACTACGTGAATAAACTCGGTTCATATGATGCTTTCCAAGATGCAATCCGCAAGGAGCGCGCTTGGGAGTTCGGTGGCGAGCGTATCCGCAAGTTCGACCTTATTCGCTGGAACTACTACGGAGACGCTATCGTGAACACTCTCGAGGCTATGCGTGCTATAGCGGTCAATGCTATGCAACTCGTGCAGACTGGTGATTACTGGGTACAGAAGAAAGACGAGAAACCTATCGTGGATCTCGGCGTCGCTTCCAAACTCTTCTACACTGTTGAAAATGGTCGTGTTGAGTTCCTCAACGATATTTGGACTCTCGTTGATGAGTCTAATGAGCCGTATGCTTCTGCCAAGTCTTTTAACACTTCTACTGATGTGAAGAACAATTTCAGTGGTAATGGTGCTGTCTATAGAGTAGCTTTCGCTGAGCAGTTCGTGCAGACTAAGAAGGATGCAGATGGTAAGAACGATCTTCTTGACGAAAACGGCAATAAGTGCTACACTATGAATGAAGGTGCGCTCTCTTGCTTCTATGGTTTCACTCAGAAGGTCAATAATACATTTGTCAACGGTACTGAAGACATCTCCTTCCTCCGTGGTAAGCCCGTACCTTATGTGATGCCGATTCCTACCGATCGTGTCATCACTTCAAATGGTGCTTATGACAATCACGGTTATCTCATCCAGAACCCATAATTGGTTTAATTTAGTTTAAATGGTTTATAAGGTTTAAGAAGTTTAGATTGATAAATATAAATTTCATAAACCTTCTAAACCTCCTAAACCAATTAAACCAACTAAACCGAAAAATAACATTGAATAAAGATATGAAACTTTTCAAATATATTGCCTGTGGGCTTATCATGGCTGGGACAGCGATGAGCATGACATCATGCGACGACAAGGATCATCTCGAAGCTCCGCGTCTTTTCAGCCCGGTTGTGACCACTTCGGTCAGCGCCAACTCTCTTATTTGTACTTGGCAAGGCATCAAGGAGGCTGTCTCCTACGAACTTACTCTCCAGCGTGCTCTTCCACTTCCTGGCGAAGACGGCTCTACAGTGTATGAAGACGTCAAGGTCGTAAACATTGAGGTTGATCCTACTGGTACAAACCCGTATTCTCCCTACACTTTCGAGGATCTCGACTGGGACGAACGCTATCGCGTACAGATCAAGGCTATCGGCGCTTCAAAGGAGAGCCGCGTCTACACTACTGAATATTCTACTCTCACTTATCCTACCAAGCTTCGCACTGTCAATACCATGATTGATACCGCGGCTAAGATTGAGTGGAACGAGGGCGACGACGTAGATATCGCTTATATGAACGTCTTTGTCCGCAATGCGGATGGCACTGTGACTCCATGGTTGCATTCTGAAAGCGCAGCTGCAGAAGGAGATGAGCAGCAGACTGAATACTATTACACTGTCACTGAGAAGGACTTGAAAGCCGGATATGCTGAAATCTATGCTTTGCAGCCGGAGACTGATTTCCGAGTTATCGCATATAACGCTGACGGTGAATACCGCGGTCGCCGCGATTTCCACACCCAGGCTGCTGAGGTGTTTGATAATCCTGATGCGGTAGTCGACCTCCGCGCTGTAGATAACGACACCTTGAAGGCATCGCTTTTCGAAGAACTTCCCGACAATGCTATCCTCCTTCTTAAGGGTGGTACATCCTACATAACTACCGGCACTCCGAAGATTACCAAAAACTTCACAATGCGTACCGGTATGTCGCTCAGTGGCAAAGCTACTGTTATGTGTGGTGGTTTCGCTGCTGAAGGCAACATTGGCAACATCCGAATCGAGAATATCAAGTATACGTGTCTTCCTGGCGACGACAAGAGCTCTAACTTCGGTGGCCGTTACTTCTTCAACAATGGTGACCTCTACAATATCGACAATCTTACATTTGAGAATGTTGAGGTAGTGGCAATGCGTGGCTTCATCAGAACCCGTAAGGATGACCAGCATATCGGTAATCTCGTCTTCAACAATTGTGTCCTCGACTCAATCGGCGGCTACAAGCTGATTCACCTTGACACCAACAACACCTCTATCGATGAGGTGACGATCACCAACTCTACCCTTTCTAACATAGAAGGTGTGATTCGTGCCAACAACCGCGACAATACCAATATCAAAAAAGTTGATATCGACAACTGTACTTTCGCTTATGCTGGTAGCGGTGAGCTCTTCCTCTTCAAGCGTGACGGTTGCTCAGAAGGCCTCTCCTTCAGCATGAAAAATTGCGTGATTGGTGGTAACTTCCCCGGCAAGAAAGCAAAGGGTGCTACTTTCAATGCAAGCGCTACGGCTGCCTTCTCCAACATTTTCGTAGCAAACGACTTCGTTTGGGATACAAACGCTGATACTGGCGACGTCCTCAATCCACTCGGCGACTACAAGACCATGAAGGAAGGCATGAACGATATCTGGGTAAATCCTGCCAAGGGCGACTTCACCTTCAAGAGCGCAACTCTCGAATGTGCTGAGGCTGGCGACCCACGCTGGCGCGTAGCGAAGTAAATCAAATGATGATTTATAAATTACAAATGATAAATTAATATTTGTAATTCCATCTAAAAAAGAGGCGACTCCAATCTTCGGAGTCGCCTTTTTTTAATCCAAAATACTTATTCCAAATTCTCCCGAACCTTATCCAGAAAGACCTTCATAGCCTCTGAATCCCTCCTGTCAATGATTGACTTGAGCTCAGTCAGATTCTCTTGTATGCGGTCAAGCTGACCTGACGTGTGGGGATTAAAGAGTATTTCAGTCAGGAGGAAATCATCCTCACTCATCAGGCCGTGTGCTATCGCCATGTGGCGCTTGAAGGTGGTGCCAGGAGCGTCCTGATGCTTCATCACGCTGCCGAAGACGAGCGTGGATGTAAATGGTATAGAAAGGGAGTAGGCGATCGTCTCATCATGCTCTTCAAAAGTATAGTCTTCAATGTGCAGACGCAGTTTCTTGTAGAGATGGCGGAAAAACTCACGTCCCTCCTCATCCCCCTCCTTGATGATGATGGCATTCTCGTGCGCAAGATTGCTCAACGACGCGAATGTGGGGCCAAACATGGGGTGAGTCGATACGAAACGATACCCTTTCTCAGCATAGAATTCAGGCAGTCCGGTCTTCACGCTCGCGATGTCGCTGAGTATGGCAGTCTTCGGTAGGTATGGCAATATCTTCTCGAAGGCTTCGATTGTATACTTCACCGTCGCGGCATTGATTACGAGGTCAGGATTGAAATCCTTGGCCTCCTCGGGCTTCATGAAGCGCTGCACATTGAAAGTGAATTTCAAATGCTCGGGATTGGGATCGTGTATTGCTACTTCGTGGTCGAAGCTGAGAAGGTCGCAGAAGAAAGAGCCCATCTTTCCGGCTCCTAATATAAGTATTTTCATCGTCTCTATATCTTTTGAATAATTTGAAAATTGAATTTTGTTTCACTGCGTAGCCATGGAACGGAGGCGTCTCGCCTCCGCCGAACCGACTCACCCTAACTATGGCCAGACATTGGAAGGTTGGCTTGTTTGAACCGCATTGCACAGTCCGGCTGTTATTCCGTCAAATCCCTCGGTGCTGGCGGAAGAGCCTTGTCCGGAATCTCCTTCATCTCGGTAGTAAGGTAATCCCGAGATGCGTCGATGGCTATCAACACCATATCTTGTCTCGGTGTCGGAGTATAGGAATAGACCTTGGCAGAAGTCTTCCCGATATAGGTCAGGGAGCCATCCGTAGGGTCCATTGTCCAGATATTCTTTTCCTTGCCTGACATGCGGCTCAGATCGAGCTTCATGGGGCGTCCGGTGTGATTGTAGGCAAGCGCATAATCACTGCCTCTGGTGGCGATTATACGGTCGTATTTCTCACCGTTGTCTATTACAAGGCTTTGGTCTCCTATCCTATCCAAATAAGGGAAAGTGAGCATCAAGCGCTTCAGATACTTCATCTGGAGGCGTCCCGGGTCGTCGATAGCCACATACCAAGGTTTCTCGATTCCGTCGGCAAAATAGGCCCCTTTGAGACCGGGACGGCTAAATTGCATGATATTGTTATGGCCGTAGGTGTGTCCGCATGAGCCGGCAAATACCGACCAGTAGGCATATCGGCGCACGTCCTTGTCGTTCCAGACCGGTTCGTCGGCACTGTGCAGGCCCTGCGGAATATTCTCATAACTTGGTTCGCCGTCAAGCACTGGCCTCACCGGCAGATGCTTCCGCACAGAGTCCACATACATCCATGAGTCCTCCTCGGTGTCGTCAGGAATTGGATACTCTTTATTTCCCATCCGCTGACCATAGCGGCGGTGACCGCTTTGGAACATGTGGAAATCCATCCAATCGCGGTCGGCAAACCACCGGGCCGAGGTAGTGCGACCACGCGGATGGAATGTCATCAGATGATTTGGATCATTCTCCTTAATAGTGTTGGCAAGAGTATCCCATACAGGGGTCTTGATATTTCCCTGTATATCTCCGCCGATAATCCAGATGATATTTTTCTTATCCTTGTATCTGTCGGCAAGAAACTTTCCGTATGCTGCTGCTTGCTCCTCACTCATCAATCCGGCTTTGACAAGTCCTCCCCAGATGCAGACCATGCCTATGTAGATGCCGTTGCGCTCTGCCGCATCGACGATATGGTCCAAATGCTCCCAATAGCCATATTCTCCCGGTTTTGAGACCGCCTCAAGGTTCCATCCGTCGGGATGCGACATCTTGCCATAGCGGTTGAATGAGGGCACACCGTTGATGACCTGAATCTGCACCACATTGTAGCCTTCGCGAGCCGTCTGCGCAAGGTAATGCTCAGCCTCATCGCGGTCAAGACGCTGCGGCAGCAGCCATCCGGTATCACCAAGCCAAAAGAAGGGAGTTCCATCCTCATGCTGCAGATAAAGGCCATTATCCGAAGCCTTAAGCCCCCCATGGCTCCAAGGCTTCTCCGCCCCTTGAAGCGATAGCGCCACCAGCACTCCCAAAAACAATATGTATCGCTTAAAATTCATATTTGTCCATAACTATAGATTACCACTATCGGTCCGCGAGCGTTAGCGAGAGCATCTCTGCTACTTTGCTCCCTCCAATCTGATGACTGACGACTAACTCAGCGAGCCCTTTGCTCCTCTGCGTGAGATCATTCCGCTATTTCTTCTCCCTTCAAAGTAGCAGAGGAGGCGTCCGTCACGCGCACGCGCACGAAGTCGCCTGGCTTGTGCTCCCCACGTGGGAAGACTACGACCTTGTTCTGCGACGTGCGGCCGAAAAGCTCGTCTGAGCTCCGCTTCGATGTGCCCTCCACAAGCACCTCGAATTCCTTCCCTACATCCCGCCGGTTAGACTCAAGGCTAAGCTCATTCTGAAGCGCAATCATCCTGTTCAGACGCTCTATCTTCACATCCTCCGCGATATTGTCTGGCAAGTGCTTCGATGCGAAAGTTCCCGGTCGCTCAGAATATTTAAACATGAATGCGCTGTCAAATCCAGCCTCCTTCATCAGCGACAGGGTCTCCTGGAAATCCTCCTCCGACTCATTGTGGAAACCAGTGAACATATCCGTCGAGATGCCTGCCTCCGGCAATATGCGGCGGATAGCCGCAATGCGGTCGAGATACCACTCACGCGTATATTTGCGGTTCATATCCTTCAGCACACTGTTGCTGCCGCTCTGCACCGGCAGATGGATGTGGCGCGCGATGTTGGGATACGCTGCCATCACCTCGAGAGTCTCGTCGCTCATATCCTTAGGATGCGATGTCGTGAAGCGTATTCGCATGTCGGGAGCTGCCTCCGCCACCATCTTCAGCAGCGCCGGGAAATCTACCTTCTCCTCATCCTCTTTGCCAAATGAATACGAATTCACGTTCTGCCCGAGCAGCGTCACCTCCTTGAATCCCCTTGCCCGAAGGTCGGCCAATTCTCGTAAGATGCTCTCAGGCTCGCGTGAACGCTCGCGTCCACGTGTGTAAGGCACTATGCAATAGGAGCAGAAATTGTTGCAACCCCTCATGATTGATATGAAACCGCTCACTCCCGCACTCCCGATGCGGCGTGGAAGCACATCGCGGTAGGTCTCCGTAAGGCTCAGCTCGATGTCCATCGCCTTCTCTCCCGCCTCGGCAGCCGCGAAAAGCTCCGGAAGCTGCAGATAGCTGTCCGGTCCGGCCACAACATCCACACCATAGTCCTCGATAAGGGTCTTCTTCAGTCGCTCCGCCATGCAGCCGATGACGGCGATGATGATTTTCCTCCCAGTCTTCCTCCGGTAAGCCTTCCAGTGGCTGATGCGCTGATATATCTTCTGCTCCGCATTCTCGCGAATGGAGCAGGTGTTGAAAATGATTGCGGAGGCATCTTTGTCCTCCTCGGTAAGCTCATATCCTGCCATCCCTAAAACTGAGGCTACGACCTCCGAATCTGCCACGTTCATCTGGCATCCATAGGTCTCTATGCGCACTTTCGGTGAAAAAGTGCAATTTTTTATGTCCGTATGTTGAAAAACACTATCCATACTATTTGAAATTTGAAAGATAATTCCTAATTTTGTACAAAATTACAAATAAAATCTGTTTGTTACAAATGAGCATCCCTTTTATTACAGCCGAAGAGGCTGCTTCCTACATCAAAAACGGTGATAATGTGGGGCTCTCTGGCTTCACTGCCGCCGGTACCCCTAAAGTTGTAACAGTTGCCTTGGCCAAGCGCGCAAAGGAGCTTCATGACAAGGGTCTCCCCTTCAAGATCAATCTCTACACGGGAGCATCCACCAACGACCACGTCGATGGAGAGCTCTCTCGCGCAGATGCCATCGCCATCCGCACTCCCTATCAGGGCCACAGTGATTCCCGCAAGGGCATCAACAACCAGTCGATCAACTATTTCGACGGCCATCTCAGCATGATGTCGCAAGATCTCCGCTATGGTTTCTTTGGCGATATCGACGTGGCTATCATCGAAGTGACTGAGATGAGCCCCAACGGCGACGTCATCCTCGGTGCTGGCCTCGGCATGGCTCCCACTCTTGCTCAGGTAGCCAAGAAAGTTATTCTTGAATACTCAAGCTACTACAAGACTTCATTCCGTGGTTTCCACGACAACTACGTGCCCCTCGATCCTCCTCACCGTCGCGAGATTCCTATCTACAAGCCCTCTGACCGCATCGGCTCGACTGTGCTCCACATAGACCCCAAGAAGATCATCGGCGTAGTCCCATCCAACGCTTCAGAGGGCGTGAAACCCTTCACTCCTGCCGACGACATCACCCACCACATCGGCGAGAATGTCTGCAACTTCCTCGTAGAGCAGCTCCGCACCGGTCTCATCCCGAAAGAGTTCCTCCCCATCCAGTCTGGTGTGGGCAATGTGGCCAACTCGGTGCTCTACGGTCTCGGTGAGAATCCTGAGATTCCTCCATTCGAGATGTACACTGAGGTGATTCAGGATGCCGTGATGACCCTTATGGAGCAAGGACACTGCAAATTTGCTTCTACTTGCGCCATGACATTCTCCGACGACGCTATGCTTCACTTCATGGAGAACATCGACTTCTTCCGCGATAAGATTCTTCTCCGTCCGGGTGAGATTTCCAACAGCCCGGAGGTGGTTCGCCGACTCGGTGTCATCACAATGAACACCGCTCTCGAGGCCGACATCTACGGCAATGTCAACTCTACCCACGTGCTCGGCACAAAGATGATGAACGGCATCGGTGGCTCCGGCGACTTCACCCGCAACGGCTATCTCTCCATCTTCTCCTGCCCGTCGGTGCAGAAAGGTGGCAAGATTTCAGCTATTGTCCCGATGTGCTCACACGTCGACCACTCAGAGCACTCTGTCAATGTCCTCATCACAGAGCAGGGCGTAGCCGACCTTCGCGGCAAAGACCCCCGTCAGCGTGCTACCACCATCATCGAGAACTGCGTTCACCCGATGTATAAGGAAATCATGTGGGATTATCTTAAGCTCGCCGAGAAACGCGGCAAGATGCACACTCCCCACGACCTTCCCGCTGCATTCGCCCTCCACGAGACATTCCTCGACTGCGGCGACATGTCAAAGGTAGACTTCGCCAAGTTCGACTGCTAAAAAAGCTTATAACTTATAACTCAAAGCTTATAACTACTAAAAGAGGCAACCCCATCAGGCTTGCCTCTTTCTCTTTATATAAGCCAACGCCTCCGGCAACTCCGGCACCCTCAGAAGACCTAACACTGCGACAACTGCCGCCCCGCCGGCCGCAAGCTGGATGATGAGCGCCAAGAGCGACGGAAGATTGAGCCAATGCTCGATGTCTCCTCCAGGCGTGGGCACAACTACGATGGCTACGGCTCCCGCCAAAGCCGCGAGCACGAATGGACCCAGATCGCCGAGAAGCTCACTTGTCCGATAGCCCGTAGTCCGCGCCGCGATAAATCCGGCAATTATCCAAGTAACGAGGGTAGCCACCAACTGTCCCCACACTATCGCCTCCACACTAAGCGTGAAGACCGTGGCAAAGAATGCCACCATCGTCGCCGCGTCTTTCACCACTTCCACCGTCACTATCTGCCGTCCATGGCCCAAGGCCATCATGAAGTTGCTGTAGAGCGATATGAAGACCGTTCCGATGCCCCGGATGCAGAGTATCTGGAAGAGTGGAATGGCCACATCCCACTTAGTGCCGAAAAGGAAATGGAAAATGCTGTCGCCGCAGGCTGCCACTATTGTCAGCGCAGGAAACGCCAACAAGGCCGAGAAGCGGTCTATCCGCTTCATATAGCGGTGGAAAGTGGCGATATCATCTTGCACCCTTGCCAACACTGGCACAAACGACGACGTCAGTATCTGCGACAGCGACGCGCTACCCATCTTGCTCCACTTGTCGGCCTGGTTGTAGCTGCCGAGTTCTGAAAGCGACCATTTGCCTATCACCAACGCGTAGATGTTGATGAAAAGAGTGTTGAAAAATTGCGAGATGAAGACGCTCAGACCGATGTGGCGTATGTCTCGAAGCGAACGGCCTGAGAATACAGCCTTAGGTGTCCAGTGCCCCGTCATCCAGAGCCAACCGCTCTTGAGCCCTGCAAGCACTACAGATTGCCATACTATTGCCCAGGCTCCAAACCCAGCTAATGCGAGCCCTATCCCTAGTGCGGCCGACACCGACAGCGCGAAGAGGTCGGCTATTGCTATCTGTTTCACGTCCATCCGTTTCATCAGCCGGTTGGTCTGCACTATCCCTAATCCCGTAAGCACGAATGTCAGAAACATCACGCGGCTCATGGCCGTCAGTTCCGGCGCACCGTAGAAATCGGCTATCAGCGGAGCACAAACGTAGAGAATCGCGTATATCGCGACGCTGACAGCGAGGTTGAACCAAAACACAGTGCTGTAATCATCCTCGTCTGGATCTTTTTTCTGCAGCAGAGCCGACCCGAATCCTGAGTCAACGAAAAGGATGGCAAATGCCTGAAACACTCCAAGCACCGCCACAAGACCGAAATCTGGCTTGCTCAGAAGAATCGCGAGCACGATGCCGCTGAGCCCATACAGCACCTGCGTGGCCACCCTGTCGATAGTGTTCCACTTCAGCGTGTTGGCTGTCCTCTCCTTCAATTCAGACCCCATAATTCAATACTGCGTAGCCATGAAACGGGGGCGTCCTCGCCTCCGCCGCGCCGGCTAATACTGCGTAGCCAATTCTCAATTCTCAATTCTCAATTCTAAATTCTAAATTCACTCCAGCGGAAAAAGCTTCCCGCCACCTTTCTTATTGATCTTCGGCGAGCCTTTGTAGTAAATCTTAGTGTTGCCGATGCCGCGCACCTTCAGCTCCTCCGTAGGCCAGCAACCTATCGACCCTTGACCTAACATCTTGCAGTTGACTGTCACTGCCTCCAGGCGATCAGCCTGAATGGTGCCGTTGCCAAGCATATTGAGGCTTGCGTCCTGGCAGTGTCCTGACACTGTGATGGTGCCGTTGCCAGACTTAATCGACGCGGAAATCTTCGTCGCGCGCACATCCTCTGCTATCAACGAACCGTTACCCATCACCGACAGGTCGAGCTTGCTCCCTGGAGCCACCGACTTCAGTGTCAGCGTTGATTCCGCTGAGAGTGAGGCATTCTCAAGGAAATCTGAATATAGGTAGAGTGTCGGCAATTCAGGGTCGTCCACAAAGAGGGTCTCAACCTGGATGCGGAGTTTATTCCCCTTATGCGTGATGATGAAAGCCCGGGCATATTTCTGGTCTCCCTCATACACCACTCGGCTCGGGCTGTTGTCAGCTCCAACGTACACCACGTTGACGTTATCGTCGACAGATATTTTACTAAATTGCCCCACGGGCAGTGAAAACTGTTTCGCGTTCAGTTGCATACACCCCAAGAGGGCTGCCATAATCATCAGAATCCTAATCTTCATAACCTAAAAAATCTTTCTTCTATCTCTAATAACAAATTTTCCAGCTCTTCTTCCGTCTCAGCCCGAAGAAGCCGTATCCTGGTCTCCCTAAAATCAGGAATACCTTTCAGCAGGGGAGTGGATGCCAAATGCCGACGTATGTGCAATATACCTCGATACTCATCAATCCGGTCGATCGACTCCTTTATCTGCCGCCGCAGAAGCGCAAACTTCTCCTCATTGCTGATTTCCGGCACTTGGCCAGTAGCCAGATACTCCTTCACCTCCCGGAATATCCATGGCGCTCCGAAACTGGCCCGCCCTATCATCACGCCGTCTACTCCATACGTGTCGAAAGCATTCTTCGTCTGCTCCGCAGTCTTGATGTCGCCGTTGCCGATGATCGGTATCTCCATCCGAGGGTCTGCCTTCACCTCCCCGATGAGTGTCCAGTCGGCATCGCCGGTATACATCTGCGAGCGCGTGCGCCCATGTATCGTCAGCGCCTTGATTCCGCAGTCTTGCAGACGCGGAGCAAGGTCGGTGATTATCTTGTTTTCGCAGTCCCATCCGAGACGTGTCTTGACTGTCACCGGGATGTCGACGGCATCCACTACGGCCTTTGTGATGGCAAGCATCTTCTCCGGATTGCGCAGCATGCCGGCACCGGCACCTTTCGCCGCCACCTTCTTCACGGGGCACCCGAAGTTGATGTCGAGGATATCGGGGCGAGCCTGCTCGACAATCTTTGCCGCCTCCACCATCGCCTCTGGTTCGCGCCCATATATCTGTATTGCTACGGGGCGTTCGCGGTCGTCGATGGTCAGTTTCCGTGTCGTGGAGTTGATATTGCGCACGAGGGCCTCGGCCGACACGAACTCCGTGTAGACCATCGCCGCCCCCTGCTCCCGGCAGATAAGGCGGAAGGAAGGGTCTGTGACATCCTCCATAGGCGCCAGCATCACCGGGCGCTCCCCTAAGTCAATCTTATCTATTTTCAATTTAATGATAAATGATAAATTATTAATGATTAATTTAGAAATGATGAGGTTGATGATAAAAAGATATTTTTTCTGTTAATTGCCGACGTCTTGAGTAACATTAATTTATCATTTATCATTTATAATTCATCATTACAAAAGTGTCAGTCGAGAGCAGCGGGTGGGAGAAAGCAGCTCCGCCACCTCGCGCAGCTGCTCCGCCGTCACCTCTCGGATGCGCTGCGCAGTGTGCTCAGTGTCGTAGATAGCGCCTCGTGTCAGAAGGCTCTTTCCCATATTGATGGCCATGTTCTCACGGTTTTCGGTGCTCACCAGAAGTTGTCCGCAATATTGCGTCTTTATCTTCTCCAGCAGGCGCTCGGTCATTGTAGACTGAGCCAGGCGGTCAAGCTCACGTCTCACTATTGCCAGGCATTTCTTAACGTTGCTCTTGTCGCAGCCGATATAGACGTTCCAGAGTCCTGCATCGCTGAAAAGCGACGTGAAACTGTCTACTGAATAGACCAGCCCACGCTTTTCCCTCATCTCGCTGTTGAGGCGGCTGCTCATGCATGGGCCCCCGATGTAGTTGTTGAGCAGGTAGAGGGCGAAGCGTCGAGGGTCGTCACGGTCGAAGACGCGTGTGCCGAAGATGGTGTGTGCCTGAAATCCGTCGTTGTCTATCACCTCGTCGAAGGGTGGAAGCAAGTCAGGCACAATCCGTTGTGGCCTACGGAAGGGGAAATTAAGCAGTCCGAAATGTTTCTCCACGCGCTTGATGAGCTTCTCAGGATCCTCCGGTCCGGATATATACACCACCATGTTGCCAGGCGTGTAGTTTAGGTCGAGAAACTGTCGGCATTCCCTTCCGGTAAGCAGTCGTACGCTCTCGGGAGTGCCGAGTATATTGTGAGCGAGGGCATTTCCCTTGAAGATACGCTCCTCATATTCGTCATAGACGTTTTCCGACGGCGAGTCGAGATAAGACTTTATCTCCTCTATCACTACCTCATGCTCCGTATCTATCTCATGCTGGGGGAAGAGGGAATTTGCGATGATGTCGGCCAAGAGTTCTATGGCCCGGTCGGCATAGCCCGCGGGAGCGCTCGTGTATATGATGGTGTTTTCCTTCGAGGTGCTCGCGTTCAGTTCGCCGCCAATGCTCTCCATGCGGGAGGAGATGGCGGCCGACTTCCGCTTCCAGGTCCCCTTGAAGATGGTATGCTCCACGAAGTGCGCAAGTCCGTGGCGGTCAGACGCCTCATCGCGGCTCCCGCTCCCTACGACTACTCCGATGTAGGCCACCTTCGCATCCGTGCGGCGCATTGCCACCCGAAGTCCATTATGTAAAGTATGCGTTATATAGTTCATTCTGCAAAATTACACAAAAATTCCGACATATCAAAAATCAAGGAGCCTCCCCTTCCCATGTAGAGTCAACTTGCCGGCTGGTTGGTTTCCGCTCCACGTTGCTCCCTTTTGCCGAATTCCCATGCGCAACACTGCGCTGAGGGCGTGAGCCCGAAGCTGCCTGTAAATGTTAATGGTTGTGAAAAGGTGGCGCAAAATTGGGATATATCGGTTATTTTTGTTTATTTTGCATTTTCTAAGGCGTCGACTGCCCTGCGGTCGGCCACTCCATTATATATTACAACAATGGGTAAGATAATAGCAATAGCAAACCAAAAAGGGGGAGTAGGCAAGACTACTACCGCTTTCAACCTCGGAGCCTGTCTCGCTGTCGAGGGAAAGAAAGTACTCCTCGTTGACGCTGACCCACAGGCCAACGCCACTTCCGGACTCGGCCTCGACGGTAACGAGGCGCCCGCTTCTATCTACGAGTGCATGGTCGACGACTATCCCATCGCCGACAGCATCGTGAATTCCGACATCGAGGGGCTCGACGTAATCTGCTCGCGCATCGACCTCGTAGGCGCCGAAGTGGAGCTCATGAACCGTCGTGAGCGCGAGAAGGCTCTCCTGCGCGTCCTAACTCCTATCAAGGACCAATATGACTACATTCTCATCGACTGCTCTCCCTCACTCGGCGTTATCACAGTCAACGCCCTCACGGCCGCTGACTCAGTCATAATCCCGGTGCAGTCGGAATATTTCGCCCTCGAAGGCATATCACAGCTCCTCAACACAATCCGAATCATCAAGAGCCGACTCAAACCGTCGCTCGAGATTGAGGGTTTCCTCCTGACGATGTATGACGCACGTCTACGACTCGCCAACCAGATTTTCGAGGAGCTAAAGGGGCATTTCGGCGATATGGTCTTCAGCACCGTTATCCCGCGCAACATCAAGCTCTCCGAGTCGCCGAGCCACGGCCTCCCCGTTATCCTTTACGACCCCGACTCACGCGGTGCGATAGCATACGTGCAGCTCGCTAAGGAACTCGTGGCCCGCAACCGCAAGAAGCAGCACGCCTGAGCCATCAAACCCACTTTTCTCTGAATCATCCATCTCCAGAAGCAAATGGCAATCCAAAGAAGAAACGCACTCGGACGCGGCCTCGACTCCCTGATCGGCATCTCTGAAGTGAGAACCGACGGAAGCAGCGCAATCTCCGAAATCGACATAGACCTCATATCTCCCAACCCCGACCAACCTCGCCGAACATTCTCCGACGAAGGTCTCGACGAGTTGGCCGCATCCATTCGTGAGATAGGCATCATACAACCCCTCTCACTCCGTTCGGCTTCCGACGGCGGCTACCAGATTATTGCCGGTGAGCGCCGATGGCGTGCCGCACAACGCGCCGGCCTGCGCAGCATCCCGGCCTACGTGCGCACCGCCTCCGACTCGGAAGTGACTGAGATGGCTCTCATCGAGAACATCCAGCGCGAAGACCTAAATGCCATCGAGGTGGCCCTCGCTTTCCGTAAGCTTATCGACACCTACTCCCTCACCCAGGAGCGCCTAAGCGAACGCGTGGGAAAGTCGCGCTCTGTAATCACCAACCATCTACGCCTCCTCAAGCTCCCCGCCGAAATACAGATTGCCCTCCGCGACCGCCGTCTCGATATGGGACACGCGCGCGCGCTCCTATCTATCGACGACCCTAAGCTGCAGCTCAAGATTTTCAAGCAGATACTAAAGGAGGGTCTGAGCGTCAGGACCGTGGAGCAACTTGCACGCGAGGCGGCTGAGGGAATCCTCCCCGACACACCGGCCAAGAAACCCGCAGCTCAGCTGACCCACGACTACGACTTTTTCGTGCGCGACCTGCAGCAGTATTTCCCCACTCCAGTGAAATTCTCCCGCAACGCCAGCGGAAAGGGGAGCATAACCCTGAAATTCGACAATGACGAGCAGCTAATGCAGCTCGTAGGAGCTTTTGAGAACATCAAGAAATGAGACACATCAGCTGCCACATACGAATTTTGATTATAACCGCACTGAGCCTGTTCTGGAGTGCCGGGGTTGCTTTCGCGCAGGATCCGGACCCGGATGCGCTGCCGCTCCCTAACGACACTACAGTTGATGCGCAGCTCCTCGTCAGGACCCCTATTGAGGCCGACGTTGAGGACATCGACGGACACACAGTGGTGGTGGCCGACGACTATCCCTACGGTTTCGACGGAAAGAAGGAGTTCAACCCCGACCCTACAAGAGCTGTCTGGATGTCGGCTCTCTTCCCCGGTCTTGGGCAGATCTACAACCGCCGCTACTGGAAACTCCCGATCATCGTGGCAGGATTCATGGGTCTGGGCTACGGCATGAGCTGGAACAATACCCAATATCAGGACTACTCCACGGGCTACACCGACCTTCTCAGCGGCGACCCAAACAAGAAGTCGTATATGAACTTCTTCCCGCCAAACACCGACGAGTCTTCGCTCGACAAGACTTGGCTCCAATCCGTGCTCAAAAGCCGCAAAGACTTCTACCGACGCAACCGCGACCTTTGCATCATCTGCATGGTGGGTGTATATCTCCTCGCCATCATTGACTCCTACGTAGACGCGCAGCTCGCTCACTTCGATATCAGCCCCGACCTCTCGATGGACATTAGCCCGGGATTCTACACCGAACCCGTCACGCGAAAATACGCCATCGGTCTCAACTGGGCATTCACATTCTGAATTGAATATTTAGAATTGAGAATTTAGAAATATATTCTTGTCAATTTGACAATTTGACAAAGAACAACATACAGCTTAAAACTGACAATATATGAACCGGAAAACCATAGTCCTGACAATAGCTCTCCTCGCTGCTTCAGCCTCAGCAGCATTCGCGGCTCCAAGAGCTGCCAACCCAAATGTGGCCGACATTAAGACGTCGATCACCGACGACGCCATAATCTTCCCGGAAGCTTTCGAGCAAGATACCCAAAAACTGCTTGAAGGATGGTATATGCGCAACTATACCGCCACCGACGGCAACACCACCGCCAAGAAGGATGTCAATACATCCGACGACGTAATCCGCAAACGTCTGGCCGCCATGCCAACCGTAATCGACATGCCATTCAATTCCATCGTAAGGCAATACATCGACCGCTACACCCAGCATGGGCGCCAGCAAGTGTCGGCAATCCTTGGCCTCGGACTCTACTATATGCCAATCTTCGAGCAGGCCCTCGAGGAGAGAGGACTCCCTTTGGAGCTTAAATATCTCCCTGTCATCGAGTCAGGACTTGACCCCAATGCAGTCAGCAAACATGGTGCCACTGGTCTGTGGCAGCTGATGCTCGCCACTGGTAAGGGACTCGGCCTTGACTGCAACAGCCTTGTCGATGAGCGACGCGACCCATACGTGTCCTCGAAAGCAGCCGCCGACCTCCTCAAGCAACTCTATGACACATATGGCGACTGGAGCCTTGTTATCGCTGCCTACAATGCCGGCCCGGGTACTGTCAACAAGGCAATCCGCCGCGCCGGTGGCGACCCTTCAAAAGCTGACTTCTGGAGCATCTATTCTTATCTCCCCGAGGAGACAAGAGGATACGTCCCCATGTTCATCGCTGCCAATTACGTGATGAACTATTATCCCAAGCACAACATTAGCCCCGTCTTGCAGACGAAACCTCTCGTGACTGACACTGTCGGTGTCACCGACCGAATTCACTTCGACCAGATCGAGGCCGTGCTCGCAATCCCCAAGGAAGAGCTCCGCATCCTAAATCCCCAGTATCGATCCGACGTTATCCCCGGTTCTCCGGAACGCCCCTATATGCTCGTGCTCCCATCAAAGCAAATCCATGCCTACCTCATGAGCCACGACGAGATTCTCTCATACCAGGCCAACAAATATGCGCGTCGCACTTCTGCAGAGCCCGGAGAAACCCTTGACACCGACACCCCCGTTTTCGCTGCTAACGACCCTCAGGATACGGCCGACGACCTCCCGGCTACTGAAGTGGCCGCAGCTGCTCCAACATCAATAACCCACAAGGTGGCTTCCGGAGAGACCCTCAACTCAATCGCGGCTAAATACGGAGTGGCAGCTGCCGACATCCGAAGCGCAAACAATCTCCGCCGCAACGCCGTTCGCGTAGGTCAGATACTGACCATCAACGGTGTTGCTCCCGACAAAGCAACCGCTTCGGCTGCCTCTGCCGCCACTACTCAGAAAGAGGCGGAGCAACTCGTTGCTATGGTGGCCAACGACGAAAAACCGGCCACACAGCCGCAAACCACCACCCGACAGAAGACTCAGCCTAAGGCCGAGACCACTACAAAGAAGAGCAATAAGAAGGAGACTGCCAAGAATAATAAAAAGAACACAACCCAGGCCTCCAAGAAGCAGAAACAGACCACCCACACCATTAAGGATGGTGAGAACCTCGGCCGAATAGCCAAGAAATATGGCACTACCGTAGACGCTATCAAGAAGGCCAACGGCATGAAGAACGACAACATCCGGGCGGGAGCTACCCTCAAGATTCCGGCTAAGAAAAAATAAGCGTACGCCACTGCCTAAACTCGTATGAAAGATTTCTTCAGATTTCTGCGTCGGTTTGCCCGCCCATATGTCGGGACTCTCTCGCTGAGCATATTATTCAATCTGCTCAACGGGTTGATGACGGTGTTCTCTTTCGCCTTCATCATCCCTATCCTGCAGGTCATCTTCGGCCTGCAGCAGGGGCATTATGAGTTCCGACCCTGGAACTCGCCCGACATCGTGGACACCGTCACCAACAACTTCTACTACTTCACCGGACACGTCATCGAGACCCACGGACCCTCCAAGGCCCTCGCCCTACTCGGCTCGATATTCATAGTGATGACACTCTTAAAGGTGATGACGGGCTACCTCAGCGAATACTTCACCATTCCGATGCGCAACGGTGTGGTGCGCGACATTCGCAACACGATGTATGCCAAGATACTCACCCTCCCCATCGGATACTTCAGTGGCGAGCGCAAGGGCGACATCATGGCCCGCATGAGCGGCGATGTCACCGAAGTGGAGGCTTCCGTAATGTCGTCGCTCCACGCACTTTTCCGCTATCCGATACTCATCATTATCTATCTCGCCACGATGATTGCAGTCAGCTGGCGACTCACGCTCTTCGTATTTGTACTGCTTCCTGTGATGGGATGGGTGATGGGCGTAGTAGGAAAGAAGCTAAAGGCGCAGAGCCTGCGCACGATGCAGATAGGTGGCCAGATTCTCTCCACCATCGAGGAGAGTCTCAGCGGACTCCGCATCATCAAGGCTTTCAATGCAGAGCGACAGATGGACACACGCTTCCGCAATGAGACCCAGAGCTACGTGAAGTCGGCCAATGCCATGCTGCGCCGTCAGGCTCTCGCACACCCTATGAGCGAGTTCTTGGGCACGATTGCCGTGATTGTGGTGCTCTGGTTTGGTGGCACGCTCATCCTGAGCGGCACCTCCAGCATCGATGCCGCCACCTTCATCTTCTACATGACAATCTTCTACAGTATTATCAATCCGGCCAAAGACCTCTCGAAGACCGGCTACGCCGTCTCAAAGGGTATGGCGGCCTTGGCGCGTATCGACAAGATTCTCACTGCCGAAAACCCGATAAAGGACCCTGCTGCCCCGAAGCAACTCTCCAGCGAGAAAGCAGAGCAACCGGCCATCGAATTCAAGGACGTTTCCTTCAAATATGACGGCGATGAGCGGACAGTGCTCGACCATATCAACCTTCAGGTGCCCAAAGGGCACACCGTGGCCATCGTCGGCCAGTCTGGCTCCGGCAAGTCGACGCTTGTCGACCTCATCCCGCGTTTCTACGATGTCACGGAGGGCTCCGTGATGGTCAAGGGTAAAGATGTGCGCGACGTGAAGGTGGCCGACCTACGGGGTCTTATGGGCAACGTAAACCAGGAGGCGATCCTCTTCAACGACACCTTCCGCAACAACATCGCCTTCGGCAACGAGTCGGCCACGCAGGAGGAGGTGGAACGAGCCGCCAAAATCGCCAACGCCCACGACTTCATCATGGCTACCCCGGACGGCTACGACACGATGCTCGGCGATCGTGGCTGCCGACTCTCGGGCGGCGAGCGCCAACGCATCAGCATCGCCCGCTCCATCCTCAAGAATCCCGATATACTCATCCTCGACGAGGCCACCTCGGCCCTCGACAACGAGAGCGAACGCCTCGTGCAGGAAGCACTCGACCGACTCATGACCGACCGCACCACGATAGTCATAGCCCACCGCCTCTCCACTATCGTCAATGCCGACATGATATGCGTGATGAAGGAAGGTCGCATCGTAGAGACCGGTACACACGCAGAGCTCCTTGCCCTCGACGGCCAATACGCACGCCTCCACGCCCTCTCCACATAATTCTTAACCCTTGCCCCTTAACCCTTAACCCTTCACCCTTAACCCTTAACCTCCCATGACCAACATAGCAGTCTTCGCCTCCGGCACCGGCTCAAACGCCGTCAATCTCGTGAAAGCTTTCAATGCGGGCTCCCGCATTCGCGTTGCTCTCTGTCTCACCGACAAGGAGAACGCTCCCGTCATCGATAAGATGAGGGAACTTGGCGTAGAGACCATCTACTTCCCGCGCAGCGTATGGAAGGAGCGCCCGCAGGAGATACTCGAGATACTGCGAAACCACGACATCAAGGTCATAGCCCTCGCCGGCTTCCTATGCTTCCTCAATGAAGAAATCGTGGAGGCCTACGAAGGGAGAATCCTCAACATCCACCCCTCGCTCCTTCCGGCCTATGGCGGAAAGGGTATGCATGGTGCGAATGTGCACAAGGCGGTCATCGAGGCAGGGGAGACCAAAAGCGGTGCCACCGTGCACGTCGTCACCAACGAGATAGACGCTGGCCCTATCGTCGTGCAGCGTGAGGTGGCGGTTCTTCCTGACGACACACCGGAATCGCTCGAAGCGAAGGTGCATGAGGTGGAGTATATCATCTTCCCCGAGGCAGTCGTGAAGACAGTGGCCTCCATTACGCCTGCACCGGAGGTGCCACACGTCGGCCCGCAGACTCCCCCGCTTGCTCCGCAGACTCCACCCGAGCTGCCGAAGAGCGTCGACGACGCATGGGCTGAGGCTCTCGGAGTGCCAAACAACGTGCCGGAAATTCCGAATGCCGTCGCACCCAATTCCGTGCCGCCTACAGGACAGCAATATGGCGCCATGAATGCCGCCTATTCTCCATATAGCACGCCATACGCCCACCCGCAGCCTGCCGCCTTCAACATGAAAGGACAGGGGCAAATCGACCCCGTCATGCCTCCGACATATCTTGTATGGTCAGTAGTAATGACCCTCCTCTGCTGCTTCATCCCCGGCATAGTGGCGATAGTCAACTCCTCGCAGGTAAGCTCGAAATTCTATCAAGGCGACATTGAAGGGGCTCAGCGCGCCTCAAGACGTGCCGAAATCTGGATTATCATCTCTTTCGTGCTTGGAGTCATCTCCAACACCCTCTATCTCCCCCTCTCACTCGCCGGCCTCTTCTAATTTATTAAGACATTGCATAGTTAATGGGAAGGCGGTTTTTAACC
>CAZIAX010000008.1:0-27334 GCA_964537745.1 uncultured Sangeribacter sp.
CTTAGAAGATTATCTGCAAGCGGGCTTCGATGGTGTTGACATGGCGACTTGGCAACATTCCTTCTACCAGGCGGTCATGTACCGTAGTGTAGGAATAGCGCAGACGAGCAAGCATCCATGAGTTGATGTAGTAGTTAAGTGTGCAGTTGGCATCATGCATCACACCACCATGTATGCCAGATTTGCCATCAGATGCATCCGTATAGTTATATCCAAGTGCTAATTCAAGCGATCCCTTGCCCGGAGTGGCTACTCCTGCGTCAGCGTGCGAGTAATTATAATGGTTGCCGATCAGAAGTGTACGGAAAATTCCGTATACGCCGTGTGCTTGGTAGTTGTGAAGACCATCCTTTCGTGCTACATTCATATAGTAATACTGAGATTCAAGTGCAAATCTGTTTTTGATAAGTAGGAATTCCGGTGTCATCTTGAAAGTGCCTCTTGCATGGTCGACATTTGCTGCGAGAAGTGGTACTTTCGACACTCTGCTCGGGAAATTAGCGGTGTAGTTAAATCCAGTGTGGTCGTCTGCCGTTGGTTTGGAATAATGGACCGATGCCCCTACCTGAAGCACATCGCCGTCGGCATGCCTCGGACGCCATACGAGACGTGTCTGGGCTCCCCATGCCTGTTTGCCGAGTACATTGGCATTCTGGGTCATCGCTCCCGCCTCTACAAATGCAGAAGTGCCTGCAAAATACTGTCCTTTGTCATATACCCACATGGCTGCCAATAGTCTTGGATTGGCATTGAAGAATTCATTGGAGGTCGGTTCCTCATAAGTCTGTTTCATCGACGAGCTGGTCTCTGAATTCAATCCCCATTGTGGTACGAAATAACCAGCCCTCACAAGGTTTGCATCATCGAAGTCATATTCGAAGTATGTGTCCTTTAGTCCCACCTTGCCATAGGAGAAACCAACGTCGATTTTAGCTTTCCATTTGCCGTAGGTGAACTTTGCTCCCAATCTTACGTCTGGGATTGCGACACCATCCACGAATCGGGTATCGCTGCCTTCTTCGACCCCTTTGTTGCCTCCCATGTAGAAGGCTCCGTCCATCAGTACGCGGCCAGTGGGCTTGAAAGATAGTTTGGGTGCCGGAATTGAGTCATCGGCGATAGCTGAGAATGCACAGAGAGAGGAGGCTAACAATAATAGTACTGAGTTTTTCATAGCTGTAAGATGTTAAGGATTACTGCCACTTGCCGTAGCAGCCGGAGTGGGAATCTCCGGTAGATTAGGTTGGTAATTAAAAGGAGAGAGGAAGAGCTATGAAATTGATATTTTCCATTGATATTATTAATCAGTTGTGGTAGGAGTTGGTACTGGAGTTCCCTTGGCTACCTTGCCTGCTTTCTTAAGTTTCTTGAATTCTTTCTTTGCCTTGTCAAGCTGTGCTTGGAAAGCTGGGTCTGCATGCAGACGGGCTACTGTCATAGCTCCAGTCAGGCGCCCTGCATCCACATCGCTCTGGAAGTGATAACCGCAGATTACTCGGCTTTCACCCATGTCGAAGCCTCTTTTAAGTATCTCGTTCTGGCGTTCAGGATTGATTTCGGCAAGCACAAGTGCTGTAGCCCAGCCTATTGAGGTGTGTCCTGAAGGATAAGATCCGTTGGTGGAGAGTTCCTCTTGCTGCTCAGGATTGCAGGTATCTTCATCGTAGAAGGAGAAGGGGCGTGTGCGGTTATAGTAGTCTTTAGCCTCGCGTGTGCCAAGATCGCCTGCGTCTTCACGCATACCCACAATGAGTTCATATATTTCCGGCGTGTCATTTTTATTGATTTCTATGCCGAATGCTTCAGAAAAAGCTCTTGGCACTCCATCGCCACTTACTCGGGCATCTTGCACAGCCTGTTCGCCTCGCGGTGTGTTGCGCATCGTTTTGCCCCACGTATATCGCGCTTGGTCGTTGAGGAAAGTGATGGATGCGCCGTCTGGCGGAGGAGGAAGGATAATGAAACTGTTCGGTACGTCTCCTTCCTGCAAGAAGAATACTTCCGGATTTGTGCGATGGTCTTTGATTTTCTTAGCGGTTGCATCTGTCTGTGCGAATGCTGCAGAAGCGCCAGCGGCCATGATGATAGCCAATGCGGCTGCCCTTAACGAAGTAAAGTTTGTGTTCTTCATAGCGGTAAGATTTTAAGAGTTACACTGGTAGGATTAAATTGTATATTACCCAAACATTTCAGGAAAAATTACGTTTTCAAAATTCATATGTTCTTCGGCATAATACAATTATAAATTTTTGTTAAAATTTATAAATTTTATAGGTGAATAGGTAATTTATTCGGATTACGTGCGTCTTTATGATAAAAAAGACGTTCAATCAAGTATCTAACGCCCAAAATAACATGACAACTTTCAGCAAACTGCTGCTTATTCTTGTGGCTTTAGCCATTTCAATTCCTTCTTTTGCCCAGGATCTTAGCGTGAAGGGCTCCGTATGCGATTCCATCGGTGAGCCGGAGAGCTTTGCGACTCTGCGGATATATCTTCTTCCTGATACGGTGCGCCCTAAAGTGACTGGCACTACCGATGAAAATGGTAAATTCAGTCTGAAACTCCCTCAGACCGGTGGCTATCGGGTAAATATACTCTCCTTTGGCAAGAAGGATTTCAATAAAGATATCTATTTAGAGGAAGAGTATCCGATTGTCGATATAGGTACCGTCATCATGACTGAGCAGAGCAATCAGCTTCAGGAAGTTACCGTGACGGCTCAACGTCCGCTCGTAGTGAAGGAAATAGACCGAATAGGATATGATGTGCAGGCTGATGAGGAGTCTAAGACTTCACAACTCGACGAGATACTCAAAAAAGTGCCCCTCGTCAGCGTAGACCCCGACGGAACAATCAAGATAAAGGGCTCTACCGACTTCAAGGTATATAAGAATGGACGCCCCAACAATTCCTTTTCCCGCAATGCAAAGGACATCTTCAAAGCTCTCCCAGCATCCATGATAAAACGAATTGAGGTTATCACAGATCCTGGCTCAAGAGAAGATGCCGAAGGAACCACCGCCATACTGAACATCGTGACGCTTGAAAACACCGTTATAAAGGGTGTCATGGGCAATGCCGGACTATCTTACTCCAGATATGATGATTATCCATCGGCTAACCTTTGGCTTCAGACACAGATTGATAAGGTGAACCTTTCGCTCTACGGAGGCCACTCAAACATATCAAAAAACAGACAGAAATATCGCTCGGAGTCTCTTCAGAGATATGAAGACTCCGGAAATGAACTGTATGCGGAAAGTTCAGGACATGGCCATGGACAGCTAAGCTATTTCGGCCTTGAGGGGAGTCTCGAACTGGATACTCTTAATCTTGTGACAGCAGAATTCAACGGCTACACTTATTCGTTGAAGAGTAATTCCCATGGATTGAATACTATGCGCAATAGTCTTGGAGACTTGATATACTCCTATTCCAGCACAGCTATATCCGACCCCAACCGATATTTTGATATAGATGGTAGCGTCAACTATCAGCGGTCGACGCGCAAGAAAGGTGAGTCGCTTACCTTGTCTTACCGTATATCTTCCACAAACCAACGACAACACAGCATTTCTGAATATGAAGATGAGGAGAACATGCCTGTAGACTATACTGGAACATCCAATGACTTCACTCTCGACTTCATTGAGCATACAGGTCAGTTTGATTGGACTCGTCCGATCAATGATATCAACAAGTTTGATGTTGGATTGAAATATATCAACCGAAACAACCATTCAATCAACGACCAAGACTATTTCGAAGTGCAGAAGTTACATTCCGATTTTATCCATAATACTCAGGTGTTTGCTGTCTACTTCGACTATCGTCTGAAATGGAAGCGTATTGGAGCTCGC
This sequence comes from uncultured Sangeribacter sp., assembly GCA_964537745.1. Taxonomy (GTDB): domain Bacteria; phylum Bacteroidota; class Bacteroidia; order Bacteroidales; family Muribaculaceae; genus Lepagella. Next base: position 3,865 of record CAZIAX010000008.1, read on the forward strand.
GCCGGTCTGAGATATGAGTATTCCAGATTGTCAGCGAAATACAGGGATGGTAGCAACGACCCCTTCAGCAGCAATCTCAACGACTGGGTGCCGAATGCCTCCATCTCATACGACCTCAACGATGCCAACACACTCAAGCTATCATACTCTACTCGCATCAACCGTCCGGGTATCAGCCAACTGAACCCCGCCGTCGTGGAGACTCCTACCTCCATATCTTCTGGAAATCCCGACCTGGGCTCTTCTCGCCATCAGTCGCTCAACCTAAACTATAACCTGATTGGACGGAAATTCAGTATGGATCTCGGTGCATCATATAGCTTTATGAACAATGCCGTGATTTCTGTGCAAGAATTGCTTGACAACGATGTCATCAAATCTGGCTATGCCAATGCAGGGCACAATAAATGGTTCAATGTCGCTTTATGGTTGAACTATACGCCTTGGAGCAAGACTTCCTTCATGATAAATGCCAACGCCAATTATGCGCATAAGTCAAATCCTTCTCTGAGACTTACTACACACGGCTGGGGCGGCAACCTCTTCTTTCGAGTTCGTCAACAGTTGCCATGGGATCTCGCAGTTACTGGTTACTGCAGTTTCTATTGCTCTACCCCCGATCTATATAGTATCAACAAGACTCGTGTTGGCGACCAAACCTATTATGGACTCGATTTGCAAAAATCATTCTTGAAAGAGAAGCGTCTTAGTGTCTCTATCAATATTATGAATCCTTTCGGGCACTCCGTACGCATATATGAGACTGACCCGAGAAACACCGGCTACACCGGCTATAGCAAAACCTATAGTTATAATGCAGCCAACAACTTCAGCATCTCTGTCAGCTATCGCTTCGGATCGCTCAATGCCTCAGTAAAGAAAACCAACAAATCTATCAGCAACGACGACGTAGAAAACCGCAAAAACTAATTTCTATTACATAACTGCGTAGCCACTTGGTTCTTGACTCTTGGTTCTTCTTACTTAATCATGCTCTTTTTCTTCTTGGTAGCCGCGATGTATATCATAGAGTAGATGCCGAGTAGTATCGTCATGAATGTCTGTGTGCTCCATGCTACTATTGAGAATGCCGCAGCGTCTGTGTGCCCTACACCATAGAGCATCAGAGCATACATGACAGCTATGTTCCATGGGCCAAGTCCTCCATTGCTTGGGATTGCCATACTGAACGATCCGAATACGAATGCTACCAATCCAGGCAGTAGTCCGTAGGCATATCCAGGATGGGTCAGAAGCTCGCGAGTGAATGGAAATGAAAAGAAGACGAGATAGATTTTAAGATAATAGCATACCCAAATGGCTATGGTCAGGAAGAGATAAGTCCATCTTCCCTTCATAGTGAAGATAACCTTAAATCCTTGCCACATTCTTGAGATGCTCAGATTGAATCCTTTGAAAAATTTAGAGTTCTTATATTTTATGTCGCATAGTATGAAGGCTATCAAAGCCACCCCAAGCCCTGTCCATAATTCCCATTTTGACATCACATTGTCTAAGTCGCGTCCGAAAGAATATTGATCAAAGAAATGCATGAGTGCGGGATGTGCCACTATCAGTGCAAGCACAAGCAGCAGCATTATCATTACAAAGTCGGAGCTCCTGTCGGCAAGATCTGTCCCCACGACTGTAGAAAGTTTAGCCTTTTCTCTCCTTGAGACGTATACACACCTCCACGCCTCGCCCAAGTAGGGTACAAGTAAGTTTATGGCATAAGCTGAGAAAATCGACACGCTCTCAGATGCTACTGACATCCTCGGGATGCCGGCTGCACGCAACTGATATCCCCACCGGATGCCCCTTATAGCGTAAGAGAGCATGGTGAGCAGCATCACGAGCAAGAGCCACCAGTAGTTGCAGTCATGAGCGGTAATGGCCCAAATCTGGTGGAAATTGAGTTTGTGCGACATCCATATGATCATGGCGGCCGAAACGCCAATCGGCACCACAATCTTGAGAATCTTCTCTATTATGTCTTTCTTTGAGCTGCCCGAAGTTGGCGCAGCTTTAGCAGTGGTATCGGTATTTTTGTTTTTCATAAGTGTCGACATCTTTTTATTATTAAAACCGATTCCACCGTAATTTAGTTGACCCCACCCCATAATCTACTGCGTAGCCCCCTTGGTCCTAGGTCCTTGGTTCTTGTCTCTTGGTCCTTGACCCTTAGCCGAAGGCTTAGATATCGTAGAAGCGGTCCATCAAATCCCTCCGATAAGTCTTCGATATCTTTATCTCCGTGATGGTATCGAGTGGAGGTAGTAGCATGACGTCGTTTCCATTGATTATCCCTACGTAGCGGATATTGACGATATATTGCTTGTGAGTGCGCACGAAGTCAGGACCGAATCCAAGGATTGTCTCCGCAGTGGTCTGGCGTTTAAGGATGATACGTTTCAGATTGTAGAAGACACATTCCCAGATCTTCCGGTCAGACATATATCTGAAATATACGATGTCAGCAGGATTGACTATCATCTTGGAGTTGGTCACAGAAGTAATAGAGAGCAGTCGGGGGCGCTCTGGTTGCAGCACGGATATCGAAGGCACTTGGCCTACAGATGTGTTTCCTTTGATTTGTGTGTTGTCAAGCTGCCTGTATCTCTTGATAATGACGTCGAGTTCGGTAGGATCAAATGGCTTAAGGAGAAAATCAAATACACGTAGCGACAGCGCATCGTGGATGTAGCGCTGATAGCAGGTGTGGAATACTACCTTGGTTTTTTCTGGCAAATTGGTGTTTTCATACCAAACGAGCCCGTTACCTTCGGGAAATTTCATATCGAGGAAGATAAGGTCGGGTTGATGTTGGGCTACAGCACGTTCTCCCTCTTCCAATGTTTCGGCAGTGGCACACAGTTCTATGTCATTTCGTCGGGAGATTTCTTCTGCAAGCAGTTTGATGCTTGGAATGTCATCGTCAATGATGACTGTCTTTATCTTCTTCATTTTGGTTTAGTGATTGATAGCTGGTTTGAGATTGTCGGGTAGTGTAATAGTGGCATTGCAGCCGTCGAGCCCTTCGAATTGGGTGTTGGTGTCTATGTTGAAGTGTATCTGTGCACGGTGGCGATCATTTATAAGGCGGATTGTCTCCATGAGAGCCCTGAGCCCAGTACCTCCTTTCACGGCCTCAGATGGATTCGGTCCGCAATTATTGAAGACGCTCACTGATATTAGGCCAGTATCCATGCGGCTTACCGTGATGTAAAGATGCCTTTCAGTTTCAGGCTGGAGTGTTGTGAAGCCATGTTTGAAAGCATTCTCTACAAGAATCTGAAGCGTCATAGAAGGGAAGTTGAAGTCCGGGTTGATTTTAGGATCTATGTGGCAGACATAATTCAGACTATCCCTTCCGTTATCGCCTATTACCTTGATATAGTCGTCGGTGAATTTCAGTTCCTCGCTGAATGGAATAAGAATTTCAGAGGCCAAAATCTGTTGCTTGCGTATCAGGTCGACGAGTGAATCCAGGTGTGACGGTTTCCCCGTCTTGGCATTATGGAGTTCATGGTTGAGGGCATTGTAGATGAAGTGCGGAGTCACCCGGTTGCGTAGGATTTCCTGACGGAGACTGATTATCTTGTTCATCATCTTAGTCTCTCGTTTTCTGACATTGATGCGCCTCACTACAAAGAACAACATCAGTCCCACTATTACGGCGAGCGCGATGGCAATGCCAGTGGTAAGCTCGTAGATATGAGCTTTCTGGCGGTTGTTGCCTGCTTCGAGATTAAGAATGCGATGGTCGCGCTGGTAAATGGCATTTGCTGCGGAAATCTGTTGGCTCAGACGATATGAGCGTAGAGAGTCGTTCAGGTGGTCGTAGCGGCTTCTGTAGGCATAGGCAAGGCGATAGTCTCCTGTCTTGGAGTAAAGATCCTCCATAGCTTTGAGTCGCGCAAGATGCTGCTCCAGTCGGAGAGTATCGGCCTCCGGATTAAGCTTAGCCATATCGAGAGCTTCGGCATAATGCCCAAGAGCGGTCGCGACTCTCATGCGAAGAGTCTGGATATACGACATCACCATTGGGTTGGGTTGCGTCTTTGAGAAATACTCAGATGCTTTGTCAAGCATTTCCTGTGCTTCCTTTGCGCGTCCGGTCCTTATGTACGTGTCTGCAAGATTGACGTCGGTAAACATCGTTTCCCACTCCGCGCCATCGACGGAGTCAAGCATGGCTCTCAGTCGGGTGAATACCTGCTGTGCGCCTTCGTAATCATTTTTATAATATAGGTCGTTGCCGTAACCAGTCATGGTGTTGAACTTGTCAAATTGGTCCATGGATTCAAGTACCTCCATAGATTTATTCCACCATTTGCCACTGTTTTCGAAATCTCGCATGTCGGTGAATACAGAGGCTATGCCGTTGTATAGGGGAATGTAGTGCACCGTCTCAAGCTGGAGAGAATCGGCCACAGAGATGGCCCGATGATAATATAGAGCTGCGCTATCGAGCACCGCTCCCATGCGCAGGGCGTTGGCATAGTTGCTGTAGGCTTGAGGACGGTCTGTGTTGATACCCGATAGCTCCACCTGGTCTACAGCCTTGCGGAAGTATAGTGCTGTCGAGTCAGAATTGAAGTAATACTGGTCGTAGAAAGCTCCTTTGGTTTGGTAAGCCTTAGCGAGAATTCTTGCTTTTGAGGGAAATTGCTTCTGGCGCTCAAGCCAATATATAGCAGAGTCGGATGAAGACAACACTCGGTCTGGATTTCCTTGATAATATGAATTGACACCTTGTTGCACCATGGCCTCGCTCCACATGCAGGAGTCTCCTTTATTGATGGCTTCTTCCTTGAGATTCTCCGTCATAGTCATGGCTTTTGCAATATTGCCATTACGGAGAGTATCGGTTATGTCTGCGATTTCAGAAGGTACAGACATGATGGTTTTCGCTTTTCTGCAAGACAAAAGCGATGTCATAAGAAGGGTGGTTGTCAGGAGGAGTGTCAGCGTACAGTTTATTGTGGTTGACTTCATGGTAGTGGAAAAGGTGATTATGCTTTCTTATTTCAAGTTGCAAATATAATCATTTTTTTGATATTTTTAATGATGCCGGTTTCTGAAATTTATGATTTTATGAAAGTTTTTTATCGTTTCAGTAGCGATTTTTGCCTACTTATATGCTGTTATTGGCTTCTTGGAGGAGAATTTAAAAAATGGCAGTTTTACATATGGAAATATTTTTATACTTTTGCATACCGATAAGATAATGGCTTAGCTCGGTATTGAAATGATTAATTGTTTCAACCACATATAGATATATGCTTAATCATCCTTTTGACTTGCATTATCCAAGGAACGTCGCCCAGGATGGAGGAGACGTTCCTTTTTTACTAAAAAAGCGCAGACCAAAAAACTTGGCCTGCGCTTAAACTCTATTTAATTCTACTTACTTTATAGTCTTAGTAGCCACTTTCTGGCCATTCTCCATAGTGACGACAGTCACCGTTACTCCCTTATGGACTTCGTTGACTGCGTTACCCTGAAGGTCAAAGCTCTGGCTTGCAGTGGCATTTGCCTCTGATATGGCTTTCACACCGGTAGTGCTGACTTCTACAACAGGGCCGAATCCTCCGCGTGCATTTGCCTTGCGAACCTTCAGTCCGTTGCCTTCAGGAAGCTCACCAGCATAAATCTTGCCGTCTACGAGATAAACGTTTCCTTCAGTATTCTCATTGTCTACGTAGGTTGCCTGAGATGCAATGCTTTCTGGGTCCCAATCGGGGAATACCTTGTCAATAGCATATTCTGCTGCCTCTAAGTCAGTAAGAATTGTCTCGTAGCTCTTGTCTCCAGATGAGTGCGTGAAAGTCAGCTTGTTGGACGCAGGTGAGATTCTATTGCCGTTGACGTCCATGGAGTTGTATTCAACAAACTTGTCAGCTGCGCAGTTCATGCCAGTAGTGTTGAATCGTGAAGAAGCAAGTTTTGAGGGCTGATTGATAGTGGTGTTGAGCCATGCCAGACCAGAGTATGTGCCCCATGAACGGCCGAAGTTAAACTGACTGCAGAGTGTCTCGATGGTACAACCGTTCATCACGTATCCGAATTTCTTAGCACCGTTGGGAGCAGCGATTGTAGCATTCTTCGGAGACTCATTGACAAACTTCACTCGGTTGAAGTAGACGTCGCCACCACCACACACATAGTCTACCACACCATGGATCTCGCCATCTTCAAAGTAGAAGTAAGCTGAGCCGTTATTGCTGTAATAGGTGTCCTGATAAGACTCAAGGCTCACGTTCTTGCAGATTGTATTCTTGCCCTTATCCTGAAGAGCCACGGCACGCCCTGCAGCTGCTTTGCCATCGAATGGCATCGCGTTGCGCAGGGTGAGATCCTGCATGTAGAGGTTCTCAGAGCGGTTGAGAATTGTTGCTGTCACGCTGATACCCTCTGCATCGAGCGGAGGATAGTTGAGGATGACAGTCCCTTCCATTGATTCGCCGATGATGGAGATATTCTTGCCGTTGACTGCTGTCAGGGTAGTGGTGCCAAGGTCATAGGTGCCGTTGGGCAGGAAGATCTTCGCTCCGTCTTGTGTAGCGGCTGCCTTAAGGGCGAGTAGGAAGCTTGAGACATCGCCCGCCGGCACTTCATAGTATCCGGCTGCTTCGTTGTATGCTACGAATTCTACCACATTTGAAACTGTAACGTTGTGGGTGTAAGCTCCGTTGGGGAAAGTGATGGTCAACCAGCCTGCAGGACCGTCATACTGGAATGTCTGCTCTGCGCCGTCGCTCTCTCCCTTGACGGGGAACTCTGCCACGACATTACCTGACTCGTCAGTGACTGTGGCAGTGCTTTCACCTGAATATAGGCAGCATCCTACCGACACATAGCATTTGCCGGCTACATTGACTTTGATAGCGCCATTCTGGTTTATGAGCCAGCCATGAGTGTTGTAGTATTTTCCGTCTATTTCGATTGCCTCATGATCTTCTACATAGAAATAGGGTTTAGTGAGGTCGTAGACGTAGCGGGAAGTGCTTGTTGGCTCTTCAATTGCAGTGGCGCGAGCGAAAAGCTCGAGGTCGGTCTGCACTGAAGTGCCTTCAGCAACTTTCTCGGCAGTGGATTTAGTGGATTCAAACCATCCGCGGAATGCCTGACCGGCAGGAACAATGACGTCATTTGCTCCATACTTGTATGTAAGTGCAGCTCCTCCAGCTACTGACTCCTCGCCAAGAAGTGTGCCGTCGGTATTATAATAGGAGATGGTCACGTCAGGAATGAAATCACATGCTTCTACAGAGAGTGAAGGGCAGTAGGAGGGCGTGATGATAGTCAGAACAGCATCGTCATTGCTGTTGTATATCCATGAAGTAGTGCCGTCGCAGTTGCCTCCGCAGGGGAGTGTGGCAAGCACTGTCTCTCCATTCTTGATGGTGGCTCCATGTCCATTGTAGGTGCAGTTGCCGAATGTGATCTTCACTGCTCCGTCTACAGGCACTGTTACTGTAGATGAGTTGTAGCCATGCTGTGCGTCATGGAATGTGCCCTCTACTGTTACTCCTTCGGGAAGTTTGCCGTCGGCAGGTTTCACTACAGTATAAGGGTCGCTGGTGAAGTCAATCTGGAAGTCTGTGAAGTGGCGCTCTTTCGGAACGTATGGATTTACAGTGATGCCATAAAGTCGGAAACCTTTGCCGCAGCTCATGTTAAGCACAACGTCGCCGTTCTCTTTCACTCGAGTTGATACCTTGGAGTCGTCACACTGTTTGCTGATGTTTGATGGCACCATCAGTTCTTTTGTGATATTGTCGGAAGTTACCGTCGCGTCGCCGCCCGCTCCTGAGAAGTCGAGGATAAGTTCGTCGTTGACGCCGCAATCCGGAATGCGGACAGTCATAGAGCCATTCTGGAAACAGTAATTTGCGGAGATGCCATATACTGCGCCCTTGGCTACAGTGAAGTAGACACCTTCAAGTCCGGAAAGTGCACCGCCCGTATTGGAGGGGAGTTCCTGGTTTGTCAGAGCCTTGGCGAGTGAGTAGCGTCCTTTGCTGCTGGAAGCCCAGTAGTCGCAGTTGGTCACTTGGTCAGCGTGGTCACTGCCTTTTGTGAAGTCCCATGAGCGGACTTCCGTCACATGTTCTGCCCATGCTGTCGAGCTGATGAAAAGCATCATCAGCAGCATAAGCATGCTGGAAATTTTTCTCATGATGAGTTAGATTTTAATAAAAACTAAGATAAAATTTATTTATGGAGATTACTAAGGTCAATATAATTCTTTCCGACCGCAAATTTACTAAAAAATAATCTAATATGCAATACCAAAAGCATAGTCAATGGGAGGAGCGACTTGCGTAAGCTTGGGCGTAGCCAATTGCAACCGCCTCGAGCCGTCTCACTACCGCGTAGCCCACTTGGTTCTTGACTCTTGGTTCTTGACTCTTAACTCTCATCGGTGTTAAAGAGTGTTAATAAATGCAATAATCTATATTTTTATTGTAATTTTGCAAGACGAATCTGTAAATAAAGCCTATTAACTTAACATCTAATAACCCTGCGTGTATGAAATTCAGTCAGAAAACACGTTATTGGCTTGCGATGACGCTTGCCATAATCTTTTCAGTCTCGGTCTACGCCCAGAACATCACGGTCACCGGTACGGTGACTGATGACACCGGCGAACCGCTAATCGGAGCCACTATTGTGCAGAAAGGCACCAATAATGGTGTGGCCGCCGATATCGAAGGTAACTACTCCATCTCGGTGCCTTCGAAATCCACTCTCGTATTCTCCTATATCGGATGCGACAGCAAGGAAGTGGCAGTCAATGGCAAGACAAAAATTGACGTCACTCTCAAGTCAAGCTCTACTATGCTCGACGAAGTCGTGGCTATCGGCTATGGCACAGTAAAAAAGAAAGACCTTACTGGTGCTGTCTCATCCGTCTCCGGTGCAGAACTCGCCAAAGTGCCCGCTACTTCTGCAGCAGGCGCCCTCCAAGGTAAGGCCCCAGGTCTTAATATCGTGTCGCAGAGCGGTGCTCCTGGTGCTGGCGTCAATGTGACTATCCGTGGCGGTACATCTCTTACTCAGTCTACGACTCCACTTTACATCGTCGACGGTTTCCCGATGGACAACGCGCTTTCCAACCTTGATGTCAACGACATCGAGACCATCGACGTGCTGAAGGATGCCTCTTCTACTGCCATCTATGGTGCCCGTGGTTCTAACGGTATCGTGGTGATTACCACAAAGTCTGCATCTTCCGGAAAGACCAAGATTGACTATAACGGTTTCGTTTCATTCGACGTGCTTCCCAAGAAGCTCGACGTGATGAACAATGCGCTCAGCTACGCTCAGTATCAGTACGAGCTCATCGCGCTCCGCAACAACTATGGCCTTTTCACCCAGATGTATGACAACAACTTTGACTACGCCAACGACCCAGCCTTCTACACAGGTGTCTACGACCGTATGGCTTCCCTCTATGGCAATTCTTACGCGCTCGATATGCAGGAAGAAGGTTTCGGCGGTTCGGCCGTCACTCAAAACCACAGCGTGTCTGTATCTGGTGGCAACAACAAGACCAAGTATCTTATCTCTTACAACTTTGTGAAGAACGATGGTCTTCTTGCCAACCATGATTATCTTCGCAATTCGCTCCGCGCTAAAATCAACACTGAGCTTTACAAGGGCGTGAAACTCGACTTCTCTGCATTCTTCTATGGCTCTTCTACTCATGGTGGAGGTAAGTTTGATGGTCTCGACGATCTCGTGAAATACCCGATCAATGGCGGAACGATGTTTACTTACGACGAACTCCTGAATACCCAGACTTTAGGACAGCTCCGTTCCATGACTTCACTTTATTCTGCTACTAACCAGCTTGTGCAGAATAGAGCGGCTACAAGCTCAAAGCGTGACCGTCGTTTGGAACTCAATGCTGGCGTCACAATTGATTTTCTTAAGAATTTCACTTGGCGCACATCAGGCAACTATGTGACCAAATGGTCAAAATCTACTTCTTTTGCAGGACCTGAAGGTACTGGCTACTTGCTTGACCCCGTGAATACAGGTATGTCAGGCGGCATAAGCCCTTCTGAAGGCTACAACTGGCACATAGCAAACACTCTGACCTACATGAATACCTTCAATGAGAAGCATGATCTCACCGTTATGCTTGGTCAAGAGTATACATATAGCGAAAGCGAAGGCCTTTCACTCAGCCTGAAGAAATTCCCGAATCCTAACCACGGACTCGACTATATCAATACTACTGAAGTGGCTTCCAAATCTACAAGCCATTCACACAACAATATGCTCTCATTCTTCGGTCGTGTTTCTTATACCTACGACAGCCGCTACATTCTTACGGCTACAGTGCGTGGCGACGGTAGCTCAAAGTTTGCCAAGGGCAACAAGTGGGGCTGCTTCCCATCAGTGTCAGGAGCATGGCGTATCTCACAGGAAAAATTCTTCGAGGAGAGCAATGCTGTCAACGTCATCAGCAATCTTAAGCTCCGTGCTGGTTATGGTGTGACCGGTAACAACGGCATCAGCGACAACCTTTACACTACTGCAGTCACTCTCGGATCTTACCCGATGGACAACAATGAGCAGAATCCTTCATTCGTGCTCTCTACTGAACTTGGTAACCCAAAACTTAAATGGGAAACTCTTCACGCTACCAACGTTGGTCTTGACCTCGGACTCCTCAATGGCCGTGTCAACTTAGGTGTAGACTGGTACAACAACCAGATTTCCGATATGCTTATGTCGTCAGTGATTCCATCTACAACCGGCTATTCAAAGCAGATGCAGAATGTCGGCAAGATGCGCAACCGCGGTTGGGAAATCGCTCTCAATACTGTCAACATCACAAATCGTGACTTCCAGTGGACTACAACCCTCAATTTATCATTCAACCGCTCTAAGGTGCTCGCCTTGAACAATAATCTTGACTACAAGCAGTTCACTGCAGGTAGCTCCCTTTCCGGCCAGGTGACTTATTATGCAGTAGTCGGACAAGGTCTCGGAGATATGTATGGCTACAAATATGAAGGTCTCTACACTACAGATGACTTCATCGACAATGGCGATGGTACTTACACTCTGAAAGATGGAGTAGTGAAACCTTTCGGTGGCACTGCACAGCCCGGCGATATGAAGTTTGCAGCTGACAATGGCGACCCTGAGAATCCTCAGTTCACCAAGGAAATGGTAAAGATTGGTAATGGTACTCCGCTCTGTATCGGTGGCTTTGGCAACCAGTTCAACTTCAAGGGCTTTGACCTTAACATCTTTATGAACTTCTCACTTGGCAACGACATCTACAACGCTACTGCACAGGCTTTGAGCCCTTACGGACCTTTCCAGAACACTCTCGATGACTTCGGAAGCAACTTCTATCGTCTCATCGATCCAGTGACAGGACAGAAGGCTACTTCTCTTGAGCGTCTGAAAGCTCTCAACCCTGACGAGAATTCTCGTCTCTGGTCTCTCTCTGAGGGCAACTCTGGAAATATTATCTACCCATCGTCTTACTTCGTGGAAGATGGAAGCTACCTTCGTATATCTCAGCTGACATTGGGCTATACATTCCCATCAAAGTGGATGAGCAAGGCCGGTATCAGCAAGTGCCGTCTCTATTTCACAGCCAACAATCTCTATACCTTTACAAAGTACTCTGGCTATGACCCGAACGTCTCTTCATCCAACGATGACGTCATTTGTACTCCCGGCTTTGACTCTCGAGCATATCCTGCATCACGTAGCTATGTAGTGGGTCTTAACCTTTCGTTCTAACGGCTAATCATTCTTAACGACTATCTCAAATGAAAAAATATAGATTCAATACAGTGCGTTGCTTCATGGCGGCTTTTGCCTTGATCGGCGGCGGATCTATGCTCCTCACTTCCTGCGAGGACACTCTCGATCTCCCTTCCTACACTAAGGATGACACCGACTTCGCTTTCCGCGATGAGAACAATGCCGATCTTTTCGTGCAGGGTATATATGGAAGCCTTGTCCACGAGGAGTTTTATCGCCAGGCAAACACAGGCGAAACTACTACTATCGCAGCTGAAGATGCCTTTGAAGGACAGAAACACTACGTCTCCAATTATGGCTACGATCCTACAGCTCCATACGTTTTCGGTACTACTTATACTGAAGGATATAAGCGCATAGAAGCTTGCAACCTTGCCCTCTACCGCATGCGCCAGATGGAGCAAACTCCAAAGATAAAGGCTCTTATTGCAGAAACTGTCTTTTTGCGTGCCTTCGTCTACTTCAATATCATTCGCCTTTTTGGAGATGTTCCATTTAATACGGAACCTCTCGAAATCCGCGATATCAATTCGGAGGATGTGCTTTATCCTACTCGATATGACCGCGACAAGATATATGACTTCATCATCGATGAGATGGTGGAAACTATAGAAGATCTTCCTTGGCAGAGCGAGGCTGGATATACAGAGCGTCTCACCCGCAACAGTGCTTGTGGACTTCTTGCACGTATCTGTCTGCACGCCGGAGGCTGGTCTCTTCGCTGGAATCTTGAGACCAACGACCCTGCTTCCCTTCACATGGGACGCCGTCCGGATGAAGCCCGCATTCGTGAGATCTACAAGATTGCTGATGATGCCCTTAATTCTGTAATCACAAAGGGTGAGAACTCACTGATTCAGTCAGACAACACTATGTCTGGTTTCCAGAAGGTCTTCTACAACTTCTGCCAGCGCAATTTTGGGGAGGTTTCTTCTGAGATGATGTGGAGCATTGCTCGTCTTGGCCCGAATGTGGGTAATACTACTCTTGGTGTCTATGTCGGTCAGCCCGGTGGTAGTACGTATGCTATCTATGGTGCCCGTCGTACGCTTCAGGCAAAGCTCCCGACCTATTATCTATCATTTGATCCCAATGATACGCGACGCGACGTCACTTGCTGTAACTATAATCCTCGCTCCTTAGGGGCTACAACTGATGCCGAGGTGGCAAATGCTGGTATCACATTCTCCTCTGTAGGTGGAGGTAAGTATCGTATCCAATGGCAGGTGGAGCCTAATGCTGCTGCTAAGCGTAATGTTAATATTCCTCTGATGCGATATTCCGATGTGCTCCTTATGTATGCGGAAACTCAGAATTATCTTAACAACGGTCCGACAGCCGCTGCTCGCGATGCTCTCAAGCAAGTCCGCGAACGTGCAGGTATAGGCTCAATGGCAATTCCTGCTGGATATGATGATTTCCAGGATGCGATTCTTCAAGAGCGCAAGTGGGAACTTTCCGATGAATTCGTGCTTCGTACCGACCTTGTGCGTATGAATCTCCTCGACCGTGAGGTGAAAAAGGCACAGCAGGACTTGAAAGACCTTTCAAAGCGCGAAGGTCAATATGCCAACACATCAGTCTATCGTCTTTATAAGTTTACCAAAGACGAGAACAAGTATGGGACAACTTTCCTTACTCTCGATTATATTGACCTCACCGACCCCGATGAAATAGCTGTTGTCAATATCAAGACTATCCCTACAACAGGTGCTAATCGCGATGCATTGAATGAAAAACTGAAGCAGATAGCAGCTGCTCATGGTAAGGATGCCACTGCATCCTGGTATGTCACAAACATGTTCTTGGCGTGGGATAACGCATATAACAAGAATGGTCGCATAGCTGGAGGATTCAAGATGGGCAATGACAACAACCAGATTCTTTTTGGCAATACTATCGCCCAGAAACCTACAGGATTTGCTGAAAATAAGGATAAGTATCCCGACTGGATTGACGGCCCCTTTGGTCTATATTTTGGCTATGAACACAATAAATCAGAATTGAGTCCGTTTGCTAATCAAGCGGCAGGCCATCCATTGGTAGATAACCCGCGTTTGACTCAGCTCCCCGGTTACCCCGGATATAGTGGCATTACTGAATAATCCTATATAAAACCTAACCTTCGGCAGAAGCACTCTTCTGCCGAAGGAAACAATAATCAATAGATCTATAACCAACATTAATTAACCATTAGATTTTATGAAAAAATCTTTACTTTTCGCTGCTGCAATCGCATGTGCATGTGCAGCAAACGCTGAGGTTTTCAACTATGGCTTCGGCCCAGATTATGCTAATTTCCCCTTCCTGGGTGAGGTTGCCACTGAGGGTAGCGATTACTATTCCCCAGGCAACTATGACCTTATCGACAAATACGGCATTGCTATGCCTAACGCAATGGCCGTCAAGGTGCTTAACACTCCTGAAGGAGAAGATAAGGGTGTAGTGGATCGTGGAGTTGGAATCTCCATGCTTGATGGTATGGTCTATAAGCTGACTCCGGATGCATATGTAGGAAATGATGAGATAGAATTGGAAGAAATGCCACAGGAGAACTACAACTATCCGTTCCTTACATGGGGAGAGAAAGGCATGACTCGCACTATCTTCATGCCAGGTTGGGGCTCTGAAGAGGCTTGGGAAGACAAGGACTACAACGCTGCAACTGAAGCAGACTGGGTGGCTTGCAAGAATGGCGTGCAGTTTACCCGCCTCGGTACTCAGGGTATCGTTTCTCGCGGCGACACTTACTTTCAGTATCCTGCAGTTACTGGTAATGTTACCGTGACTGTTTGGGCTAGTACTAATACGGGGGGAACTGCAAATCCCGACAATATTCTCGAAGTGGCTGTGACTCCAGTTATCGATGGAGAAGCTGGTGAGACTATCATCCTTTCAAAGGAAAATCCTGTGACTAAGCGCTACTATAAGTTAGACCCCATCACAATGGATTGCACCGGCAAGAACGTAATGTTCCGCGTGGGTGCCAATAACTCCCAGCTCAACCTCATGTATGTCCGCATCGAAGGCGAACCTGGTGTCAACAGCGTAGATGGCGTAACAGTTGAGGCTGCAAACTCTGCTGCTTACAACCTCCTTGGCGTTCAGGTCGACGAGAACTACAAGGGTCTCGTTATCAAGAACGGCAAGAAGTACGTTCAGAAATAATTGACCACATACTCTTATAGACGCGATATATCCTCTTTCCCTGAGTAAGGGGTGGGCGATATATCGCGCTTTTCGTTTTAAAAGTTTCCATAATTAAATTAACCTATCATGATTTTTTCTAAGAGACTCGCGTTGGGCTTCTGCTCTCTCGCTCTTGCAGCGGGAGTCTCAGCTGCCGACACTTCCCTTCTCGCCTTCCCAGGCGCGGAAGGTTTCGGCCGCTTTACGCAAGGCGCACGCTCTGTGGCTAAGCCTGAGGTGTATCATGTGACCAACCTCAACGACAGTGGCACCGGTTCGTTCCGCGACGCAGTCAGCAAGTCAGGCCGTATCATCATTTTTGATGTGGCAGGCACCATCAACATCAAAAGTCCTCTTGTAATAAAGGGCAACAACACCATCCTCGGCCAGACGGCTCCTGGTGAGGGCGTGCAGATCTATGGCGACCGTGTGTCATTCTCCGGAGCCAACAATCTTATCGTGCGCTATATCCGCTTCCGTATGGGCGACAGCGGCACGAGCGGCGCTGACGCATGCGGTGTGGCCAACGGCACAGATATGATTTTCGACCATCTGTCTGTGCTCTGGGGTAAGGATGAGAATTTCTCCGTAAGCTGGGATAATAAAAATAACCGCCCGGCCAATATCACAATCCAGAATTCTATCATAGGTCAGGGTCTTCAGTCGCACTCTTGCGGTGGCCTTATCCAGACTATCGGCGGCGTGACTCTATATCGTAATCTATATATTGAGAACAAGACCCGCAACCCGAAGGTCAAGGGTCTCAACCAGTATGTCAATAACGTTGTCTACAACTGGGGCAACGGCGGTTGCTACATCATGAGTGACTCGGAAGGTGACTCCTGGGCCGACATTGAAAACAATTATTTCGTACGAGGACCTTGGAACAGTGCTACCGACCCGTTTGTACGCGGCATCAAGAGTTTCCGCTATTATGGCGCCGGCAACTACTACGACGAAAACAAGGATGGTATTCTCAATGGCCATGAGATGACCGTCGACGAGATGAAGGGTGCTCAGGATGGCACCGCTCCATATTCCACTTGGTTCAGCTCGCTTGATGCTCTCAATGCCGACATCGAAAGCTACAACACTACTGCTTCAGAGAAGATTCAACTTATTCCGGAAATCTCTAATAAGATGACTGCTGCTGAGGCGCTCGAATGGATCACTAAGAATGTAGGCCCAAGTCTTCCAGCTTATGATGAGGTTGACCAATATCTGATTGATGAACTTCTGACCTATGGCACCGGTGGCACCAAGAACGGTATCTCCAGCGTCAAGCAGCTCCCCCACAAGGGTACTGGTGTCATCTCTGGCGGTGTGAAACCGCAGGATACAGACGGCGACGGTATGCCGGATGAGTGGGAGATTGCTAACGGTCTCAACCCGAACGATGCTTCCGATGCTGTTGCCATCAATGCTGACGGCTACACCAATATCGAGGCTTACTCCCACACTATCGACGCTCCATATCCTTATATCAAGAAACCCATCAATCTTGCAGTGACTGGGCAGCAGAAGGAAACTCTTGCGCTCTCTTGGGATCTCAACAAAAACGATAAGAATGGTTTTGAAATTGAGGTTTCTACCGATGGTAAGAATTTTACCAAAGTGGCAACTGCTGCCGCAGGTGAGACTTCCGCTACGATCGAAGGTCTTACTCCAATGACTGCATACTGGGTACGCATACGCGCCGTAGGTGCTGACGACCTCGCTTCAGACTATAGCAACATTGTGGCTACAGAGACCATCGGCGATCCGACAGCTCCTAATGCAGTTTCTAATCCGTTCCCTGCAGTTGGCGCAAGGGAAGGTGTGGCTGCCGGCCTTACTTTCACTTGGGAGGCTGGCGCCAAGACTTATGGTGGAGACGTGACTTACACTCTTTATCTTGGCACAGACGTTGCTGCTATGGAAAAGATGGCAGAAGGATTGAAGGCAACTGAGTGGACTTGTAAAGAGCTCGCCCCCAACAAGACTTACTATTGGCGCGTGGATGCTGTAAATACAATCGGCACTACAGAAGGTCCGGTGTGGAATTTCACCGCTTCTGCAGGTGGCGTCCTCTTCTATGCTGACTTCAATAACCAACCTGAAGAGTATGGCGCAAAATATGCCTCTATAGGTGACAACACCAATATAATCAATGCTGCTAACTCTGCTGTTACGTTCAATGGCATGACTATCGGCTCAGGCAGCGAGTCTTTGCGTATCATCGCGATGAGTGGCGCCAATAATTCTGATGACTTGACCAAGGATTACGGTCCTGCTTCAGAGGAAGACCGTGGCGCATCCAACCGTTGTGTACAGTTCTATACTACGAAGGCTGGTGGTTATATCGAGACTCCTGAGGTTACTGGCCCATGCGTCGTAACTCTCTATCTCGGCAACCCCGACAAGTCTGCAAAGACTACTAAGCTCTACACCATCGCCGGAGGAAAGGAAAGCTCTATCGACCTTGCTGCCGGTGCTTCTAAGAGAGTTTATAAGTTTACTTCCACCTACACCAACTCTGGTCCGGTGAAATTCCGTTTCGATGCCAATGGCAAGAAGATAAATGTCAATGATATCCTCATCGAGCGTTATGTGGCATCAAGTGGCGAGGAACCACTTACGATGACCGCAGGCGCTCTTGACAACAAAGTTGACTATACAGATGGTTCACTTTCTCTAACATTCAATCAGGATGTGACATACAATGGTGGTGCAGTGATTTCAGGTAGCCATCAGTTTGAGGAAATCTCAGTGGCTGCTTCTGGAAAGAAGCTCAACATCACTTACGATGCTCTTGATGCAAACTCTCAGTATACTATCAGCTTCACTGAAGGAATGCTGACCGACCTTTCTGGTGAACGCAGCTTCATCGGCGATGTTAAGATTACTACCGGTGACTTCGGTGCCACCAAAGCAAGTGGAGAGACACACTGGGGCAAGGCTGCGGCTGCTCTGCCATTGAACTTCGCTCCCTTCACTGAGGTCGCTCCATTCGAGACTGTAGGTGGCCTCGTACAGACTGCACAGAACGACTATCCCCACTGGTGTCAGGTAGGTGGCGGCGACAATGCAGGTGAGATTGCTGCAGATTATGTAGCCTTCCGTACTGCTACAAGCAGCGACAAGGTGATGACTTATTTCGGCTCTACTGCCAAGAAGATTTTCGTTGACCTCACCGCTGAGGCTGGCACCACAACCCGCGTGAAAATTCAGGAGACCCGCAATCCCGACGTGAAGGATGCTCCGACATGGCGCACCATCCGCGTGCTCACCGAGAAGGATCTTCCTTTCAGCGGCGAGTTTGAACTCAATCCCGAGGCTCGCTTCGTGAAGATTGTCCCGACTTCGATATCAGGCACTGTCAAGCTTAACGCATTCCGCGTTTCAGACGCTGACGGCTATTTCGGCGAGGACTACAACGCAGTAGAAAGCTTGGTTGTTGATGAAGACGACGCCCCAATCTACACTCCGATGGGTATCCGTGTAGATTCCAGCTATAAGGGCCTTGTAATAAAGAATGGTCGCAAATATATCCAGCACTAATACCCACTGCCTTATACGATAAAAAAGACGCGTCTCAGGAACTGAGACGCGTCTTTTTTATCGTTGGTATTGGCTTGATTTTCTTATTCAGGGTTTGACTCTGAAGCAATTCGGGCGTATTCAAGTATTTCGGGGCGGTATTCAAAGTGCATTGTGTCGAAATGATACCAGGAGCCTCCCCATATGAAACCATGCTTGCGGAAGATGTCTGCAATCTGCTGAGGAATGCGATTTGCATATTTGATTTTTGCAGTCTCTTTGGCGCCTGCGTTTTTCCAAAGCCAATAATCGGAATGGTCTACTCCGATGTCGAATGCTATCCCGTAGCTATGCGCGCTCAATCGTTTGGCTCCTCTTACGGGTCGCCAATAGAATGTCCCGCTGCTCTTGAGATACTTTTTAAGTTCGGGATATTGTGCAAGTTCCTCAGCCACTTTTTTCAGTTGGTCAGCTGCCCCGTTGACAGAAGTAAACTTCACGGTTTGTCCAAACCATGGCACGTTGACCAGTTTTTTCTGCACACTTGCCGATGAATTGCCGTACATTTTCTTAAAGATTTCTTCATTGCGCGAGCGCCCTGCATCGGCAAGATATTCAGGTGATTCCCCCTCAGCCGGTTGCTTGTAGACCACGTAGAACATGTCTTCCAGGTCGCTGTCGTCGAGCATGGTTGCGAAGTCCTTTTCGTGTCCGTCGTCATAGATCATCGAGGTGCCGTCTGTCAGAAGAATCTTCCCATCTTCATATCCTTTGACAAAGTCAGGATAGGAGTTGATAAGTGCCTGTGCTCCTTGCGGCACATTGATGGTGGGTTTGATGCCTGTGGTAGCCGCTGTATCGTCACGGTTTCTTTCAATGGCATTCAGTGAGTCAGAGGAGCTTGAATCAGGGTTGTCGGATGATCCGTGGGCTGAGAAGCATGCAGTCGATAGGAATGTCACCCCTACCGACAGGATTGTCATTATCTTATTCAAAGCTTTGTATGAGATTAATATTATGTTTTTCGATGTCTGATAGCCAACTTACTGGAATTTCATCGTAACGTCCGTCATACCATGGGAAGGAGTTGAAATACTGCTGTAGATCCTGGCTTTTAAACTTCCTGCCATGTCGGGCATAAATTGTATTGCGGAGGATTCTCAGTTCACTCTTTGAGAGACCGTATAAGTCGCTGTCTGAAAGTTTGACGTAGCAAACTATGTCTGAATAGTCGTCTGTCAGTCCAATATTGTGCAGTCGCGCTTTAGCTCCAGAAGTTGAGGAGGAGTTTTTGGAGGGGTTGCCTTCATATTTTTGGATGAAGGCAATGTTCTTCTGCTCTATACCGGAGAGACGGTTAGAGACATCGGCATAACGCGGCTCATACCAATCGAATTCTGAGAAATATTCTTTCAAATCATCGCTCTTGAAAATATATCCATGTCGAGCAAATATGGCGTTGCGCATAAGCCGGAGGTCGCCAGCTGTCTTGCCTTCAAGGTCTGAGGCTTTGACAAGTCTGTCGGAGAGCCACGCATACTGGTCTTCCACGGGATACTCGTCTACTTCCTCTGTCAGGAGGATGTCGTCATTTTTCTTGTTTTTATCTGCAAAGATAATATATGCGACTACCCCACAGATTATCAAGCCTGCTACATAAGCGATAATGATGAGCAACGTGTTGTTTTTTCGTTTTGTGGGTGGATTCTGTTGGGCGACATACTGAACCAACTCCTCGGGGAGGGGTGTGCCGCAGTTCGGACAAAACTTTGTTTCGTCTGTCACATTGATCTTACATTTCGGACAAGTCTTCATTTAGATACTTTTTATTATGGTTTGATAAATTTTTTCGAGAAGAATTTTCCAGCACATTCCCATAAGAGAACATATGCTCCTGACGGAAGTGCCGACACATTGATAGGGTCGGATATCGGGCCTGATTTCATAGTCGCTCCGTTAAGGCCAGCGATCGAATAAGAGCCGCATACCGGCCCCTCTCCAATAAACCGTATTATCCCCTCTGCTGGAGAATAAGTGACGATATACTCAAGCGCCGAGTCATACACTTCCTTTACCCCGGTATTGTCTTTGAGCTCATCGCGGATGATGCGCCAATGTCGGTTCGGCTTGTTGGGATTGTTGGAGTCATTGTCCCAGGATATCCATGGGTTCCCATCGTTGTTGCTTCCTCCGGAATTGTTCCATGCCAAATTAGTGGCTGCATTCACTATCGTGTATGCCCCGCCTGTAGGCAATGGGTTAATCTGCCATAGCTGGCGCTTGTCAGATGCATCAGGATTGGTGAGTGTAAGCTGCGCATTGCGTTGATAACTGCCATTGACGAATGGCGCGGCTTCGGTGATTGCTTGCCCAGTCGTTCTGTTGATAATCATGCAAAGGCCGTTGCCCATATCCGTGATGCTCCATTGTTGGCTCTCGGTTCCTTCGATATAGGTGTTGCCGCATATTGCATTGCCATCCTTTGAGATGTCGGCGCATTTCATGGTGTTGGCGTTATGGATGCGGTAGTAGTAATTTTCTTCGATTTCAAAGGGTGGAGTAGGAACAGCACCTGCTGCTTCTTTCTCAAAACTATCTGTAAGATAGCTTACACGCTCCTTGACAAACTTGCGCAGAAAATCTACTGTCGCTGAGTAAGTCGAAAAGAGCATGTATTCGTCATATACTCGCGTATTGATTGGCCAAATCTTTCCGTCAAGATTTTGGGAGGTGGTGAGCTCTTCCTCTTTCTCATCTATGAATTTGAGCAGATGATTCTCTACCCCGGCTTCTACCATGCCTTTCCACTTTTCATTCACGGCATTTACAAACCATGGGTCTTCCCACATGCGACGCAGCCAGACTCCGGTGAGGTCGGCACCAAAACCATCCTTCAGTACCAAGCGTCTGGTCATGTCGCCCTTGCGTAGGCAGTTGTTGAAAGCGATGTCGTAATCCCACAGGGGGCCCCAGTAGATTTTGGGGTCATCTTGATTTTTGTAGATGTATGTGCTCCAGAAAGCATCGGGGTTGGCTGTCATCTCGGATGCCACATACCAACTCAGAAGGGTGTTCTCGTCTATGTATTGTCTGTATCCGGTCTCCGGATTGGTGAAGTCTGCACTGAAGAGGGCGTTCTCAAAACTTTGGATATAGTTTTTGATATAGCTTACCTGACGAGGGTCGATAATCTCATCGTCGGGAGATTTGACAGTGATTTTCACTCCGCGGGTGGTAGTGAACTTGCAAGGTTCGGAGTCAGCGAATCCATCTATCTCCAGCAAATATCCGCCAGTGATGTTTGAGGCGTCGGTCATAGGGTCTTCCTGCTCCACTATATCGACACGTTTGGCCCGAACCTCCACTTGGTCTGAAATCTGATAGTTTCCGATATATTTGCCGTTCAATACCACGTCAGCAAACTGTGCGGCTGCGGTAAAGGGTTGTCCTGTGAATTTACCCAACTCTGCAGCCAGCGCATTGCGCATAAGACTTTTGTCGGCATAATTGGCCAGCAAAGTCCAGCTCTTGGCCTTGGCGTGGTCGCTGCCCAAGAACTCCTGCTTCTTATCGAACTTTATCCTATACGGCTTTTTGGCAAGTTTCCAAGTAGAATTGCCACGTCCTCGAATCCCGAGGGCATCGTAGTATTTCTCGCCATTGGCATCCACATAGCGAAGAGTGGCTTTAATGTAGATTTCTTTGCTTGTTATAGCCTTGCTATTCTCCGTCTCGATATACACTGTAGGCACATCGGATTTCTGTGGGTATGTCTGTGCGAGCAAGGATGCCGGCAAGCAAAACGAAGCCACCGCCATGGCACTGCCAAGGTAATTGATAATCTTCACGACTGTTCGATTTAAGGTTGAAATAGAAAACATTCCGCAAATATAATAAAAAATTCCGATATAATCCCCATAATCCCACCAAAGAAATACCATTTAGATGCATAGTCAATGGGAAGACGGTTTCCCACCCGCCGCAAGCTGTCTTTTGGTAAAATACAAAAGAAAAGCACCTACACATATGTGTAAGTGCTTGATTTCTAATTTGTGGTCCCACTTGGGAAACCCCCTATTTCTTATATCCTAAAAATCAATTATTTATCAGCAGGCCTTTCCTCTGCTCCAACATTAGCTCCTACGGCACACTGCATCGCTTTTCATCGCTCTGCTCCGCCGAAGCCATAGGCATCACTCCTGTCGTCGCCCACAAGTTCTCTCACTTGTCATCTGCAAATATAACGATCATTTAGGAATTATCGTATAATCTACGAGTTAAGAATTCTCATTGACAATCCATCGCCCGGCTTTAGTTGAACCCTCACGGATGAGCCTCCCATCCGCTTTCAGTTTCTCCAATGCTTTTCTAATGCCGTCTCTTGTCGTTCCAAGTTTAGACGCGACGTCAGAAGTAGATAATGTCGGATTCTCACGCAGAATATTCAGGATTTTATCTTGTGTACTTATTCTCTTTTCTTGTGTACTTTCTTGTGTACCATTGGCGGTTTCTTGTGTACTTTCATCTCCTTCTTGTGTATTACCGCTATTTTCTATGGTACTTTCTATCGTACCTGAACCTTCGTAGGACGGGCGTTTGAAGGTGACGTAGACGAAGCCTCCGTCCCAACGCCAAGATGGATCTTCTAACCCTTGCTCGCGGCAGGCTTCGATGATGCGATGGATACCGCTACCCCAACTTTCCAGAAAAGTTGAGCGGTAGAGAGCCTGCGCCATATTGCGATTATACGGGTAGGACTCGTGTGAATCTTTTATGTTTTCTATCGGAATCTGTGGTGGGAAGATGCCGGGGTTGGCAATCTCTACACGGTCGTCATAGACGGCGATACTTATTGTAAGATTCTGTTTCTCCCATTGGCGGTGACATAGTGCATTGATAAGGGCTTCTCTCAATGCGCGCACCGGGACTTCAAGCCGCTCTTCTCTCATCAGACTTT